>RFMG01000096.1 GCA_009927835.1 Verrucomicrobiota bacterium | reverse complement strand
CCCCATATGTTTCCACTAATATGTTACAATTGTAACATATTAGAGCAGAATCATTTCACAGCTCACTTCTGTTCAACAGAGCCCAAGCATGCGGAATCGGGCCCAACGCAAAGTATTTGGTTTCCCTTATTATGTGACAATTGTAACATGATTGCGTGGCACGGGATTCCTTGGCAAAATCTGCCCTTCTGGCGTGGTGGGCGCTGGGAAAGTTTGCCATGAGGCCCCATTCCACAAGCAGTTATCTCAACCTTTTCAACTCCCTGAGCGGACTTGGCTTGGGTGCTTTTCGTGCCCTGCAGAGTCGCTTTACTGAACCGTCTTGGCTTCAGCGTGAGGCCGAGCCCGCGGGACGCTGGGTGGAGCGACTGCGGGATGAACTTTCGACCCTTACCTTGCAGCATGCCGATCCTTACCAGTGCTGGAACCTTGAATGGGATGGGCAGTGGCGATTGCTTGCTTTTGATATTCCCTCCGAGCCAAAGGCACGGCGACAAAAACTTTGGCGTTGGCTCAAACAGAACCGACTCGGCCTATACAGCGCAGTTTATGGGTCTCGACAAAACCACTGAATGAAATTCGGAAGCTTTTTCATGACACACCAGATTCTGGCACCTTGCTCCTCTGGGAGGCCCCGACACCCAAGGGATTGAACCCCATCAGCCTTGTCGAGCAATCATGGGATATGAATGGTTTGGATGCCCTTTATTCGAAGGTTCTGAGCCTTTGCAGGGAAAAACCTAACCCTGACACCATTCGCAAAGCGACGTTTTCCTGGCAACAGGCAATCCAAGCCGACCCTCTCTTACCTCGTCGACTCTATCCAAAGTCATTTCGCGGATTTCATGCCACGGAGCAGCTGAAAAAAATGTGGTCGAAATTTGGTTCAGGGAGAACGTAGCGGAATGTCGCCTGCCATTATCCAGCAGCATAACCACTTTCTCATTGTGGATAAACCGGCCGGATGGCTCGTCCATCCAACCCGCCCCGATGGAACTTTTACACTCATCGACTGGCTCCGCGACCAGTTTCCCGACGAGTTCCTTTCGCTGGTTAGCCGACTCGACCGCGAAACCAGCGGCCTTCTTTTGGTGGCCCGAGGCAAGGACAACGCCTCCCTGTTCGGAAAAATGCAGCAGCGCCGCGAAATCCATAAATCTTACCTCGCCTTGGTTCATGGTCGGCCCCCCGACTCAGGCGTGATCGATCAACCTCTCGACCGACTCGGCAAACATCAACCCAGCCGAATCTATATGCGCCAAGCCGTCGTGCCAGGCACCTACCCAGCCCAGACCGAGTTCAAAACCCTCGAAACACGAAGACTCCCGAAATTCGGTGAGATAAGCCTAGTCGAGGTCTCCCCTAAGACTGGCCGTCTCCACCAGATCCGTGCCCATTTCGAATTCATCGGATTTCCAGTACTTAATGACAAAATTTATGGTCAAAAAGATGAAGTATTTATAGACTATATCGATAAAGATACTGAAAACAGTCCTAAAATGGCTAGACATAGCCTTCATTCCTCAAAATTGTCCTTTGTTTTCGGCGCGGAGGAGATTTATCAGGAAATTGGGCTACCAGAGGATCTGGCCGAAATTTGGGGTACCTGCAAAGAAGTTAAAGTTTGAGCTTTGACACTGACCTCGTATGAAGTCGCCTATGCCCTCCCCCATTTACCGACTCCCTCCCTTTAAGGTCGACAAGGTCATGCTGGCCACCGCCGAAACGATCGACTGGGGCCTCAAACTCCTTGGCGTCCCACCCCTCTGGAAAGAAACCCAAGGCGAAGGTATCAAGGTGGGCGTCCTGGATACAGGCATCGCCCTTGAACATCCCGACCTTCGCCCCGCCATCCTCGAGGCCCGTGACTTCACCCGCAGTCCCTCCGCCGCCTACGATGCGCAAGGTCACGGCACCCACGTCTCCGGCATCATCGCCGCCCGCCGCAACGCCCGCGGGATCGTCGGTGTCGCCCCAGCGGCCAAAATCATCATGGCCAAGGTCCTCAACGATGAGGGGGCCGGAACCTCCCAGGACATCGTCGCCGGGATCCGCTGGGCCATCGAAACCGGCGCCGACATCCTTTCCATGAGCCTTGGCAGTCCCGAACCGGACGAAGCGATTCACCAAGCCCTCCTCCTGGCCATCTCCAAGGGCATCTTTGTCATCACCGCGGCTGGCAACGAAGGTCCCGAGCTCGACACCGTGGGCTATCCCGCCGGCTTTCCTGAAATGGTCGCGGTCGGATCGATCGACCGCCGAAAACGCCTTTCCCGATTCTCGTCGCGAGGCCGCCAAGTCGACGTGGTGGCTCCGGGCGATGAGATCACCTCTTGTTATCCACCCCGCGGCTACGCCGTCCTCAGCGGCACCTCCATGGCCACCCCCTTTGTCTCAGGCGTGGTTGCCCTCGCCGTTGCCAAGCACCGCAAAATGGGCGGAAAAACCCCCCTGCGGACGCAGCAGGATCTCATCGAGCACTTGTGCCGCACCTCCGCCGATGCCGGCCAGACGGGTTTCGACCCCCTCTACGGTTGTGGCATTATCGACCCCGCGAAGTTGATTCAGGGCTAAGGCGGTATCACCCCTGCTGCGCCGGCTGCTGGATTTGCACACCCTGCAAGGGGATCCGCGAAACGATCTTTCCGTCATAAAGGACATCCAGGGAATACTGGCCGGGGGCCGGCAACCGCAACCCGGCGATGTTGAAAATAAAGTTCTGGCTCCAAAAAAATGCCTGAGCAGGGGGCTCCCCCATGTTGAACTCAATTCTGGGTCCGCCCTCAGGCAGAATCACCTTTCCATCCGAATCGATGAAGGAGATCTGAATCGTGTGCTTCCCCTCGTCCCCCGTGCGAAAAAGAAGCCTGAGCGCAATCGAGCAGTGCGGATGCACCGCGGGGTACTGCCTCGCACATATGGTGTCGAAGGAGCCCAAGACACACAGCTTACCCTGGTAATCACTCGCCGAATCGGCGATCAGGGCGGTGAGAACTTCCATAAGACTAATATACCTGAATCCTTGGCGGTTTGGTAGAACCGGTTACTCTTATCGATCATGTGGAATTTTGGGCTCGAGCAAATAACCGACAACATGGACGCCTAGGGGTAGGCGTCCCTACCAAGCCCACAAAACTTCCTCCTCCTCTCATCTTCGTCTTCATCCTAATCTCCATCCATGGCATCGCCCTTTCTGATGTTCATCATGGCCGGCGGCAGTGGCGAGCGTTTCTGGCCTCTGAGCCGCAAGGCAAAACCGAAACACCTCCTCAAACTGGTCTCCTCGAAAACCCTTCTCCAGGAAACCGTTCTCCGGCTCAAACCCCTGGCACCCCGACCTTCCAATCTCCTGATCCTCACCAATCACGAGCAGATTCCCGGCATCCGCAAAGCCCTGCCCCGCTTTCCCAAAAGCTCACTCATTCCAGAGCCGGCTAAGCGCGATACCGCCCCTGCGGCTGCCCTAGCCACAGCGCTGGCTCTTCGCGCCCATCCGGACGCCGTCTTGGCACTCCTCCCAGCCGATGCGCTCATCGGCAAACACCCTATCTTTCGCTCCCAGTTGGCTGCAGCCGCCCGGGCAGCCTCCGCCTCCCCATCCTTCGTCACCCTTGGAATCCAGCCCTCCTATCCCTCGACAGGCTTCGGCTATCTCCATCTGGGAAGCAAAACCCTTTCCCATATCAAGGGCGGCCCCTTCCTTCACGTTCGTCGCTTTGTGGAAAAGCCATCCTTGCCAAAAGCCAAGGCCTACCTGCGGTCCGGTCAGTATGCTTGGAACGCTGGAATCTTTGTTTGGAAAGCCTCCACTTTTCTTGCCGAGGCCCGTCGACAACAACCCGCCCTCGCCCGCTTCATCGAAAAGTTTCCCAAACGCGGCTCCTACGCCTCCTATCTCAACCGCGAATTCCCGAAACTCCCAAAAATCTCGGTCGACTACGCCATCATGGAGGGAGCCAGATCGGTTCTCGCACTCCAAGCCTCGTTTCCATGGGACGATGTCGGATCGTGGACCGCCCTTCCTTCCCATCTTCCTACCGATAAAAAAGGAAATACGCTCCGTGGAAATATCACTGCCGTGGACTCCCAAGACACACTCGCCATTGCAGAAGGAGGTCGGCAGATCGCTCTTCTGGGCACGAAAAACCTCGTTGTGGTCGATACCCCCGATGCCCTGCTCGTTTGCCCGAAGGATCGGGTGCAGGAGGTGAAAAAGCTAATGGGATTACTGCCGACAGAGGTGGTTTAGATTTGCGTAGGGCGGATCATCCGTCGTCCGGTGGTGAAATCGATGAAAATTGTGTGCCGCTCGTTAGGTAGGGCCGGGTCTATGACCCGACCGCA
>RFMG01000226.1 GCA_009927835.1 Verrucomicrobiota bacterium | reverse complement strand
GCCTCGTGAAGGGCGGCGGTTTCGGGAAAGAGGGAGGAGGTGTGGCCGTCGTCCCCGATTCCCAGGAGAATCAGATCGAAACGGGGGGGCTCGCCGAGGTCTGTGCGAACCTGCTTTTCATACGCACGGGCACCGATGTCGGCGGTCCCGATTTCGGTGGGAACGCGTTCGATGTGGACTCCTGTTTCCTGAAAGGCCTGGTGAATCATCCGATAGTTGCTGTCCTTATGATCCGGGGTGACCCAACGTTCGTCCCCCAGGTAAAGGCGGGTGGCGGACCAGGGCCATTTGGTTTTGGCAAGGCGATCGTAAAGAGGTCGGGGAGTGGAACCCCCCGATAGGGAAACGTGAAAGGTGCCGCGGGCACGGAGGGCGGGGCCCCCGAGTGCCTCCCATCCCTCGACCATGGAGTCGATCCATGCGGTGGCGCTGGGAAACTCGTGCAACAGCATGGTCCCAGAGTAACGAAATTTAGGATCGATGCGATGGACAATTCGCCGGTTGGGGCTGGCGGTTTGCGGGAAATTGGGTAGGCAGGGTGGGTGAAGTGCCGTTTGGATCAGCTCGATTTGGACAAGCAGATACGCGAGAAGTCGGAGTATCGGGAGAAGTTGCGCGGGTTGCAGTTGAAGCTTCTTCACGGCCAGCGGTTGCTGCAGGAAAGTCCCAAGAACCTGATTTTGGTCTTTGAGGGGCCGGATGCGGCCGGCAAGGGCGGGGTGATCAAGCGGCTGACCGAGCGGCAGGATCCGCGGTTGGTCCGGGTTTGGTCGATTGTGAAACCGACGGAGGAGGAGAAGGCGCACCATTACCTGTGGCGGTTCTGGAACAAGATTCCCGCCACGGGGCAGACGGCGATTTTCGACCGAAGCTGGTACGGTCGGGTGCTGGTGGAGCGGGTGGAGGCATTTGCCAAGAAGGAGGAGTGGAAGCGGGCGTATCGGGAGATTCAGGATTTTGAAAAGACCCTGGTGGACGGGGGCTGCATTTTGATGAAATTTTTCGTGCACATCACCAAGTCGGAGCAGTTGCGGCGTTTTGAACGGCGGGCGGCGGATCCGTACAAACATTGGAAGATCAGCGAGGAGGATTGGCGGAACCGAAGAAAATGGAACGAGCATGTCGTAGCGGCGGAGGAGATGTTTATGAGGACGAGCTCCCGCCTGGCCCCGTGGAATCTGATCGAGGGAAACTACAAGTGGTATGCCCGCATCAAGGTGATGAAGCTGCTGGTAAAAAGGATGGAGCAGGAGTTCGGGGAGTTGTGAGCGGGCGAGCGGAGGCGGAGAGGGACTTCACGGTCTACTTCTTTGACACGGATGCGGGCGGCGTGGTGCATAATTTGAGCTATTTGCGATGGATCGAGGCGGTGCGGACCGATCTGGCGGAGCTTTTGGGCTGGGGCATCGGGGAGATGGTGGGAGGGGACCATGGATGTCCTGTTTTGACGAGGACGGAGGTGGAGTATCTGCGGCCCGCAAAACTGGGGGAGCGGGTGCGGGTGGTTTCGCGTCTGGGGGAGGTGGGGAAGGTGCGGTTTGTGGTCGAGTCGGAGGTCAAGGGAGCGGAGGGACAGCTTTTTTGTCGGGCGAAG
>RFMG01000163.1 GCA_009927835.1 Verrucomicrobiota bacterium | reverse complement strand
CTCACAATCACCCCAAGCTTCTTGGCTTTCACCTCCACCCCGAAAAGCTTCACTCCTGCCGCCCGACCCATCCCTTTTCCTGAGCCTGTGCCCGATCCACTTCCTGCACCACTGCCACCTAAAGTTCCCGTGACCGACATTTTGATATCCTTGGGAACCGCAGGAGCCCAACTGGCCCCCCCGGGAACACTCATCATTTCAAGCGGAGGGGCCGAATCCTCCGCCGCGGGGGTATCGTCCGGCATGTTGGGGTCGGCCGTCCTTTCCTCCTGAACCATCTCCTCATCCGGCGGGGGCGGAGGCGGCACAGGGAGGTCTGCCGGCTCGCTCTCTGTCACGAAAGGCAAAGCCACGGTACGCCCCTGAAATAGGGTGACTCCACCCAACCCGATCAAAAGCAGGACATGAACCGCCAGGGAAAAAAGAAACACCAGAACGATGGGTTTTTTGAAAAATGCTTTCCAGTCGATGTTTCGATGGGTGCCCTTGCCTTTGATGCCCCGTGCATTCCTGTTCGTGATCGGCGGAGGATGGCTCATTTCGAAAAAGGCATCTTTTTTTGATTACGGCTTCGGATACTCGATCTGTAGATGAATCTTCCTTGCACGGGACAAATCGGTCAACCGACTTCCGGTCATTTCCCTTGCCTCATCCAGCAAGGACCCCCGCTCCGCTTTCCCCCGGGCCTCGGAAACCAACGCCTGCAGAGCCCTGGCACGATCCTCGTTGGTCACTTTGTTCCACCATCCGTCCTGATCTTGGTACGAGACCTCCCCCACCGGGGTCACCGCCAGTATTTCAGGATTGGGCAGATGCGCGGTCGCCTCCGCCCCCGTGGCGCCGATCTCGATCCAAAACGGTTTGGACAAATCGAAGCCTGCCTTCACCTCATACGATTGGGTCAGCCGGATCACTTTGCGGCTCCCCATCCACCGGTGTTCCCAATCATATCCAACCTCGATCCTCTTGGCGGCGACGATCACCTCGGTTCGTGCCGCTGTCTGCCCCCACACCACTTGCGTTCCCTCGCGGATCTCGGGTCGCACATGAAGAAGGTCCACAAACACCTCGGCAATCCCCTCCCGCACGCCCCCCACCGTTCTGGATGCCAATTGGGCCGGCAAATCCAAACAGGCCCTGACCCCGATACCTACGAAAACAACCAGTCCAAGAAAAATTGCCGCTGGACCCCAACTCCCGCGCTTCAATTAAAGGCTCAGCCCCTCGTCCGTCACCGCCCCATGGGATGCATCCGCCACAAGATGTGCAAACTTGGCCAAAACCCCCGTCGTATATTTCGGCTTCGGCTTTTTCCACGCCTTCGCCCTTTTTTTCATTTCCGCTCGGGAAACATCCAGATCCATCGTTCTGGTCTTTGCATCAATCACAATTCGGTCTCCATTTTTCACCAAAGCCAAAGGCCCCCCGTCATACGCCTCAGGGGTGATATGCCCCACCACAAAACCGTGCGTTCCCCCCGAAAATCTTCCATCGGTGATCAATGCCACATCCTTCCCAAGCCCCTGACCCATGATCGCACTGGTGGGTGCCAGCATCTCCCGCATCCCAGGCCCGCCCCGGGGTCCCTCATATCGGATGACCACCACATCCCCTTTTTTGATTTTCCCTGCAAGAATCGCTTTCATCGCCTCCTCCTCCGCCCCAAAAACCTTGGCCCTTCCCTCAAATCGCTCCCCCTCCTTGCCGCTGATTTTTGCCACCGCCCCCCCGGTAGCCAGATTCCCCCGAAGAATCACCAGATGCCCGCTCCTCTTGATCGGATCGGAAAAGGGCCGGATCACCTCCTGCCCTGCAGGATAATCCCCGACAAATTTCAAATTCTCCGCCACCGTTTTGCCCGTCACGGTCATACACTCCCCATGCAGCATTCCCCGATCCAGCAACCGCTTCATCAGTGGCACCAGCCCGCCGATCCGAACCAGCTCCGCCATCACATACTTTCCGCTCGGCTTCAGATCCGCCAACACCGGCACCCGTTGGCCGATTTTCTGAAAATCCTCGATCTCCAGCTTCACTCCCGCCGCCTGTGCAATCGCCAAAAAATGCAGAACCGCGTTCGTCGACCCGCCCAGGGCGGTGATCACGGTGACCGCATTCTCCAGCGCCTTGCGGGTGAGAATATCCCTCGGACAAATCCCCCGCTTCGCCAGCGCGTAGGCCGCTTTTCCCGCCTCCCTGGCATCCAACTTTTTATTGGGTGAAACCGCCGCCATGGCGGAGCTGTTCGGCAAACTCAATCCCATGGCCTCGATGCCACACGCCATCGTGTTTGCCGTGTACATTCCCCCGCACGATCCTGGCCCTGGAATCGCACACTTTTCAATTTCTCCCAGCTCCTCATCCGTGATCGACCCCCTCGCCCTCTGCCCCACCGCCTCAAACACACTCACGATATCCAACTCCTTCTTTCCTATGCACCCAGGCAGGATCGTTCCGCCATAAACAAACACCGCGGGTCGGTTCAGCCGCAACATCGCCATCACACAACCGGGCATGTTCTTGTCACACCCACCCAACGCCACCAGGGCATCGAACCCCTCGCATCCCACCACCGTCTCAATCGAATCCGCAATCACCTCCCTGGAAACCAAAGAATACTTCATTCCTTCCGTGCCCATGGAGATTCCGTCCGAAATGGTGATCGTGTTAAAGATCACCGCCTTGCCTCCCGCCTCATTCGCCCCGGCCGCCGCCTCCCGGGCCAGCTCGTCGATATGCGCGTTGCAGGGCGTGACCTGGCTCCAGGTGGAGGCAATTCCAATCTGGGGTTTCTGAAAGTCCTCCTCCCGAAATCCCACGGCGTGCAACATGGCACGGCTGGGCGCGCGCTCCATTCCGTCCACCAGGGGCCCCGACCAGCGCCTCATATCCGAGGCCGATTTCCGTGCCTTCATCCTGTGCACTCTGCCATACCCCCCTAGCTCCTCAAGCCCGTACCCGGGCCGCCCCTACCTACCCGTGCCTC
>RFMG01000181.1 GCA_009927835.1 Verrucomicrobiota bacterium | reverse complement strand
GTCCCCAAGCTCGGCGTCTGGCGGGTCACCTCCACCTACACCCTCCTTCGCTACGCACGCGCCATCTGGTTTGTGACCCGGGGACCCTCCAAGGAGCCGTTCGTCCGTGCCCTCGCCCAGGACGACCCCTCAGCCAACTTCCCCGCCGCCAAGGTTCGTAGTGACCGCGGAACGATCGAAATCTACCATTGTACCCAACCATGAGCCCAGCTGCCGCACCCGCTCGCATCCCCTCGGTCAATCCAACCAAATCGGACCCCTCCCCCCAAGCCGATCGGGTCCTGCCCCCTTTTGTGATGGTCATCTTTGGCGCCAGCGGGGACCTCACCCATCGCAAACTCGTCCCCGCCCTCTTCGGTCTGCAACACGAGGGCGCCCTGCCCCCGGACTACTCGATCATTGGCTTTGCCCGACGCCCCAAAACAAATGACGAATTCCGCAACGAGATGAAGGAGGGCCTCGATAAGTTTTCCCGCCTGCGTCCCGTCTCCGCGCAGGAGTGGAAAAACTTCACACCCAAACTTTCCTACCACGCGGGAAATTTTGACGACCCCAAGGCCTATCTGGGCCTCAAGGAGACGCTACAGGAGTTGGCCAAAACCCGTGGTCTGACCCAACACATTTTTTATCTCGCCACCGCCCCGGACTACTTTGCCACCGTCGTCCAACAGCTCGCCAAGGCAGGCTTGGTCCACCCCGGACTCCCCGCCCGCGTCGTTGTCGAGAAACCCTTTGGCCACGACCTCGCCTCCGCCCGCCAACTGGTCACCGACCTCCAATCCTGCCTCGATGAATCCAACCTCTTCCGTATCGATCACTACCTCGGAAAGGAAACAGTCCAGAATCTTCTCTATTTCCGCTTCGCCAACTCCATCTGGGAGCCGATCTGGAACAGCAACCTGATCGACAACGTGCAGATCACCGTGGCCGAGCAGGAGGGGGTCGGCACCCGGGGGGCTTTCTACGACGAGGTCGGGGCGATGCGCGACATGGTGCAAAACCACATGATGCAGCTTCTCTCCATCACGGCGATGGAACCCCCCGCCAACCTCACCTCCCAATCCATCCACGACGAGAAAGTCAAAGTCCTCCGCTCCATCACCACCCCGAAAATGGAGACCATCCGGGCCAGCACCGTCCGCGCCCAGTACGAGGGATATCGCCAGTCGGATCGTGTCAACCCCAACTCGACCACCGAAACCTTCGCCGCACTCAAAATTCAGATCGACAACTGGCGATGGTCGGGAGTCCCCTTCTATCTTCGGACCGGAAAAGCCCTCTCCTCCCGCGCCTCCGAGATCGTCATCGTCTTTCGCCGCCCACCCGCCGCCCTTTTCCGGGCGGAGTTTGGGGATCTCCTCAGCCGCAACGCCATGCACATCCGTCTCCAACCCGACGAGGGCGTGCATCTCTGCTTCAACGCAAAACGCCCCGGGCGGAGCACCGTTCAACCCGTCGACATGGAGTTCTGTTACGCCAGTGAATTCGGATCCTACTCCCCCGAGGCATACGAACGACTTCTCGGGGACGCGATTTTCGGCGACTCCACCCTCTTTACCCGCGACGACGAGGTTCTTGAGGCTTGGCGCCTGGTCGACGCCATCCGCCAGGGGTGGAGTGAAAACCCCATCTCCATCTATCGCATCGGATCCTGGGGACCGCAGGAATCCGACCTCATGCTCAGGGCCGATGGCAACCACTGGGTCGACCTCGACGCACGGGCCAAAGTCTGATCCCTATTTCGTGGTCATCCGCCACACCCCGTCCCAACCGGGGCCGGGAGGATGTTCCCTCAGCAAAGCGATCCTCCCCAAAAAAGTCCGGCTGGCTCCATCCGCATACTTTTCCACCATTTCCCCGAACGCTCGCTCCGATCCGGCCCAATCCTGCTTCCGGTATGCAGCCAGGGCCACCTCCGCCAGTTTGATTTTTTGATCCTCCTCCGGCCTCAGCTTCCCCTGCTCGGCCAACAACTCATAAATGCCCACCGGATCGCTCTTGCCCTTCACCGCCAGCAGGTCGACCTCCCGGGTCGCCATGCCCCGCTCCACCATGCGACGCGTCTCCTCCGAAATGAGAATGCGTGTCCCGTACATCGTGTTGGCCGATTCCAACCGCGAGGCCAGATTCACCGTGTCCCCCATCACCGTATAACTTCGCGCCGTCTCGCTTCCGATGTTCCCCACCACCACCTCCCCCGTCGCCATTCCAATCCGCAGGTTGATCTCTGGCAAATTCTTGCGCAACCCCATCAGGTCGGGCAACTCGGCGCGGAACCGGGACAGGGCGTCGACCTGGGCGAGCGCCGCACGACACGCCGCGATGGCTTGCTCCTCCTCCGCCACAAAAGGCGGACCCCAGTACGCCATGATCGCGTCCCCGATAAACTTGTCGATGATCCCGTGCTCTTTCTGAACACACTCCGACATCAGGGTGAAGTAGCGGTTGATCACGTGCACCAACCCGCCCGCCGTCAGGTTCTCCCCCAGCGTGGTGAAACCCACCAAATCCGTAAACAAAACGGTCATCAACCTCTTTTGTCCCGCCACGTCCTCCGGCCGCCCCGGCACGATGACCTTTTCCACGATCCTTGGATCGATGTACGACCCGATCGCCTTCTGCAGATCCTGCTTTCGCCGCAGCTCTCCCACCATCAGGTTGAAGCTCTCCCCAAGCTGCCCGATCTCGTCCTCCGGAAGTTTTCCAACATGGGCCCGAAAATCACCCGCCTGGACTTTTCTCGTGGTGCTCAACAGTTCGAGAAGGGGTCGCGCCATGTTCCGGGAGATCATCCAGGCCGCCCCCAATCCGAGCACCGCCGCCAACAACGTCGTGGCCGTGCTGCTGATCAGTACCCTGTTTTTTCTGCCTTCCGCGTCTTGGGCCGACATCTCCGCCATTTGCACGGTAATATCCTGAAGTTTGCAGCGAAGCTTTCTCAGCTCACTCTGACCTTTGACGGTAAAATCCAGCAGCTCCTTTGCCTTTGCCCGGTCACCCGCCTTGCGGGCCTGCAAAGTCGATCGTGCCAAATCCGTCGTTGCACGGAAGCTGCTTTCGATCTGGCTGACCACCTCCCGGGCTTGTGCCGCCAACTCCCTTTCCCCGGGATCGTCTGGCAACACCTTGAGATCCGCCCGGAGAGCGGAACTTAATTCGGAAGTTGTTGCTGTATTCTTTTCAAAATTCTCGGTCGCCTCCTTGATGGTTTCCGCATCCGGCTGCGGCTCCCCGTATTCACGATAGAGCCGCTCGAAAGCCACCCGCCGGTAGAGCCCCGCCTCGTTCAGATCCGCCGCCTTGGCTGCCAAAGGAATTGTTTTTTTTGCGACGGTGGTCACGTTCCCACCCAACCCAATCACCTCGATGTTCGTCAACATCGCAACCACCACGGTCAGTCCGATGATGCCCACTGCCAAGGCAAAGATCTTGAGGGCAATCGAATGTTTCATCCGCGACCACAATGCCCCATCTCCCGGCTCCCCTCAATCCGGCAATCCACCCCCTTTGCCTCTTCTTTTCCGGTCCCTGTTTCCCTTACACTCCATGGATGACCCCGTGGTCCCCCCCACTTCCCGCCTTGGTCTATGCGGCTCTCCTGCTCACCCTCGCGATGGCCTCCCTCTGTTTCGGGGGGATTCCGCGTCTTCGAATTCTTTTTCTTCCAACCCCATCCGCCCCCGCTCCCACCCTGAACCTGTCGCTGGCACCCCTCCTGTTTGCCGCCACCGCTCTGGGCCTCACCGCCTGGCTCTTTCCCTCTCTCCTTCCGGGGCTCGCCATCACCATCGGACTCCTCCTCTCTATCCTGGATGGGAAAAAACCCGCCGAGCAGTGGGGAATATTTCGTTTTCACCCTGTTTCCGACACACGTTTCTCCCTTCACTCCCTGCTGGTCCTTTTTCTGCCGATCCTGTTTCTGCTCCTCCTCAGCTCCGGCCTCTTTTTTCTTCTCGGTCTTCCCCTCGAACCCCAGCCCGCGATGGTCCGCTTCCTCCAGGCCCGCGATACCGAGACGCTCCTCCCCTTTCTCACCTATGCTCTGGTGATCGCTCCCATTGGGGAGGAAGTTTTTTTTCGGGGAACTCTTTTTCCCTGGCTGGCGTATCGCATGCCCGCGATCCAGGCCCAATGGATCTCCGGCCTCGCCTTTGGCGCTGTTCACATGCATGCACCCACTTTGATCCCGCTTACCTTTTTCGGGGCCGCCCTCGCAGGTCTGTATCGGACCAAAAACAGCCTGCTACCCTCCATCCTTCTTCACTCTTTTTTTAATGCCAACACCTGTATCCTCATCCTCCTTGCCCGGCCGCCCCTCCCATGAATCAGACTCCCCCCACCCGCGAGGATTTCTGGATTCACCGGTGGACCTTGGCCTTGGGTCGTCAACCCTCCAAGGGAATCCGCCACTCCATCGGTCACGACTGCGCTGTTCTTTCCCCTTTTTCCAGTCAACTCGATCTCGTTCTCAAAACAGACGCGGTGGTTGAGGGGGTTCACTTCTCCCCATCCACCCCAGCCCCCCTCGCCGGACGGAAAGCCCTCGCCCGCGCCCTCAGTGACTTGGCGGCCGCAGGCGCCACCCCCAGGGCCGCACTCCTTACCGCTGGCTGCCCGAACGCCCGCTCCGCTCCTCGCCTTCGTGAGGCCTACCGTGGCCTGGCTCGTCTGGCGAAAAAAATCAACCTTCCCGTCGTCGGGGGAGAAACCGTGCGGACCCGGCAACTCCTCCTCTCCGTTTCCCTCCTCGGCACCGTTCCCAAAAATACCTCACCCAACCGCTCGGGAGCCAAGCCGGGCCACCTCCTTTTCGTCACGGGAAAGCTGGGCGGTTCCTGGCCCCGGCGCCACCTCACCTTCCACCCTCGCCTTGCCGAGGGCCAGTGGCTCGTGCGCAACAAATTCCCCTCCGCCATGCTCGATCTCAGCGATGGACTGGGAGCCGACCTCCCCCGCCTCGCCCGCTCCTCCCGGATCGGATTTCGGATTGACCCGGGTCAAATCCCCCTCTCTCCCCGTGCCACTCCAAAACTTGCCTTCACCCGGGGCGAAGATTACGAACTTCTCTTCTCCGTCCCACCCCCATTGACTCCGGCGCTGTTGCGACGCTGGCCCTTTTCCACTCCTCTAACCATCATTGGATCCTGCCTTCCCATCCGGCAGGGCTGCCACACCGGTGGGCTTCCCCTCCGCGGCTATGATCACCTCCGCTAAGTTTTCCCCCGACGAAATCTGCACGGATGCGGCCGCCACCCGTGCCCACGCTGCACGCCATCTTTCTCTCCTTTCGCCCGGGACGATCCTTCGTCTCCACGGCCCCCTCGGTGCTGGAAAATCCGAGTGGGTGCGAGGTCTTGCCCAAGCGCTGGGTGTCCCAGGAGATATTCCCAGTCCCACGTTCACCCTGTGCCAACCTCTGCTCGGTGGACAACTCCCGCTCGAACACTGGGACCTATACCGCCTCGAAAATGCACGCGACTGGGACTCCCTCGGTTGGCCTGATTGCCTCATCACTTCAGGACTCGTGGCCGTCGAATGGCCCGAACGCTATCCCGGCGAATGGCCGAAAAATACTTTGGATCTTACCCTCACCCCGCAACCCGACGGCTCCCGGATTCTCTCCTGGCGTTAATGCCGGAAGTGCCGGCGCCCCGTGAAGATCATCGCCACGCCCAACCGGTCCGCCGCCGCAATCACCTCCGGATCTTTCACGCTCCCCCCCGGTTGAATCGCCGCCGTCGCGCCGGCCTGCGCCGCCGCCTCCAACCCGTCCGGAAATGGGAAAAACGCGTCCGACGCCACCGCACTTTCCTTCAAGGAAAGCTT
>RFMG01000038.1 GCA_009927835.1 Verrucomicrobiota bacterium | reverse complement strand
GGGGCGGGCGCCAAGCCAAGCAGCAAGAGGCTGAAAATCCGGATCGCTGGATGGAAGTTCATGGCTGTGCGGGGAGGAAGGCTTCCGCGGCCTGCAGGTCGGTCACATTCTGGGTGCGGAGGGGCTGGGAGCCGTAATACGGACCGGGCCGGACCAGCTGGTTGCTTTGGATCAGGACGCTTTGCACGTCCTGCAGGAAGATGGCGGAGGTGTTATCCACGGCCCGGGGGGAGCCGTTCCCGGCAGACAGCCGATGGGAATCGACGAAGCGGTTGCCCCGCACGATGACATCGGAGGCGGTATGGACCTGCACGTCCACGCCCCAGCTTTCCGCGATCTGATTGCCCTCGATGGTGAGGCGGCGGTGACCGCCGAAGGTCGGCCGGTTGGTGTCCCAGTTCACCACACAGATGGACCCAAGGAAATCGGAGGAGGTGGAGCGGCTCAGGTTGCCGCGGGTGATCGTGTTGCTGCGGATGCTGATATCATCATGGAAACCCGGCCCCCCGTCCTTGGTGAAGGCTTTGATATGGACGGCCGGTAGCAGGGTGTCCTCGATCTGGTTGTTCTCCAGGCGGACGCGGGAGGTGTTGGCGACGATGCCGCGGGATCCCGAGTTGCGCACCCGGCAGCCGCGGACGACTGTTTCGTAGGGATCATCGAGCAGGCGCGCCTCGTCTCCCGGGGCGGCGGACACGGCACTCTGCAACTGAACCACAAAGGGCTCGTTATACATGTTGGCCGGCACGGTCGTGGGAACGATTTGGTTCCGCAGTGTCGTCCAAGCCGAGGTTGTCATGCTGCTGGAGGTGCGGTTGGTCACGAGACCCTCCTCGATCGTGCCCGTGGCGGCGACATAAAAGCGAAACCGTGTGCCCGCGGTGGGCCGTTTCGCCCATCGGGAATCCGTCCCTCCGGCAATGGCAAAGGACAGGGTGATGGTTTTCCCCCCGTCGGCGACCGCCCCCACCAGCAACGGCATGTCATAAATCGCGATGCCATCATCCCCGGTCGAGTCGGTTTCGCAGTCCAGGATGCTCAAGCCCCCGGTGGTGTTCTCAAAATGAAAGCCATCCCCCACGGCGGAGAAGAGGCGCGGCTCGGTGGCACCGGGAGGCGTGGGGCCGGGCACGATGCGGCAGGATTGCAGCGTCAGCCGGTCATTCCAACCAAAGGAGGCCCCGAAATGGAGAGGGGATGAGTAGAGGGTGATGTTGGAAAGGGTGAGATTGGAGCATCGGTTGGCGACCAGCGCCGTGTTGTCGACCACCGGCTGGGGAATGCGCAGATAGTCTCCCACCGCCGCGGTATCGGAAAACGACGCCCCGTGCGCCACGCGCCACACGCCCCCGCCCATGTTCGTCATGGATTGGTTGGGGCGGTTGGCCATACCGGGCCGGATGCGCCGAGTCAGGGGGTCCGAAGCCCAAAGGAAGCTCCACCCGTTGGTCAGGGCCGCCGGCGCGGGATAACCATCATGGATGCGCACGTCCGTCCATTCCCGCGAAGGGCCGAAACCAGTGATGGTCCCCTGCGTCATCGGCAACGGAACGTAATCGATAGTCAACCCGCTCAGGGTGACGTTGGTGCAATCCCGGATGAAGATCGCACGGACCATTCGGGAACAAACCAGCGTCACATCCGTGGCATCAATGTCGAGGTTGCTGAGGTTGGCCAACCTCAGGTGAGGGTCCGACCCGACCGGCACAATGTTCGTGTAGACTCCGGGCTGGATCCGCACCTGGGACTGCCCGGAGGCTACCGCCGCGTCAATTTGCGCCTGGATCGTGGCAGTGTTTGGAAGCGGATTGGCCAGGGCCATGCCCGCGGGGGCTTCCAACCGGAGAAATTTCCGCGTATCCGAACCCACCTCCACTTGGAAGGCCTGCCGTTGGGTGACCCCCGGGTCGACACCGGTTTGGTCGGAGGTGGGCGTCCCCGCGATGAAGGGATTCGTCGGCCAACTGGCAAGGTTGGTGGTGGCATTTCCCACCAACCGCCCCCTCGGATCATTGGTGCGCACCAGGGCGGTGAGCGTCAGATAAGTGGCCGCAGGGGTCGTGTTCATCGCCAGCACCGGAAGAGGGACCACAGAGTTCGGGTGGGCGGCTCCCAGGGCGTAGGCGGCAAGATTGGGAAGGCCCGCCGCGTTGGTTTCCGTCGCTGCACTGGCGGATCCAAAGCCGTCGGCAAACTCGGCCACATCCGCCACCTGCACGGTGACAGAGACCGGGTCACTGCTGGCTTTGCCATCGGACACTGTCACCATCAGCGTGTAAAAAGGCACGGCCTCATAATCCAGGTTCCCCTGCACCGAGAGCTCTCCCGTGGACCAGTTCAAAACAAAGGCGCTGCCGCTGTTTCCGGAAACGAGGGTCCAACCGGTCAGGGAGACCGCCTGGGAATCGGCGTCGGTGGCCGTCAGGGTTCCCACGCGGGTGCCCGCCGCACTGGTTTCCGCAATGCGGAAGGACTGACCGGGGGAAACTACGGGCTTCTGGTTGGCGGGCGGCAGAGCGGATAGGATCACCTTTAGGTTGGGGGCGTTGGTTAGTGAGGCGGTTTGACCGATTCCTAGACCGGTGAAGGTTGTGGCCGCGAGGGAGGCGGTCGCCAAGGGACCCGGCAGGAGATTGTTGGTACCGGCTGCCGGCACGCTGGCAAAATTCACCGTGGTAGATCCCGGCAGGAGGGTGGCGGCCCACAGGGCGTTGGAGACCACCAACGAGCCTGCGCTGACGGTGGTAAGTCCGGTGTAGGTGTTGGAGCCGGTCAAAGTAACCGTCCCCAGGCCGGACTTCGTCACGGCTCCGCTTCCGCTGATCGCGTTGCTCAACGTAAAACTATCGGTCCGATTCATCGAAAGGATGGCGTGGTTGGTGATGTTCCCCTGCACCGACCCGCCGTTGCCCAGCTCCAGCGTCCCTCCGCTGATCGTCGTGCCGCCCGTGTACGTGTTGCTGGCAGAAAGAACCATCCTCCCGCTCCCGCTCTTGGTCAGGCCGCTGATCGAACCAAAATTGTTGTCCAGAACCGTGCCGACCGACAATTGGCCGTTGGCGTTGCTGACGTTGAACGTGGTGGATTCGCTGGTGCCTTGGCGTCCCAAGCGGATGGCGTTATTGCTGCCCGAGGCCACGGCAATCGTGCTGGTGGCCTCACCGCCTGCGGTCACCGTGCCGCCCAAAGTGAAAGCGGAGACTACGCTGCCCAATCCCCCATTCAGGAACACCGTGCCGCCATTCAGGGTCAAATCCCGAATGGAATTGAAGAAACCATCCGATGTCATTGTTCCGCCAGCGTTCAGGGTGATGGCTGGCGTGGTCGTGGTGGTGGCATTTCCCCAGGTGTCCGTCCCGGCCATGGCCAGGGTGCCCCCGC
>RFMG01000052.1 GCA_009927835.1 Verrucomicrobiota bacterium | reverse complement strand
GTTCTTTTTGGATTATATTGGAACGGGAAAATTGAGTCCGAAGGTGTTTCGGCAAATTCTGGCGGGGTTGGTCCGGGGTTGCAGGAGATCGGGTTGTGCGCTGCTGGGTGGGGAGACAGCCCAGATGCCGGGGATTTATCATGGTCACGATTATGATCTGGTGGGCTCCATCGTGGGGGTGATGGAGAAGGGAAAAGCGACCGATGGGCGATCCATCCGGTCGGGAGATGTGATTTTGGGGTTGCCTTCGAACGGTTTGCAGACCAACGGGTACACCTTGGCTCGGCATATTTTGTTTCAAAAAGCAAAATTGAGGGTGAGGGGAAACCTGCCGGGAACCTCCTTGAAGTTGGAGAAGCTCCTCTTGGCGGTGCATCCCAACTATCGGCCCGCACTTTTGAAGATTGGAAAGAGAGTCAAGATCAAGGGGGCGGCTCATATCACAGGCGGCGGGCTGATCGACAACCCTCCGCGGATTTTTCCCCAAGGGATCGGGGCGGAGATCCGGTTGGGGAGCTGGCCTGTGCCGCCGTTGTTCCGATATCTGGAGACGAAGGGAGGGCTGGGAAAGCTCGAGGCCTACCGGACCTTTAACATGGGAATCGGGATGATTGTGGTGGTGGCGAAAGGGGAAGTGGCCAAGGTGAAGAAGGCGGTTCGATGTTATGAGATCGGTAGAATGGTGCGGGGAAATGGGAAGGTTCGGTTGATCGGATGAGCGAAGGAATCCGCAGGGCCCTGCTTTCGGTCTCCGACAAGACGGGGCTGTTGGAGTTCGCCAAATTCCTGGCGGGAAAAGGCGTGGAGCTGATCTCGACCGGAGGAACGTGCAAGGCGTTGCGGGACGCGGGGGTGAAGGTGACCGAGTTAAGCGACTACACAGGCTTTCCCGAGATGATGGATGGAAGGGTGAAAACGTTGCATCCCAAGGTCCACGGGGGGCTTTTGCAAAGGAGGGATCTGGCGAGCCATCGCGAACAGGCCGCCCAGCACAAGATTCCGACGATCGATCTGGTGGTGGTGAATCTTTATCCCTTTGAGCAGACGGTGGCGCGGACCAACTGCACGACGGAGGAGGCGATTGAAAATATCGATATCGGGGGTCCGAGCATGTTGCGAAGTGCGGCGAAGAACCACGAGGCGGTGACGGTGGTGACCGATCCGTCCGACTACGGACGGGTGCAACAGGAGATGGAAGCGACGGGGAACACAACGTTGGAAACCCGGAGAAAACTCGCGGCGAAAGTTTTCCGACACACGTCCCACTACGATCACTTGATCGGTGCGTATCTGACCCGGCACGTGGAAAACGAGCAGCCGGTTTTGCAGGAGACCGCGGGTATTGTTCGGCGTCGGGCCCAATCCCTGAGATATGGGGAAAATCCGCATCAAAAAGCGGCTCTGTACGGGAATTTTCTGGAGTCCTTCCAGCAGCTGCATGGGAAGGAGCTTTCCTACAACAATGTCTTGGATCTGAGTGCTGCCGCTGGGTTGATTGCCGAATTTCAGAAAGCCCCGCCGACTCTGGCGATTTTGAAGCACACCAATCCGTGTGGAGTGGGATCAGGAGAGAAGCTTTTCGAGGCTTGGGAAAAGGCGTATGCGACCGATCGGCAGGCGCCGTTTGGAGGGATTCTTGTGGTGAATCGCCCGATGGATGCAGAAACCGCGCAGGCGATCGCGGAGATCTTTAGCGAGGTGATTCTGGCTCCTTCGTTTGATGCCGGGGCGTTGAAGATCTTGCAGGCCAAGAAGAATCTGCGGTTGATTGAGAATCATGAGACGGCGTCAGGCGGCTATGATTTTCGAAGTGTTCGCGGGAACGGATTGTTGGTTCAGGAGAGTGACGGGGCAGGGGATGATGAGGCATCGTGGAAAACGGTTACGAAAAGGAAACCGACCGATGCGGAAATGAAGGCGATGCGTTTTGGCTGGAAGGTGGTGCGGCATGTGAAGTCGAAC
>RFMG01000169.1 GCA_009927835.1 Verrucomicrobiota bacterium | reverse complement strand
TGAACGACGTGTTGAAGACGGGAAAGGCGGAGGGGATGCAGTTGATGGACGACGCGATCGATGGCCATTTGAAGGCGGGAAGGATCTCGCCGATGGAGGCGTATATGAAGGCGATCGACAAGTTGCGGTTCCAGGAGCTGCTGCCGAAAGACGCGGGAATTGGATGAGCTGTGAGAGGATCGCCCCGTTGGCCTTGACCCGGGCCACGGAGCACTGTCGGGAGGGCCGGGAGATGACCGGATTGGAGACGGAGGAGTTGGTTGACGGATTGATCGATCCCGAAACCTCGGATGAGGTCAAAGTGAATTTTTTGGCCGCCTGGGCAGGCAAGGGGGAGACGGCAGGGGAGTTGGCGGGCATGGCGCGTGCTTTTTTGGCGAAGGCGAAGGCGACGGGGGTGACAGGGAGATGGGGTGGCAAGGAGTTGGCGGATTGTTGTGGAACGGGAGGGGGAGGTCGGCCGATCGTCAATCTATCCACGGCGGCGGGAATGGTGGCTGCGGGTGCAGGGTTACCGGTGGCGAAGCATGGGAACAAGGGGATGACACGGCCGAGCGGAAGCGCGGATGCGTTGTCGGCTTTAGGGGTGAGGGGGGTAAGGGATGCGGGGGAGTTGGCGGGGTGTTTGGGGGAGGTGGGATGTGCGTTTTTGTGCGCCCCGGATTTTCATCCGGCATTCGCGGGAGTCGTGGGGGCGAGGAGGATATTATCCGCGCAGGGGAAGAGGACGGCTTTTCATTTGCTGGGACCCTTGGTGAACCCGGCTAGGCCGGAGGTGCGGATCGTGGGGGTCTTTCGGGAAGAGGACATGGTCAAACTGGCTGGGGCCTTGGATTTTTTGGGAGTGGAGTCGTACGCGATTCTTTACGGCGAGGATGAGAAGGGGGCGCCTTTGGGTGAGCTGTCTCCGTTGGGGCGGAACCGGGTGATCGGAAAAAAACAGGGACAGGTGTTTGAACTCAGGGAGGAGGGATCGAAAGATTGGGGTAGGGCGCAGGATTTGCAGGCCACAGGTGCGGAGGAAAGTGCGGCCAAGATCTTGGCTGCTCTGGCCGGGGATGGGTTGAAGGCGGTCCGGGGAGCGGTGATGTGGAATGCGGGGATGATGTTGTGGTTGGCGGGTATGGTGGGAAGTTGGGAAAAGGGAAGAGGGTTGGCGGAAGAGACGATTCGAAAAGGGTCGGCGAGGGCTTTACTGGAGAGATGGAGGACGTGGAGTCGGGCAAAAGGCAGCTAAGTCTGTAAAAACGGGTTCGAGGTTTTTTCCCGGCCCACGGTGGTGGAGGGTCCGTGCCCGGGGTAGACAATGGTTTTGGGAGGGAGGGGAAGGATTTTTTTTCGGATCCCATCCAGCAGGAGTTCTCGGTTGCCTCCCGGCAGGTCCCATCGTCCCACCCCGTCGGCAAAAAGGACATCGCCACCAAAAAGTTGATCGGAACCGGGCAGGTGGAGGCAGAGACTGCCTGGACAGTGGCCGGGGACATGAAGAAGTCGGGCTTGCGGCCAACTCGATGGTGCAGGGGTGGTTTCGTCGAGAAGTTGGGTGGCGCGAACGGGCCGGAGTTTTTGGGGAAGGCCGAAGGCGAGCATGGAATCGGGCTGAAGGCAGAGAAAGGCGGTGTCGGGATGATAGTAAACGGGGCACTTGGCCCATTCGGCGAGGTCGGCAGCGTCCCAGATGTGGTCCCAGTGACCGTGGGTCAGGAGAAGGGAATCGGGCTTGAGCTTTTTCTTTTTCAGAAAGTCGAGGAAGCCTTCCGGGGCGTCGATGGCCAGGAGATGTCCGTGCAGATCGAGAAGATAAGCGTTCGTGTCGGCAAGGCCGCCTGTGTAAG
>RFMG01000091.1 GCA_009927835.1 Verrucomicrobiota bacterium | reverse complement strand
TGGGGTCCTTTCCAGCCTGAACAAAGCCGGAGCAGGTCTGATGGTCTTGGCAGGCAGCAACAGTTACACGGGCTCGACCACGGTTTCGGGCGGGACCTTGCAGGTCGGCAATGGGGGGACCACCGGCAATCTTGGGACAGCAAACGGGGTTACCCTTTCCAACGGTGCAACCTTGGCCTTCAACCGCACCGACAGCTACGGAGGCAACTTCACTCAAGCGGTTAGCGGTGCGGGCGGTGTGGCTCTCTCGGCCGGAACGCTGACGTTGCAGAACACGAGCAACAACTTCACCGGCGGCGTGGCGGTGAACGGGGGCACGTTCCGGACGTTGGGCAACAGCGCCGGAAATACCATCGTGGTCAACAACGGGGGTACTTTTGCCATGGCCGGAACGGATACGTGGGGTAGTGCGGGCATCTCGAGCAGCCCGGCGGTGACCCTCAACTCCGGTGGAACCATGACCTCCGACGGCCAGTTTAACACGTTGCGAAACCTTACCTTGAATGGAGGCTCGGTGAATCTGAACGGAGGCTTGGCCAGCGCCGGGGCTTTCGTTCTGGGCGGAACGGTGACGGCCGGGGGCGCGACCACCAGCACGATCTCGGCCTCCAGCGGCGCCAACAACTTTATCCGGCTGGGACGGGAGGGGGTCCTTGGAGGAGTAACGGAATTCAATGTGACCGATACCGCCGGACAACTCTCGGTAGGGGTGGAGTTGGCGAACAATTTCGGAGCGTCCACGGCCGGCCTGACGAAAAGCGGGAGCGGGAAGATGGCGCTTTCGGCCGTGAATACCTACACGGGCGCCACGACGGTGAACGCCGGTCTCCTAAAGGTGCTCTCGGGCGGGTCGATCTCCTCAAGCAGTACAACCGTGAATAGTGGCGGTACCTTGGATGTGGGCGGGACGGCAGGAAGTGTGCAAGTCAACAGTGGGGGTCTTTTAAAAGGCTCCGGATCGGTCGGCGCATTCACCCTCGCGTCGGGTGGAACTTTAACCCCTGGCAACAGTCCAGGAACGTTGACGGCGGCCTCGGCAATCGTTTTGGGAGGCTCCACCTACAACTGGGAAATCTCCGCTCTCACGGGAACGGCTGGGACGACTTGGGATCTCTTCAGCGTGGGTGGACTTCTGGATATGAGTGGCGTGACAAGCGCAAATAAGTGGAATTTGGTGGTCACCGGTGATTCTGGATTTGCGGGCTGGACCGATACCAGTTCCTACAGTTATGTCTTCGCACAGGCGGCGAGCGTGTCTGGGTTTGACTCCACTGTGGGAACAGATGTCACCAGCCTTTTCAATATTACGACATCGGGTATCGCTTCAAAGCCCAATGCTTCTTTCAATGCAAATGGCGATTTCAAGGTCGTGGTGGGAAGTGCAAATGGTGTTACTACCCTAAACCTGATGGCTGTTCCTGAGCCTTCCTCGGGCGGCCTTCTCCTGTTGGGTCTGGGCGTGGTGGCTTGGCTGCGTCGGCGGTACCAGCGGGCTGCCCTAGGTCGCGGAGAATCCGCCCTTTAAAGGCGGCCTTTTTTCCACTCTCGGTTCATTTTTTGCTTTTCACCTTGCTTCATCTTTTTCGAGTCCACTCCGGTCTTGAAAGACCGAAATCGGAATGTAACGATCGTGGCGTGTTTTTCCCTGATTCCCGCAGCAGGTTGGTGTTGGTGAGTGGATAGGGCTGGTTGGAAACAGTTTTCATGCAAGTTACGGTCCCAAATTTCCCAGTGCCTTCCCTTCCGTCCTCCCGCGGGGCGAAGCAGGAGAAGGGCCTATTGGATGGAGATATTCGGTGGAGTTTGGAAGGGGATTGGAGTGTGTCGATGCTGGGCGCGAATGG
>RFMG01000116.1 GCA_009927835.1 Verrucomicrobiota bacterium | reverse complement strand
TGTTCGAGTTGATGAGGACGGGGTCACTGGTCGTCGGCAACGTTCCCAAACTCCAATTGGTGGCGGCGGACCAAAGTCCACCAGAAGGTCCGGTGAAGGTGTTCGTCGTCTGAGCTTGGGCAGTGGCCAACCCAAAGACGGAAATTATGAAAATCAAAAAGCGTCGCAAGCCACCTGATGCGAGCACCAAAAATCCAGGCAACGTTCTCATCCGATAATGGAATATAATATAGATGGCGATTTTTGCAAGGGCTTTTTAAGAAAAGGTTTTAATTGTGCTTTAGTGTATGCATATATATGTACAGTAATACTTTGTGTATTTTTTATTCAGGTTTATGAAGAGGTGTAAGAAAAAGTATAATGAATTTTAGCCCAGTTAATAAAAATTAAGCTCTGTTTTTGGGATCCTAAGATTGCCAAATCAACCGCAAAAATAGCCACGCGGAGGAACTAAAATCGCATTCCCCGCCATCAGACCTTACTGGTCAGTCAATGATGTCGCTTCAATCAGCCCGATGGATCAGGGTTCGGAGTAGTATTTTTTTGGGGTCATAGGTGTCCTTGCAAAAACCGGCCTGCAAACAATTGACCATAAACGACTTCCATGGGGTCAGAGGTCTTGCAATTCATTGCCTATCAATATTTTATAGGCCTGTTTTTTGATTGTGGGGTCGGAGGTGAACTCATTTCTCCAAAAACCGGATTCCCCGCCATCGGACTTTGGCTAGTCAGATATCCATGTCTTCAGGCGCTCAGTGGATTGGAGACCGGAAACGGAAAACCACCGGAAAACAACCCAGCCCCTTTCTGCGGAAATCCTTTCTTCTTCCCAACCCGCTCCGAAAAGCCACCCTCCACTGGACTGCCCTGGGAGTGGCCGACCTCCATCTCAACGGCCAAAAAATCGGTCGCGATTTCCTCATGCCCGGCTGGTCCGACTACCGGAAGCGCGTTCAGATCCTCTCACCGATGTCACCAAACTCTTGCAGTCCGGTCCCAACCGGCTCGGCGCCATCCTCGGCGACGGCTGGTACTGCGGCTACCT
>RFMG01000136.1 GCA_009927835.1 Verrucomicrobiota bacterium | reverse complement strand
TTCGGTCAACTTTCCCCCGTTCATCCACCCGCCTTGCAGATCGATGACCCGCCCGTTTTCTTCACTACCCTCCAAAGTGTGTTTTTCGAATTTCGGCTTAGGCAAAAGTTTCAGCAGGAACGAGGGCGTTTGTGGTAACCAATCTTGGCCCATAGCAAAAAACGTAAAGGTTGTCAGCACCACCAAGACAAGAGTGGAATTTACAATAAACCGACCCATAGAAAAAATACCCCTCTTGTTTAAACAGCGGAAACCTTACGCAAACTTTCCGGAAGACAAATCAGCTCCGTGCCGGTTCCCCGGGGGACCCACACGACCCGACCATCTTCCAGGATCTTCACCACTCTGCCTGCCGTGCTGCCCCGGAGCGTCTGTACCCGGTCACCGGGCACGAACGAAGCCGATTCACACAGGGACTCCACCGCCGAGATCATGGACTCCCGGTCCAAAACTCCCGCGATGTAATGCGCCACGGCCGAGGAAAGTTCACGCTTTCGGACAGGGAAAAGATCACTAAAAACAGCCAAACTAAGTTCCCGGCCGATGAAGGAAAATGTGTTGCCGTTTAGAAACAGGAAAGGGGCGCGGCGGTGAAAATTCCGCAGGTGATCGTAGACCTCAGGTAAGGTCAGCTCTTGGTACCGGATTTCTTCCCAGCTTTGCGCGCACGTCGCTCCAGTTTCTGAGTTAGCTCCATGCTGTGCTCCACCTCTAGTGCACGCTCGTTGGTTGATGCCGGCGACAGACTCCCAACTCCAGTTTTTGAGAAAAGGGGCTCGGGTTTGAAGCGGTGGACATTTTTCTCCGCCTGCTCCGCGATGTCTGCGGGGGTCATCTGCTCCAGCAGATCCAACCGAAGTTTCATTCCCTGAATCTAATCCCGCTGAGGAGAGCTTTCAAGCCCGCTTCGCCAGCACCTTCTTCTCGTAGCTCTCCGCTTCCTTGATCCACCCTCCTTACCCACGAAACCGGTAAACCGCAGCGGCTTTGTCGCCTTGCCGCACCAACAGCCCGGATTCCACTCCAGCCTGGAGATCACGGCTCGCGGTGGCGGTGGAGATCGTTTTATGGATTTTCCGGTAATCCCTCCTAGAGAATCGGACTTTGCCAAAGTTGTCCTGGGCCCGTTTCAGGCGTGTTTTCGATGTGGCGGGCTCAGGTCGGATGGCATCCACCAAGCCATCCAAGGCCTGATGGACCATTTCCAAAGAAAATTCGATAAACGACGTTGAATCACCCGCCCGATCCGAAGTGGCGAGTGCTTCATAATATTTGGATTGATGCTCCTTGATGAGCGACTCGACCGGTGTGAACTCGAAAATCGGCTGATAGTTCGTCAGCAGCAAACTGTGCCAAAAACGCCCGACCCTTCCGTTGCCGTCTTCAAAAGGATGAATGAACTCCAACTCATAGTGGCAGACCGCGCTCTGAATCAGGGGATGGCTGGCGTCTCCCTTGAGAAAACCGAACAGATCTTTCATCAGGTAGGGCACCCGGTCCGCCTGGGGCGCGACATGGGAAATCCGGGAGCCATGCAGAACCCCGACGTTGCCGGAACGCCAGATTCCGGCCGAAGATAACAAGCCGTCCATCATGAGCCGATGCGCCCGAAGCAGCGACCGGAGGGACCGCGGCCTGAACTCGTTCATCCTTCGATACACCTCGATGGCATTCAGGACTTCCTTGATCTCGTTTGGGCTGCCCAGCACCGTCCGCCCTTCGAACAGGGCGGTGACCTGGCCCTCGCTGAGGGTGTTACCCTCAATCGCCAGACTCCCCTGGACGGTGCGGATCCGGTTGGACTTCCTTAGATGGGGCTGGGGTTTCGCCTGATCGAGTCCCTCCACCCGCCCAATCAACCGCTCAATGGCGGCAATCCGGTCAAGAATTTGACCGGTAATCTTAAAAGGAAATTTCAATTTATGATAGTATCATTTGATACTATATTTGTCAATCGTTTAAAGGGTTTTTAAAATCCAAAATCCGCGCGTCGGCGCATCCCGCAAGCGCGGGACTCACCCCTTTCCGACCTTTGCGGACTTAGCGTGAGCAATCTGCATCCCGCAACTGCGGGAAAAAATCTTCCCCCCTCCCCTACCCCCGCTTCGCC
>RFMG01000117.1 GCA_009927835.1 Verrucomicrobiota bacterium | reverse complement strand
GCCCCCCAAAACCCGATGGGCCGCAAATTTTCCAAGGATTCCCGCTCCGGTCGCACGACCCAACAGAAATAACGTGAACCCAAAATAGGCCAAAAGCTTGGTGGCTCCCTGCTCTCCAATAAACCAGTTTCCGTTTCGATTCTGTACCCCGGCCTCTCCCCCCAGCCAAAAACTGTTGCGCCAGCCCTCCCCCACGGCGGGGATTTCCGAAACGATGTAGTTGATGAAAAAGCTGAAAATGCCTGCTTGGGCCGCCACATAGAAAAATTGCGCCACCACCGCCATGACAAAGTGAGGATGAGACCAGATCGATTTCGAAGTTCCAGGAGTCGTGTCAGTGAGATGATAGTCGTCAGGAGTCTGGATTTCCGGCAGCCGGACAAATAAAAAGACCAAGGCCAGCAGAAGCACCCCGCCGGCGATCCCCGCATACGGGATCCAGAGTTGCTGATGGGCCGCCTCCGCTCCTTGCGAAGAGTAAAAGAACATCCCTCCCAAGATCGGCCCCAAAATCCAGCCCACCCCGTTAAAACTTTGGGCAATGTTGATCCGGACAGCCGCAAACTGGGGTGCTCCCAACACGGTTGTGTACGGATTTGCGATCGTTTCAAGAAAGGTCAGCCCCATGGAAATCACGCACACCCCCAACAGAAACGCCCAAAAGGTCGATATCTTGGTCGCCGGAATGAACCAAAGACACCCCAACGCCACCATCATCAGGCCGGAAAGAATCCCTCCCTTATACCCCAGCTTCCTCGCCAACCACCCCGCAGGCAGAGCCATCAAAAAATATCCCAGATAGTGGGAAAATTGGACCCAGGCCGACTGGGCTTTGGAAAGATGGAGAAAGTCCTGAAAATGCTTGTCCATCACATCGATCATCCCGTTACACAGCGCCCACAGAAAAAAGAGGGAGCTGATCAGGAGAAACACCCCCAGATGACTCCGCCCATCCGGAGTCCGAAAAAGTACAGAAGGGACCATGCCCGAGCCTATTTACCTTCACGGGAATATCCATTTGATTCTCTGCCTTCTGCAACCCTTCTATAACTTGACACTAACCCATATACCCATAGTATGACCCATATTAAGACCACCATTGAGCTTCCCGCCTCACTTCTAATGGCAGCCAAGGCCATGGCCGTGAAGGAAAAGACCACCCTGAAGGCTATTCTTGAGCACGCTTTGCGGCGTGAGATCACCTTTCAGGAAAACCCCTCCCCCCGGGATATCTTTGAAATCAATCAGTACAATTTTCCCGTGCTCAAGAAACGCAAGGCGCCTCTGGTCACCAGTGGTATGATTTATCAAAAGTTGGAGGAAGAGGATCTTTGATCCGGTGCTGTGCACCTATTAGACGCCAATCTTTTAATCGCCCTGGCGGATTCCCAACATGTCCACCATGCCCGCGCCCAAAGCTGGTTCCACTCACAAACAAGGCGGGCATGGGCCACCTGCCCCTTGACCGAAAACGCTTTTCTTAGAATTCTCGGTTCCCCTGGTTATCCCGGGAAAATCGGGGACCCCGCTTCCCTGCGTACTCTGCTGCAACGTATTTGCGCCGTGCCCGGCCACCGCTTTTGGGCCGATGATGTCTCCCTGCGCGACCCCGCGCTTTTTCCCACTCTCCCGCGTTCGAAATATCTGACGGATGTTTATCTGCTCGCCTTGGCAGTAAAGAATCAGGCCCAGCTCGCTTCCCTGGACCGGCGGCTTGCACCCCACCTCCTGTCTCGGGATCGCCAATCCTATTTGGTCATTCCCTAATGCGCCGGGATCGGAGTTCACCCGTTCCCAAACACCTGGCCGTCCTTTCCCGGAACATTTTTTTTTAGAACCACTACTCCACCCCACCAACTACCAGGCATACGGGATCCCTTATCCACTCTGTGGAACCCTCCACCAACTCCTATCTCGCACGCCGAGAAATAACTTCTACTTTTGATTCATGCGCAATTCCGATCATAAAACGAAAATCGGTATCCGCCCAACGATCGACGGCCGCCTCGGGGGAGTCCGCGAGTCCCTCGAAAACCAGACCCTCTCCCTGGCCAAGGCCGCCGGCAAACTCATCTCCTCCTCTCTCCGCCACCGGGATGGATTCGGTCTTGAATGTATCATTCCCGACAAGTGCATCGGCGGTGCAGCTGAATCCTCCGAGGCCGACTCCCTCTTCGCTCGTGAAAATGTCGGCCTAACCCTCACCGTCACCCCCTGCTGGTGCTACGGATCGGAAACCATGGACATGGATCCGCTCCGCCCGAAGGCCGTCTGGGGCTTCAACGGCACGGAACGCCCGGGCGCCGTCTATCTCGCCGCTGTTCTAGCCGGCCACGCCCAAAAGGGCCTGCCCGCCTTCGGAATCTACGGCCGCGACGTCCAGGAAGCTGGAGATTTAAAAATTCCCGCCGATGTCGCCGAAAAAATCCTCCGCTTCTGCCAAGCCGGCCTTGCCGTCGCCACCATGCGCCATCGCGCCTACCTCGCCATGGGTGGAACCTCCATGGGCATCGCCGGATCGATCGTTGATCCCGACTTTTTCGAGTCCTACCTCGGGATGCGCGTGGAAAGTATCGATATGACCGAGTTCGTCCGCCGGAAGGATCGCGGCATCTTTGACGCCTCGGAAAAAAGGAAAGCTCTGGCTTGGACAAAAAAGAACTGTCGCGAAGGCAAAGATTGGAACTCTCCGAAAACGAAACGTCCCCGCGCCCAACTCGACAAGGAGTGGGAGAAGTCGGTCGAAATGGCCCTGATCGCCCGCGACCTCATGGTCGGCAACTCCGCCTTGGCCAAAGCCGGCTTCGGCGAGGAGGCCCTCGGTCACGATGCCATCGTCGCGGGCTTCCAAGGACAGCGGCAATGGACCGACCACTTTCCCAACGGCGACTTCCTTGAAGCCATCCTCAACAGCTCGTTCGACTGGAACGGTCGTCGCGCTCCCTATCTTGTCGCCACGGAAAACGATGCCCTCAACGGAGTCGGAATGCTTTTCGGCAACCTTTTGACCAACACCGCCCAGATTTTCGCGGATGTTCGCACCTACTGGAGCCCGGAAGCGGTGAAACGGGTCACCGGAGCCAAACTTTCCGGTGCAGCTTCGGGAGGATTCCTCCATCTGATCAACTCCGGCCCTGCCGCCCTCGACGGAGCCGGGCGTCAGAAAATTTCCGGCAAGCCAGCAATGAAGCCTTACTGGGAGATCACCGATGCCGAGGAGAAGGCCTGCCTCGACGCCACCAGCTGGCATCCCTCCATCACCGAGTATTTCCCCGGCGGAGGTTGGTCCACCCGGTTCCTTACCCCCGGCTCCATGCCTTGCACCATTCATCGTCTCAACCTCGTTCGCGGGCTCGGCCCCGTTCTGCAAATTGCCGAGGGTCAAACCGTCGATCTCCCCGCCAAGGTGAATCAGATTTTGGAAGAAAGAACCAATCCTACTTGGCCCACCACCTGGTTTGTTCCCCGTACGGGTGGAGCAGGAGTTTTCCGTGATGTCTATTCGGTGATGAACGCTTGGGGCGCCAATCACTGTGTCCTGACCTATGGCCATGTCGGAGCCGACCTGATCTCGCTGGCCTCCCTGCTTCGGATCCCCGT
>RFMG01000217.1 GCA_009927835.1 Verrucomicrobiota bacterium | reverse complement strand
CAGGTTTCCAGACGAACGGCCGTTATCCCAACCTGCTCGACCCAGCCGCCATGGAGAAGTTCGTCACGCTGACGCATGAGGAGTACGCCCGTCGGTTCGGTCCCCTGAAAGGAAAGATCACCGCCTTCTATGCCAACGAGCCGAACCTGCAGACTCTCTGGTTTAAGCCGGGCCAACATGAGGGCGGTGCGAGGTTCGTGCCGTGGGAGGCCAACCTACCGCGCCGCTTCCAGGAGCAGCATGGTTACGACCTTCTGCCCCGGTTGCCCGCTCTTTACGGAGGCGAAGATACATCGGCGAAGCTCGTGCGGCGGCATTTCTACGAAACGGTTGGCAAAGCGCTGGCAGAAAACTTCTCCGGCAGGATCGCTGCTTGGGCCAAAAAAAATGGGGTGGGGGCCAGTGGCCATCCACTGCTCGAAGAAAGCATGCTGAATCACGTGATCGGGTACGGGGATTTTTTCCATTTTATGGAGCCTATGGATGCCCCGGCCTGCGACCTACCCATGCCCGATGGCGGCACCTACTTTCTCGAATGCCCGCATTTCGGCGCACCCCACAACTACTGGATGCCCAAATTTCTGAGTTCGATCGCACAGGCGGGCAATCGGGAGACCGTCGTCGGTCTGCTCGATCCGATGATCGCGCGCACATCTCCCGACCTCAAGCTACCACCGGAAAAGGTTCGCCGGATCGTCAACCTGGCCGTGCTGGGCGGGTTGAACCGGTTCATGAACTATTTTTACTGGAATGAATACGATCCGTCGGTCTACCGAACCCTGAACGAGTATGTCGGGCGCCTTTGCCTGATCCTGCACGGGGCGCGGAGTGCGGCGACCGTGGGGGTTTATTATCCCATCGAAACCTTTCAAGCGGCGTTTCAACCCTCGTCGGCGGAGTGGAGTCGCGAGTTTTGGCCGCCGGCGTGGAATCGGTTGGAACAGCGGATCCGCGAGCAGGACGAGGTGGTGCGTTCCTTATTTCTCCAAGGAATCGATTACACGTGGCTACATGGGGACTCGATCCGGGATGCACGTGTCGAGAAGGGGTGGCTGGTGGCGGCCAACGGCCGTTACCGCACGATCGTCATGCCGGAGGTGGAGCTGCTGCCGTTGGCGGTGGCCCGCAAGCTGGAGGAGTTTGAGAGGGGGGGAGGAAAGGTGATCTGGGTGAAATCCCTGCCGCAACTAGGCGACACTCCCGAAGAGCACGAGAAGGTAAAGGCGATGTTTGCGAAAAAGAAGATCGTTTCCCCTGGGGGAGTGGCGGAGGTGATTGGGACGTCTCTTCCACCTGGCTTCACGATTGAGACCGGTCCGGAGGTGCTGACGGCCCGCTTTACTCGGGACGGGCGGCGCATCACCTACCTGGTCAACTACCGAGCGGAAAAGGTGACGGTGCCGGTCACGTTGGCCTCCGGAGGCGCCCAAAAGTTTGATGTCTATAATCCGATGGACGGCACGATTCAGCCGCAGGAGCTGCCCGGCACGCTGAGCATTCAGGGGAATGGCAGTCTGATGGTGGTGGAAGCCGCCCGTTCGGCGGATCGCTAAATATCCATAGCCCTTGGGAATTGAGGCCATGGGCCTACTTTGAATGCTCTCAGGGGCCACGGTCTACGCCGTCCAGGAAACGGCCTCTTTCTCTTCC
>RFMG01000066.1 GCA_009927835.1 Verrucomicrobiota bacterium | reverse complement strand
TGGTTGTGGGAACGGAACGTTGAACATTACCGGAGGCACCTACAACCAAGTTTTTGGGGGGGTGGTGTTGGGAGATCGGCCACCCGGTGTCACGGACTGGACGGGAAAGGGTGTGGTCAACCAAAGCGGGGGAACCATGAACGCAGATTTGATCCTCCTGCAGGAGGGCACCTACAATCTGAATGGGGGAAGTTTGTACACTTTTGCGGTGGCTGACACTTCCACGACTGCAAATGGTGTCTTCAACTTTAACGGTGGTTGGTTGCTGGCTCGGGGAAATCACGCCGATTTTCTCACGGCCGACACGGTGGAAATCAAGGCAGGTGGCGCCATCATCAACACCGCCGAGTTTGATGTTTCCATCAACCGGGGAATGACAGGTTCAGGCTTTCTGACGAAGGGGGGAACCGGGACGCTTCGGCTTACGGGCGCCAACACCTACGCGGGCTACACAACGGTGGTGGATGGAAAGCTGGTGCTTTCGGGAAGCATCCGTTCCAGCAACAACGCCTTTGTGATTGTCGAATCCGTCAATCCCAACAATCCGGTGCCTCCGGAAATCGAGGTGGTGGACGGTGCCGTGATGAGTTTTGCCGGTCCCTTGGGCGTAGGGTGGTCAGCCAATTCCTCCGGAAAGTTCACCCAGTCGGGCGGTTCCGTCAGCGTCACGAGTGGTTTCATGACCCTCGCCGACAGTGCAAACTCCGTCGGTACGGCAGAACTTTCCGGCGGCACCCTGAATGTGGCAAAGACCACCGTGGTGGGGCGACTGGGATCCGGAACCCTGAACGTTTCCGGGGGAACCTTTACTGCGGGGACAGACGAATTGGGATCTTTCCGGATCGGCGATTATTTGGGCGGACCTGGGACCATGACTCTCAGCGGGACGGGCGAGGTCAATGCACCCAACTACACGGCGGTGGGTGGTTGGGGGAACGGAACGTTGAACATTACCGGAGGAACATGGAATCAGGCGGCGGGTGGTATCGTGGTGGGGGATCACCCGGAGGGGGCCGGCTTTACTGGTCGCGGAGATATCAACCAGAGCGGGGGCACGGTTAATGCGGATGCGGTCCTGCTTCAACAGGGGACCTACAATCTGAATGGGGGAACCTTGGTCACCGAAGCGGTGGCGGACACCTCCTCGGGTGCGACCGGAGTCTTCAACATGAATGGGGGCACCCTTCGTGCCAGGGTTAACCAAGCCGACTTTATCCAAGCCGATACGGTGGAAATTAAGTCGGGCGGCGCCATCATCGATACAGCGGATAAAGAGGTGTCGATCAACAAGGGAATGTCGGGATCAGGGGGCCTGACCAAAAAAGGGAGCGGGATGCTAAAGCTGGTTGGAGTTCACACATATACCGGATCCACCACCGTTCAAGAGGGCACGTTGAGGATTGAAGCCGCCAATTTCACTGCCGATGCTACGCCCTCCGCTCTGGACGTGGTCTTCACCTCTGCGCC
>RFMG01000128.1 GCA_009927835.1 Verrucomicrobiota bacterium | reverse complement strand
TTTTGGACCAACTCCTCTGCCCTGGTGCAGGCCGGCAGCGGCCCCACGCCTCCGACGGGGTACGAGTGGAGAAAGATCACCGTGCCACTTTCCGGCCGAAGGTTTTACCTCGTGAACGCGACTTGGAGTCCATAGAAACGTAAACAACTGTAGAAACAATAGTTTACGTTGGCAGGAAAGTCACCATAATTGGCAGACATGTGCTAGCACTTCGGTTCCATGCGGGTATATTTGCTTGTGAGGACAATATTTAAAAAAACAAAATCCTATGAAAATTGAAAAATCCAAATATCTCTCCCTAACTCTGGCGATCGTGATGACTTTTTTGTCTGCAGTCGAAAGTCACTCTGCCCTGTCCCTGATTAATGGTGACTTTCAGGACCTCACTGGTCTGACGATTACAGGCGGCGGGTGGTATGGAGGTGTGCCCACTGGGTGGAGCGGCTCCAGCTTTCCTGGCTACGAGATTTATAACAACGGTGCTGGCAGTAACTTCGTCGCCAACCTCAACCAACTATCGAAGACCATTCCTTCTTTCGTCGCTCTCCGCCAGTCGGCGGGCTTATTGGATTCTTCGGGTATCGTCACCCTGACCTTCGATGTCGCCGATCTTTCAACCGGATTCAACATGAGCGCGGGTATCTTCAATACGCAGAATAGCGTCAATTATGATGACTGGACCCCTCTTGCTCTGCCCCCGACAAGTATCACGACCACGGGCTCTCAAACGCTTTCTACGGCGGCGCCGATTGCCGCCGGCACGTACATCGGCGTTGCTTTCTGGGCGCCCTCCGGTGCTCCTGTCATCGACAATGTTAACGTGGTTCCCGAACCGTCGGCTTTCTCTTTGCTGGTCGCAGGATCCTGTCTGACCTTCGCCCTGGCCGCACGGCGCCGTCATCAAACGAGATCCTTATAAATTAACGCGCTGCAGAGGGTTGCTGAATTTTGGCAGAATCCTCCTAGAAAAGATGGCGACAAAGGGTAGATTTCCTTATGCGGAAAAAGTTTAAAAAAGTACCCCTTCTGCTTATCGGTTACCTCTTCACGCCTCTTTGGGTTGGTACTGCTTCCCAGGCCAATACCCTCAGTGTGACGAATGGAGATTTCGCTGATCTGACCGGCTTAACGGATCAGGGCGGTGGTTGGTATCAGGGTGCTCCAGCGGGTTGGACCAGCTCGGCCGGAACCCCCGGATACTCTGTTTACAGCGGATCCGGAAATCCGGCGCCGGTCGCCAATCTAGGTCAACTTTCCACCCTTCGGCAAAATATGGGTACCCCTTCAGTCGCATCACGGGTGACGGTAACCTTTGATGTCGGAGTTTTTTTGCCAGGACAATCTGCTATGGTTTCCATCACGGATGGAGGGAGCACCGTGTACGGTTCTAGGATTTATTCGGTCGGAAATAGCCAAATTCTTGCAGCCGATACGCCCGCCGGAGTGCCGATCTACATCGAATTCGGAGGAGGTCAGCAAGCTTGGGTGGACAATGTTTCGGTGTCCTCCGTGCCCGTGACACAAGGTCTGAATTTAGCCAATGGAAATTTTTCCGACACCAACGGCACGACGGAGACTGGCGGTGGATGGCTTGGAGGTGTGCCGGCAGGTTGGTCCACGACGGCTCAAGCCGGCGGTTATTCGATCCTTCAGTCCGGAGGCGTCAACTACGCAAACCTTAACACTTTGGGCCGTTCGACGAGCGGATTTACTCCCCTTCGACAAAACCTTGGCACCGTTAGTGCGGTTTCGGATGTCACGATCAGCTTCAAGGCGACTTCCCTCAATGCGAATCCCTACGTTCTTGCCTCGGCAATTTACAGCACAACGGATGAGGTCCAGCCCTTGGGGCTTTTTGAAACGCCGGCCCTGATCCAAGGCCCAGCCACCATCACCTACTCCGCCCGCAATGTGCCCGCAGGCACGCAGCTTTTTGTGGCCTTCTGGACCCAAGACGGATTCACCCCGGGCATTACCGATGTGACCGTGTCGACGACCGCCTCGGTCTCCGCTGGCATCGCGCTAAGTTCCGGTGCGGTCCTGCAGATCGACCCAACCCAGCCGGTGAGCTCCAGCTTGAACTTTGACTTCGCCCCGGGCTCTAAGATCAAGGTGGTCGGATCGAGTCCTCCGACCGGTTCTGCCGTGCGGCTTCTTTCCACCAGTGGTGGGGTCAGTGGCTCGCCGGTGTTGGAAGCCGCGGTGAGTGGGTATGAGTTGGCCCAGGGCGGTGGCAATCTCCTTTGGCTTCGCAAGGGACTGACCATCTATAATGGTGATTTTCAGGATACGCTCGGACTCACGGGTCCAGTAGGGAGTTGGTACGGTGGAGTCCCGATTGGCTGGAGTGGCAAGAACGGCGACTACTCAGTGTACAACTGGTTCTCCGGCAATCTGGGGGCGAATCTCCAGACTTTGGGGCCAGTAGGCGGGGCTTCTTTTTTCACCTTATATCAAAGTGCAGGAATTTTGGACTCCGCTGGAACCGTCACTTTAACCTTTGACATCATCAATCTCGGTGCCGCCTTCAATCTTGGGGCGGCCATTTACCAAGCTCCGGCGGGCGGCAGCCCTGCTTCCACCACCACTCCTTGGACGCCTTTGGCCACCGCCTCCTATGTTTTAGCAGACGTAACAGGAGAGAATGGAATTACCAAGACTTTCCAAGCCCTCAACGTCCCCGCCAACACACCCATTGCGGTCGCCTTTTGGAGTCCAGATCCAGTTCTTGTGGACAATGTCAGAGTGGCCTCTGCACCCCCGCCGACCCCCCAAGAAAGCTATCTAGCTTCCTTCGGGCTGAGCGGAACCAACCTTCTCGGGACGGCGGATCCAGACGGCGACGGCATGGACAACAACGCGGAGTTCGCCTTCGGCACCAACCCGGTCAGCGGGGCCAGCCGTGCGGCCATGCTCTCCAGCGGCACCGGCCAGATCAAGCTCATCTACCTCCAGCGCAAAAACGGGGTAACCTACACGGTCAAATCTTTGCCGGATCTGACCACCCCCTTTGACAACGGCATATCCGTTACCCCCTCACTCTCGGCCGACCAAGCCAATCTTCCGAGCAGTGATTATGAACGGTATGAGGCTACTCTAAGGACTGACTCCTCCCGCGGCTTCCTCCGGGTAAAGGCGGTCCTGCCCTGAGCCTTTTCCAAGAGGTTCAAAGTTTTTTTTTAAAGAATGCTGGCAAAACCTTGCTTACTTATGGCAAGAATAACCGTGCTCCGAGGAAAAAAATTTTGTAATTTACGGACGATGAAGATCTCGATGATGAATTCAAAAGTCCTGACGATCTCTGTTTTTATGGCCGTGGCATTTACGGCTTGGTCTGAAAAACCAAAGGAAGAAAAAGGGAAGCTCGCCGTGAAGAACGGAGACTTTACCGACCTCACCGGTCAGCAGGAGATGCCGAACGGCTGGTATGCGGGGCTGCCTTTCGGTTGGCAGGGAGTTCTAGGTGACACCTCCAACGTCTGGAATGACGGCACGGGCAACATTATCGCCAATGTGAGCACCATGAGCCAGGTTTCCCCATCCTTTGTGGCCTTGACCCAGGAGGTGGGGATGGTTTCTGTTTCCTCCGAGGTCACCCTGACCTTTGATGTTTCGGATCCTTGGAGGGCGCAGCCCTTTGTTCTTGGCGTCGCGATCTACGATGCGGTGACTGATGTGCCCTTAACCAAGGGCGAATTTGATCAAGCCGGAACTCATTCACTCAAGGCAGACATTGTTGCCGCGGGAACGAGGGTCAAAATCGGCTTTTGGGCGCCCAAGGGGACGACACCAGGGATCGATAACGTCAAGATCGAGTCGAAACCTTTGAAGTAGTTTCGGTTGATCTGGCCTGCAGGGGTTGGCTTGGTTTTCCTCTGGCGGAAATATCCTGTTTTTTGGCGCAAAAATCACGATCACAAAGCAAGGGATGCGGTAAGATATGGCTCATCGGAATCTTCGTTGAAAACCCGCCATCCCAAAACTTTTCTCCGCCGATCGCATGGTCGAGGGGTGGCGTCTTTCACTTTGGTTGAGCTTCTGGTGGTGGTGGCAATCATCGGACTTCTGGCTGGCTTGCTCATCCCCGTCACCCAAAAAGCCATCGCTTCCGGCAAAACCGGCAAAGCCACAGGAAACCTCCGTCAAATTGGCGTCCTGCTCAACAGCTACGCTGCGGAAAACAACAACTGCCTGCCGATCCTGATTCGCTGGGGCAATGAGGACAACACTTGGTGGCAGCGTGTCTTGTCTGAAAGCGCCGGGCTCCCGGTCAAACCTCCCCAGGGCTTAGAGCGACGTCTCGTGGATATTTTTTATGATCCTGCCTTGACCAAGGGAACTCACCCCTACGGAGATTTCGGAGGCAATCAGGCCATCATCAGAGACTACAATCCGTTTGTCCCAGGAGGTGGAGCGAATGAAAGGGGAACTTCTCTCGGTGCCATCGGGCCGCTGAGTAAAAAGGTCACTGTGGCCTCGGCCGAGATTCCTGCAGGAGTTCCCTGCAAAGGCAGTTGGTATATTAATTCGGGATGGGTTTCCCAGGGCCGCGCATTTTCAGATGCCAAGCCCTCGGCTCGTCATGGTGGCAAAGCTCTTTGCTTGTTCGCTGACGGCCACATTGAAGCGCTCGATACGGAAAACATGAGCTCCACGGATCGGAAGAAGTATTTTGTTCTCCCTCAGGACGAATAGATCTAATCCGTAACGTGCAGGTGATTAGAGCGGTGGTTTCGGGGGAATCGGGAACTCCCATTTTCCGTGTTGTCCCGGCTCGATTATCGCGGTTTCCCCTGCAGTTCGGAGTATCCGCAAATTGCCATCGGAACGGCAGGAATAGTCGATCGTTTTTCCTGTGCTTTTCCACTCCACATGAATCCATCCGCCATTGGGATGAGGCAGGCGGCCACGGGCCTGTCGGAGGGAACCTGGAGCCAAGCAGTATTCAAAAGTGTCGGGTCCAAGATCCAGGCGCGGTCGGAGACCGAGTAAATAGCGGGACATTTGCCAGGTAGGACACCCGCCCCACTGGTGACAGTGGCTCCAGCGCGTGTCGAAGACC
>RFMG01000092.1 GCA_009927835.1 Verrucomicrobiota bacterium | reverse complement strand
TCCGGTAGGGTGGTGCGTCCGTCGCCAATCAACCAACCCCAACCTTGGCGAACTTGCTCGAGCACAAAGTCCGTCCGGTTCCGCTCCAGGAAAAGGGGAAAGACATAGTGGGCGAAGTAGGGGGTGATCAGACGAGCCTCAAAGGTCAGGGGGTCGTCATTGCGCGGAGCGTCCGGCTGGTTGGGGAAACAGTCACGGAGATGGGCGGCGAGATAATCCAGGCAGCCTGTTTCGTCCTCGACCAGGCCGAACCGAAGCCCGAGGGCCGCACTGTGGTAGCCCACGGCCTTCCACCCCCCCGCCTTGAGGCGATCTTGCAGGCGGGTTCGCAAAATCTTATCGAGTTCCTCCGCCTGTTTTTGGTGCGACTCGGGGCCATGGCCCAGCTGCTTTGCCCAATCGCACATTTCCCGCAGTGCTCCGAGTAAAAAGAGATTGGTGGCGGTATCGGCGGGCTCTTCGACACGATACCCCCAGTCGATGAAGGTCTGTCCGGCCTGATTCCGAAGTCCCTCCGGGCCGAGAAATGGCTTGAGGGCCGCAAAGTTTTTTTGCGCGGCCGGCCAAAGTTCCTCCAGCAGGGCTCGATCGCCCGTACAGCGGAAATAGTGTTGGACCGCAGCTACCCAAAGGAAGGCGTAGGAGGTCATGTGGCAGACGGTGCCGGGAGAGAGGGCGGCCACCAATCCATCCTCACGGGCGCAGAGGGCCGCCTGGACCAGCGATCTACGGCAAAGGCGCAGGTCATGGAAAAGGACGGCGGCGTTGTCCATCCCGGTGGCAGCGGCATCCCCGACCCATTGACCCCGTTCCCGGGTCGGATTATCCGTCAGGGCATCCTCGGTGCACGCCCGGTGAGTCTCCGCTCCGGCACACCAGATTTTTTCCAAAAGAGGATCTCCGCAATGAAACGCCGCTTCCGTTGGCGGATGGTAGCAGCGCTCGAGATATTCTGCCTGCGGGAAGCCTTGGTCTGAGGTGACGCCGAGCACGTGCACCTCGAGGAAACGTCCGCCCTTGGGCAGGAGCGGAGTGAAGGTCTGTTTTCCACCCCGGGCAAAGAAGCGGTCGAGATTGCAGGATGGACCGCAGGAAAGGTTGATGAAAGGCGCCACCCGTCCGTTGGTCAGAGCTTCGGCGTAGGCCATCTCGACGACCGTTCCGGCGGGGAGATCCATTGTGATGGACGGACGCCCCAGGCGAACGCGGCCGAGATCATAAAGCCGCCACTTTCCTTTGACGGGCAGATCGCGGCACGCACGGTCGCGAGAAAAGAAGGCGAAGGCCGGTTCGTCATTCTCATAACCAAAAGTGCGGGCCAAGGGTCCTTCTGCCAACGGGGTCAGGCGGTGGACAAAGGTTTGCACCGAAGAGAGGTTGGCCGGGACCGGTTCGGGCAACTGCGAGGCCCCCTTTGTTGTGGCCCTCCATTCGGCATCGTCAAACTCTGAGCCTTTCCATCCATCCGGTTCCAGGCGGGTGTCTCGGCGCTCGACCCATCCCAACTGGGGATTGATGCGGTGTGGCTGGGCCGTGGGAATCCATGAGTCGGACTTAGCCTGAAGGGCGAGGGGAGTTCCTTTCCATTGAATCGCCACGTCGCGGTCCTGGTCACATATCCGGCACCAGAGGTAGGGAGGAGTCGCCTTAAGGATGCGGGTCTCGACACCCTCGTGGCGGGCATGAATGGCGAGGACGTGGGAACCGGACGTAAGTTTGATTTCCTCAAATTGGAACTCCGGCCTTTCCGAGGCGTACCGAAGAGGTCCTTCCAGTAGCCACTTTCCGTCCAGCCAGACCTGATACCACGAGGCGCCCACCATCTGAATCTGGATGCGGCCATCCCGCGCCAGATGAAAGGTTCCACGGAAGAGGGCTTCGGCACCGGGCTCCGCTTCCGGGGATATCCAAAAAGAGTCTTTCACCGTGATAAAAAGCTTTGGTTTGAGCGGTCGCCGGCTTCAGCAGACCCGCACGGTTTCCATGGAAAGCAGGGAA
>RFMG01000094.1 GCA_009927835.1 Verrucomicrobiota bacterium | reverse complement strand
TCGGGGATGCCTCGAAAGCGAGGAAGCAGCTGGGGTGGGTGCCCAAGGTGAAGTTCAAGGAGCTGACGGAGATCATGGTAGATGCGGATATTCAGCAGTTGGCGGAAGAGCGGGCAGGGAAGCGGATTCGGGATTAGCGATGAAGATCTTCGTGGCCGGTCACCGAGGGATGGTGGGCTCGGCTGTGGTCCGGGCCCTGGAGAAAAAGGGCGGACACCAGATTTTGACCCGAACACGAGCAGAGCTGGATTTGACGGATCCCAAGGCTGTCTCGAACTGGTTTGAGAAGGAAAAGCCTGACCAGGTGATCGATGCGGCGGCAAGGGTGGGCGGGATTTTGGAGAATGCAAGGCGTCCGGTGGAATTTTTACTGGAGAACCTGCGGATGCAGAACAATTTGATGGAGTCGGCCTTTGGAAACGGGTGCCGTAAGTTTCTTTTTCTGGGGAGCTCCTGCATTTATCCAAAGCATGCGGAACAGCCGATTCGGGAGGAGTCACTATTGAGTGGTCCGTTGGAACCGACCAACGATGCGTATGCACTGGCGAAAATTGCGGGTGTAAGGCTGGCTCAGGCGTACCGGGATGAGTATGGAAAGAGTGCGATTTCGGCGATGCCGACGAATTTATATGGTCCTGGGGATAATTTTGATCCGGAGAGTTCCCATGCCTTGCCTGGGATGATCACGAAGTTTCATCGGTCCAAGGTTCGGGCCGAGAGGGAGGTGGTTTTGTGGGGTACGGGATCGCCCAGGAGGGAGTGGTTGTATGTGGAGGATTTGGCGGACGGGTTGTTGATGCTGATGGAAAGGTATGACGGGCGGGAGATTGTGAATGTGGGCGTGGGAGAGGACCTCACGATCTTAGAACTGGCGGAGATGGTGAAGAAAGCGGTGGGTTTTGTCGGGGAGATTCGATGGGACAAGAGCAAGCCGGACGGGACCCCCCGAAAACTCTTGGATGTGACGAAAATTCATGGGATGGGCTGGAAACCGAAGGTATCCGTCGAGGACGGAATTGCCGCTACCTACGACTGGTTTTTGAAAAACGCGCCCGAGGCGAAAGGTTGAGCAGTTGGATTTCGAGTCAGCATTAATAGTATTCGACGATTCGAAAGAAGGCGCGGGGGTGGTTGAGGGGTAGGAGAGATTCCTTCTTCAGCCCGTTGCCATCGATCCCGATCTGGCCCGTGACATTGGTCCATCTGTTCTCAATCAAGTCGGTGCATACCTGCAGGTCGTAGACCAGATATTCTCTCGATAGAAAACTGATCAGGGCCTGCCCGTTTTTTATTTGGATGGAAAGGGGTGGGGGAAGTTGGGCGTGAAACGTGATCGCATAGCTTGAGCTGGCAAAGAGGAGGTTATTTTTGTCCCGAGCCTGAAAAACGATCTGATAATCTCCAGGCCGATCGACAGTGAAGACTCGCCCATGGGCATGGGTTTCTCCCCCTAAAATCACGGGAAAAGATGGCCGATCGAGTTCGGTTTGGTTCCACCCGGATGGTCGGCTCCAGGTTGCAGTCGTGGCTCCGGATTCCCAAAAAGAGAAAAAGGCACCAGCAGGTCCTGTCACGGAGACCAGTTCGACGGCGGGATCCGACCCCTCGGCCGGATTCAATGCAGAGACCTCGGTCGTGAAGGTAAGTTCGTCTGCAAAGTACCCCCCGGGAAAATTGGGGGCATAGCCACTGAAGGGTTCGTCTTTGGGGACAAAAAGGGCGAGCTGATACCCT
>RFMG01000095.1 GCA_009927835.1 Verrucomicrobiota bacterium | reverse complement strand
TTCGCTCCGACGGGGCCATGGACGCTGGAGGACGCGCACCTAAAAGTTTGGAAACCTAAATTAAAACTTCAACTTAAGCTTAAACCCACCCACGCCCTCCACATCACCCGGGCCAACTCCTCCACCGGCTCGGCATGCTCCGAGGTATCCTCCAAGATCCCTGCAACTTCCACTCCCGCCGCCGCCAACTCCTTTCGCGATCCGGCCACCATCTCGTCCACCATCGCCGCCGTCATCTCCAGATGGGCCACCAAACCATAGGCCTTCTTTCCGTAACGGAATCCCGCACAGGAACATTTTTCGGTGCTTAACAGATGCGCTGCTCCCTTCGGCAAAGGAAAATGGTCTCCATGCCACATCAAGGCCGGAAAGTTTTCGGGAAGACGCCGCAAAACAGGATCCTTGAATGCATCCGGGAGTTTCCGAACCGAAAACCATCCGATCTCCCTCTCTCCCGGCGCCACTTCGGTGCCCAGCGCCGCCGCCAGGAGCTGGGCCCCCAAACAGATCCCTAAAACCGGTCTCTCCGCCTGAACGAACTTCTTCAATAACGCGATCTCATCCTTGAGATGGCTTAACTTAGCCTGATCCGCCACCCCCATCGATCCCCCCATCACCACCAAACCGCCAAACGCGCCCACGTCCCCAGGAACCTTGTCCCCCTGATCGGTCCGCACTTTCCGAACCTGATGCCCCGCCCGCAGAATCTCCTCCTCGATGGTGCCCGGACCCTCTGTCGCCTGGTGCTGGATAAGGATGAATTCCGACATCCCAAAACGATCCGCAAATCCACCCTGTTCCGCAACTTCCTTTCTTTCCCCGGTTGACCGCCTTGTGGATAGGAGTAAGACAAATGTGGTGAAGCGTTTTTGTGCCCTCCTGATGACCTTGGCCCTCGCATGGCAGGTCGGGCTTCCCCAAGGACTCCTTCAAACCGTTGCCTGGGGCTGGATGCTCACCTCCTACTCCCAGCAATCCGGATTCGGCGAAGGACTGAAGAAAACTTTCGACGGACAACACCCCTGCCCACTGTGCGAACGGATTGCCCGGACGCGTCCCGACTCCACCCCAACCACACTTTCTTCACTTTCGCCCATCCCCGCTGATTTTCTCTGGGTTCTCGAAACCGTCACCGGCCGCATTTCCAGCTCCCGTGAAGTTCGCCACTTTTCCTCCACCGAATATCTGATCGGCGCAGATCGCGCCTCTCCTCTCCTCCCCCCTCCCCGAGCCTAAATCTCAACTGCTTCGTTCCTGGAAACCACGCTGTCGCGTTGGCTTCCATTTGAGATTGAACCCGCTGGTCCAAACGTTGGACCAGATTTCCCGGCTCGTCCGGGAGGAAGGAAAAAAGATATGAAACGGATTATGAAGTTTATTTTTGTGTCTTGTACTGTTCTGGCGATCGCCGGAACCGAAGCCTTGGCTCATGTTGGTTATAGCGGCCGAGATTTCGGCACCTTGATGTATAACCCGGACGGTTCCGGCAAAACCGTGACGATCTCGACCCAGACCGTCTCCAGCGGTTTTGGTTGGGCCGATGCCACCGATGCCGACTGGGGCGACAGCCACCGAGGTCGTTTCTTCCGCTTCACCCTAAGCGGGACGGGAGATGTCCAGATCACCGCCCAAAGAAATTCGCTCGGCACTGGGGCAACAGGAACATTCCTGCCGGCCTTCTCGCTCTACTCCGGCCTCGGTCAACTGGCGCCGGAACAAGGGGGACACGACGCCTCCCAGTTGTCGATCGATAGTCGTCCTGCTGGAACAGAGGGCTCCTTCCGATCCTTGGCCGACTGGTCGATCGGCAACGATCCGACCTACAACACTGCGGGTGATCCGACGAGCGGCGTTCTGTACGCCGCCCGCTTGGCCTACTTCACCTACATCGGC
>RFMG01000192.1 GCA_009927835.1 Verrucomicrobiota bacterium | reverse complement strand
TCTGGTGCAGATCCCCTTTCCCCGCCGGCTCCAGATTTCTCACAATCAGTTGATACGCGCCGCGAGGCGCATAAACGGAAACCTCCCCCTCCGCCACCACCTTTGCCCCATCCTTGGGTTGCACCGCCAAACGAAGAGCTGACCCCTTAAACAGAGCACACGGGATCTGCGACCCCTCATCCTTCAACGTGAAGTAGTAGTGCCCCGAAGATTGATGCCTCAGATTGGAAATCTCCCCCGCCACCGACACCTCCCCCACCTGATCCTCCAGAATCTCCTTAATCTGCGCCGTCAGCGCAGACACGCTCAGCGGTTCCGATCGGCTCACTTCGGTCGTTGAATCCTCTGAATCGCAGTCGCCTTGCCTGTCTCCTCATCCACATCGATCACCACCCCATCCAGCTGGATCCCCCCCGTCGCCAGATGCATCTTCACAGGCATCAAGGTCCGAAACCGATCCACGATGGAACCTTTTTCCCGCCCGATCACCGAGTCATGCGCCCCACAAAACCCCACATCGGTGATGTAAGCCGTTCCTCCGGTCAAAACTTTCTCATCTGCTGTCTGCACGTGGGTGTGGGTGCCCACCACAGCCGAAACCTTTCCATCGAACGCATGCCCAAAGGCAATCTTCTCCGAAGTCGTCTCGGCATGAAAATCCACCAGGATCGTTTTCGTCTCCTTACGGATCTCCTCGATGATCGGATCCATCAGAAGAAATGGATTGTCCACATCCGCCTTCATGAAGGTCCTGCCCATGGCGTTGATCACGCCCAACTTTTTCCCGTTTCCCGTGACAACAATGGAGCCCTTGCCCGGGCAGGTTCCGGGGAAATTAAACGGTCGGATCAATCGGGGCTCCTCGGCAAAGAAACCCATGATCTCCCGCTGATCCCAGCAGTGATCCCCCAAGGTGATCACGTCCACCTTCGCGCGGAAAATATCATACGCCAGCTTCGGGGTAATCCCGTTTCCTCCCGCCACATTCTCCCCGTTCACGACGATAAAATCGGGCGCAAACTCCTCGATCAGGCGGGGCATCATGTCCCGCAAAGCCTCGCGGCCATGCTCGGCCACAATGTCTCCGAGGAAAAGAATGCGCATCCCCAGAAGCTACCTCCCCACCTCCGCACGACCAATCCCCAAACATTCCCATCCGTCTTTTTTTCCTCCAAGCTTCCGTCATGCCCAAGCCCTTCACGGTCTCCCACACCGGTCCCCTGCTGGAGCAGATGTTCAAGGCCTGGCCGGAGGAGAAGAAAAAGCAGATCCGCACCTGGCTCAAGTTCCAGGCCGTGACGGTCAACGACCGACCCGTCGCGCAGTTCAATCATCCTCTTTCCATCGGAGATACCGTCGCAATCCGCTCCGACCGCTTTGCCACTCCCAAAACGAATCTGCCTTCCGGAATCCAGATCTTCCACGAGGACGCCCATCTCCTCGTCATCTCCAAACCCGAGAATCTGCTGAGCATTGCCAGCGAGGCCGAGCCGGAAAAAACCGCCTACTTCCAGCTCAACGAATACCTTCGGCAGGCGCATCCCCGGTCAAAACAACGGGTGTGGATCGTTCACCGCCTCGATCGCGAGACGTCCGGACTGATGGTCTTCGCCAAAACCCCAGAAACCAAGGAATCCCTGCAAGGGAACTGGGACAAGTTTGAAAAAAAATATGAGGCGGTTGTTGAGGGACGCCTGCCGCAAAGTTCGGGTACCCTCGAATCGGATCTGGATGAATCGAACCCGTTCAAGGTTTTTATCCGCCCACGCTCCGACCTCACCCGCCATGCCGTCACCCACTACCGTGTCCTGAAGCAAGGCCGTCATCGTTCACTGGTCGAACTCACCCTGGCGACCGGTCGCCGCCATCAGATCCGTGTGCAACTCTCGTCGGCAGGTTGTCCGATTGTGGGGGACGAAAAGTACGGAGCGCAAAGTGATCCCGCGGGACGCTTGGGGCTGCACTCCTGTTTTCTCCGCTTTCCTCATCCTGTCACGGGAAAGGAGCTGCGCTTCACCTCCCCGTTGCCCAAACCCTTGGTCAAAATTGTCGTCTAATCCTGACCTGCCAGCCCGTGCCGATCCACACGCGTCCGCAAAGCGGCACGGGTAACCCCCAAAATCTCCGAGGCACGCTTCACATTTCCACCCGCCTCGTTCAAGGCCCTCTCCACCAGAAGTTTTTCTCCCGCAGCCAAAAGATCCCCATCCTTTCCCGCAGCCTCTTGCACTTTTTTCCACCAATCCCCCGGGGTCCCTTCGGCGGCGGCGTGCCCCAAAATCTCCGGGGGCAGATCCCCGGGCTCAATCGACTCCGCAGCGGCACACACCACCGCCCGCGAAACAACGTTTTCCAACTCCCTCACATTTCCCGGCCAACTCCACCCCTGCAAGGCCTTCTTGGTTGCTGTTGAAAACTTCAATCCCCGGTCCTTTTCCGCTCGCCTCAGAAAATGTTCCGCCAAGGGCAGAATATCCTCGTTCCTCTCCCGCAACGGGGGGAGCTGAATTTGAACGACGTTGATCCTGTAAAACAGATCCTCCCGAAAACTTTTTTCTTTCACCAGGATGGCCAGATCCCGGTTCGTGGCCGCGATCACACGGACCTGCGTGTGCAAAGTCTGATCCCCGCCCACCCTCTGAAACTCCCCGTTTTGCAGCACCCGCAACAACTTGGCCTGCAGCGCCAAAGGCATATCGCCGATCTCGTCCAAAAAAATCGTTCCCCCGTCCGCCCGCTCGAACTTTCCGATCCGTTGCCCCATCGCGCCCGTAAAGGCCCCACGCTCATGCCCAAACAGCTCGCTCTCCAGCAGGGCATCGGGAATGGCCGCACAGTTGATCGCCACATACGGCCTCGCTGCCCTTGAGCTGTTCGCATAGATCGCCCGCGCCACCAGCTCCTTTCCGGTTCCGCTCTCCCCGATCAACAGAACCGCTGCATCCGATCGCGCCACCTGTCCGACCAGTTTGTAGATTTTCTGCATCGCCGGCGACGCCCCGATGAGCCCGGGCGACTTCTCCTCGGCCGAACTTGCCCCTTCCCGCGGCACCAGGTCGCGCATCGAGGCGGCGGTCTGCAATGCCCTTCGCAGGATCGACAGAAGCTCCGGCACATCGAACGGCTTCAGAATGTAATCAAACGCCCCCAACTTCATCGCCTCAATCGCGGTTTGAGCCGTCCCATGGGCCGTCATCACAATCACCAGTTGCCGCGGATGCTCTTTGCGGATTTGCCGAAAGATCTCCATCCCGTTCTCCGCCCCAATCCGCACGTCCAGCAAAACCAGATCATAACCCTCTTTTTTCAGCCTTTTCAGCCCCTCGATGCCGCTCGTCACACCCGCCACCTCCACCGGCTCCTCCGCCAACACCCGCTGAAACGAGTATGCGACATCCGCCTCATCGTCCACCACGAGGATTCGCTGCACGGAAGATAAGCTCTTTTTCGGATTCATGCTCTCCTTGCCTCCTAATGTTTCTCGGATCCCACCTCTCATCGTATCCTTCCATGTTCCGTCTCACAAGATGGGCGTTGAGCGCACTCCCCTCCCTCACCTACCCTTTCCGGTGCCTTTTTCTTTTTTTGGAAATCCCCTCCTTCTCCTTCTGATCCTGGGGTTGGCCTCCTGTCGCCCGCCGCCGCCCCCTCTTCATCTGCCCCCATCCTTTTCCTTCAACGATCTCGCCTCGGGTCAGCCCTTCGATACCGCCTCCCTTCGGGGAAAGCTCGTCCTCCTCAACCTTTGGGCCGCATGGAGTCCGGCGAGCGCCAAGGAGCTGCCCGAACTCGTGGCGATCCACGAGAAGTTTTCCCCTCGCGGCCTTGTTGTTCTGGGGATCTGCCTGGATGATGCCCCCTCCGCAGGTCTGCTCGTCTTTGCGGAGCGACACGGCATCCATTATCCCCTTCTGCGACCCGGGCCGCAAACGCTCGACCTACTCGAGCCTTTGGAAACCATTCCCTACACCATTCTCCTCACGCCGCAGGGAAAGATTCTCCAGCGTTTCCGCGGCCCGCTCAAAGGCGCCGATCTCCGCTCCGCCGTCGAAAAAAATCTCTAACCGGGCGGCTCCCCCGCCACCAAATCCTCGCACCAGGGCAAAACCGTCTCCATCGGCAGTCCGATCACGTTGCTTCGCGACCCCTCCACCTGCTCCACGATCCGGTCCCCCCCATCCTGAAGGGCATACGCCCCCGCCTTATCCAACACTTCCACATCCCGAAGGTAGGAACGAACCTCCTCCGCCGCCAGTTTCCGGAACTTCACCCTCGTCCGGACCACGGCCTCCCTGGTTTTTTTTCCTCCCGGTAAAATCAGAACCGTCGCGGTGATGACCTCATGCGTCCGGCCGCTCAACCACCCCAACATCTGCTCCGCCATTTTTTCGTCCGCCGGCTTTCCTAAAATCCGGCTTTCGCAAACCACCAGGGTATCCGCCGCCAAGACCGGCTTGTCCGGATGCCTTTCCGCCACCGCCTTGGCCTTCCTTCGCGCGTTCACCCGGGCCAGATCGCCGGCACTCACCTCGGGAAAATCCGCAGCCGCCCACTCCTCCACCTCCGGTTTTTCAACTCGGAAAGAAATCCCTGATTCCCGCAAAAGATCGGCCCTCCGGGGGGACGTCGAGGCGAGAATCAGTCGCATCACCCCACCATCCTGCCCCAACTTCACCCGAAGGCACGCCGGAGAGGATAAGTTATTCGTTTTTATCCATCTTTTGCCGAAAGATCGCCCCAACAACTTTCTCCCCGTGATTGTCCCCTCCCCCTCGTCCGCAATCCTTTGAAGCTGTGATTGCCGAAGCCCAACCCGCCCGCTCCCGTGTCCATCGGGCCGCCCCGCCCTCCATCACGATCGAGGGCCTTCCCGCCCATCACAACCTCGAGGCCGAACGTTCGCTTCTCGGGGCCATGCTCGCCGATCCCGACCAGGTCGTCGATCTGGCGAGGGAAAAAGGCATGCGGGAGGAGGATTTCTTCCACCCCGCCCACCAGGTCATCTACCGCTGTATCGCCGAAATGCGCGAGGCCAGCCAGCCGATCGACCCATCCACCCTCCTGGCGTGGCTCACCGACCGCAAACTGGCCGACGCCGCCGGCGGACCCGCCCTGATCAGTGATCTCGCAGCGGGCGTCATCAGTGTCTTCACCGCCAAAGCCCACCTCGAACAGGTGCAGGACAAAAGCCTCCTCCGGGAACTCCAACAAGCCTGCGCCCAGATCGTCGTCGGAGCCCATGAACGTCCCCACGAGGTCCAAACCATCCTCGACGATGCCGAACGGGATATCCTGGAAATCCGGGGCCGAAGGGAAACAAAAGGAGTCGTCCGCGCCGCCCAGATAACGCCCGAAACGATCGCCCTCATCGAACGTCTCGTCAAAGGCAAGGGGCACTACAGCGGGATCCCCTCCGGCTTTGATGAACTCGACCAGCTCACCACAGGATTCAAGGGAGGGGAAATGATCGTCCTGGCCGCCCGTCCCGGCGTTGGAAAAACCGCCCTCGCCCTCAGCATGGCCCGCCACATGCTCCGCCAACGGTACGATTCCGAGAAGGACGACTTTGTTCGTCCCGGCTACAATGTCGCTTTCTTCACCCTGGAAATGTCCGCCCAACAACTCATGTTCCGCCTTCTTTCCTCCCACGCCAGCCTCGACTCGGAGCAGATTCGTCGCGGCCAACTCAGCGAAAGCCAGATCACCGCCCTTCGGGGCGTTGCCGCGGAGATCTCCGATCTTCCGCTGTACCTTGACGAATCCAGCCTGCTCACCATCGGCCAACTTCGGGCCCGCGCCCGCCGGATCAAAAAACAGTTCGGCATCGATATCCTGATCATCGATTATCTCCAGCTCCTCACCTCGGGTACCAGCCGCGCCAAGGAAAACCGCCAGGTCGAAGTCTCCGAAATCTCCCGAGGCCTCAAGGCCCTGGCCATGGAGCTCCAAATCCCCGTGGTCGTCCTGGCCCAGCTGAACCGGAAGCCCGAGGAAACCAACTCCGAGCCCGCCCTTCACCACCTCCGCGAGTCCGGCTCGATCGAGCAGGATGCCGACCTTGTGCTTCTTCTGAGCAGGGAATCCGCCAACGACGAGGCGGAAAACAGCGGAAACTCGGACGAGGGCGGGGATAACCAGCCCTTGCCGCCGAATGTTCGCGGCTTTCCCTGCAGGCTGAATATCGCCAAACAGCGAAACGGACCGACCGACCGCATCCGCCTTCTCTTCCAACCCCGCTTCACCCGCTTCGACTCCCTTCCGCGTGAAGCCCGCTAAACCGCCACTTCCTCTTTAAACCCAACCTTTCCTCCGATAGCCTGCGCGCATGATCTCCCGTGGGTATGTCGCCGTCTTCTCTAAGCCGCACACCGATGCCTCGATCCGTGCCATCCTTACATCCTGGCTCGATCGGTTCACCCGTGTGGAACAGGTCATCCCGGGTGCACAAGCGGGCAACAGCACCCTGGCCCTTGCCTCCGCGGAGGAACTCCTTCCCTCCGACCATCTCCAGTTCCGCATCATTCAGGGAGAGGACTTCTCGTGGGCCTACCTCACCCGAAACCGCCGCGTGATCGAGACCACGGGCCTTCCGACGGAACAGATCGCACTCAGCCTCGATGTCCTGCTTGAGCTTCCCGGCGTGACCGAGATCGTCGATCAATCGGACGACCGCCGGCTGGACGAACTGGAACGCGACGGCCTGATGTGAATTCCGCCCCCGTCCTCATCCTCACCGCCGCCTTTGGCGACGGGCACAACGCCGCTGCCCGCGGACTCGCCGGCGCGATCCAGCTCCGCGGCGGAACCGCCGTTGTGGCCGACCCGTTCGCCGAATCCCGCCCCGCGCTCAACGATTTTTTCCGTCGCCTTTACCTTACCCTGATCAACCGCTACCCCCACGCCTGGAGCCTCTTTTATCTCGCCTGCCACCATGTCCCCCTGATTGAAAAAACCCTCTTCACAAACCGCCCTGCCTACCTCCGCATCCGCGAACTGATTGAAACCCATCGCCCCAAAGTCATCGCCCTAACTTTCCCCGTCTACTCCCACTTCATCGCGCTTCTCCCCCGCGACCTGCGCAAAACATTTCAACTGATGACCATTGTCACCGATTCGATATCCGTCCACCGCCTCTGGTCCTCCTCCCCTGCGGATCTTTGGATCGTACCGAACCAACCCACCGCCCGATCCCTCCACGCCCTCGGCATTCCCATGGGGAAAATTCAGCCGATCGGTTTTCCCGTCGATCCGCGCTTTGCCGATCCCACCCCCCACCCGGGCGATGAACCCCCCGGTGAAAATCCCCGCGTTCTTACCTTCTCAGTTCGGGCCTGCAAGGTGGCCCCGAACTCGCCGCCTCGCTCGCGGCTCAGGAGGGTTGGTCGGTCACCATCGGCACGGGACGGGATCCTGCCATCGCTCGCAGGGTGGAAAACGCACTCGGCCCTCTTCGCACAAAAGTCCAACTCCTCGGATGGACCACCGAAATGCCCTCCATCCTCGCCAAACATCACTTTGTCATCGGCAAAGCAGGCGGCGCATTAACACAGGAAACCATCGCCTCCCGGACCCCTTTTCTCGTCACCCAAGTGGTCCCGGGACAAGAGGAGGGAAATTTCTCGCTCCTCAAGGAAATCGGTGTGGCCCAACTCACCCCGAACGGGGAAACCGCACTCCGTGTGATTCGCCAGTCTCTCGCCGAAAATGGGAAAGGATGGAAAGAGTGGAAGGCAAAATTGGCCGCAGCGTCCCAACCCGATGCCTGCCTGCGCCTCGCCGATCTCTGCCTGTCGATGGTGCGGTAGAGCTGACGCTGGTGGCAGCTTGGCGGGCTCAAGCCCGCCCTACATTCGCCTGCCATTGGAAATTTTTGTGGGGCGGGCTTCAGCCCGCCACTTTCACCTTCACCTCGAAGCCCTCCAGAGCTGCTCCGTGCAGCG
>RFMG01000115.1 GCA_009927835.1 Verrucomicrobiota bacterium | reverse complement strand
CCGCCCCAACTTGGCCGCCATCTGGCCCAGATATCCCTCCAACCGGGGCTTGAGCCCCTCAAACTGCGGCCAGTAAGCCTCCAGTCCGATGCCGAACAGACCCACGCGCAGGGGGAAATTCTGATTCATCGGGGTTAAGATTCGCATAAGGGTTGGTATTCAACCATCCCGAATCTGCATTCCAGCTTCCTGAGGCGGAGTGCCTGGGCAGGCTAGGGCGTCCAGGCGGGCTTGGCGGCGTTGACCGGAAAATAGTTGGTGTCGCGAAAGGAGATCCTTTCAACGTGCCCGTCGACAAAGGCCATCAAGGTGGTGCGATCGGGCGGCCCCGTCCCGGTGGGATCGGTCAGACTGAGGCGGCGGGACGGATAGGGGAAGTCGGGGTTGGCGCGTTCCGAGGGTTCGAATTCCAGCCTCCCCCAACCGCCGTTGGGGCCGCCCCAAAGTGCGGTCGTCAAGAGCACGACTTTTGCCGGGCGTTCAATGACGGTGAGGGGCCTTTCCGCCACGGTCTGATTCATTGCCCACTGGTGTCGAACATTGACGCGGGCAAACGCCGGGCGCAGGGCGAAAAGGGAGGGACAGAGGTAAACGTGGTTGGGATCCTGAGGGTTGGGATCGACCCCGTTTTTTGCGTACGTGTTGGGAATATATTCGTCCACCACGCGGATCCAGTTGTCGGTCACGCCCGGTTTACCGGGTATTTTTCCGTGCATTCCCGCCGTAATTAAAACCAAGGAGGCGGTTTGCCGAAGGTTGGCCAGATCCTTGGCGGCCAGGGCCGCGGCGCGGGCCTTGCCGGTGGCCACCACCGCCAAACCGGCGACGAGACCGACGATGGCGATGACGGTGAGGAGCTCAACCAGGGTGAAGCCGGGAAAAAGGCGGGCCATCCGGTCCAGCCGGAGCGGCCGGCCAGCGGGGAGCATTTTTTGGGGAAGGTAAGGGGTAGGACTCAAAGTAATTTTCAGGACAATCTTTTAACATTAAATCTAAAAGCAGCAAAGCCCGGTGAAAGAAAAATTTTTCAACGGCCTGGGAAATCCGCAAGTCGCCCGGTTTTTTTAGGCGGCTTTCCGCCCGCAGGGAATCCGGCGGGCCAACTCCCCCCCCCGGACCCGCGGCCGTCGCCACCCAAAAAAGGCTTGGAGGAAATATTTAATTTAAATCCAAAAACTATCGAAACATCCAAGTATGAATTCTTGCGCATGGGCGTGCCTGCGGTTAAGGAAGAAGGATTGAAAACAGGCCGTGCTTTTTTCCGCCGGGCAGGATGGGGGCCTGCCTTGGCGGGGGTTTGGGCGGTGGCGGCGGCCAGCGCACCCGGGCTTCCCCCGGCGTTGCCGGAAGGTGCGAACCGGGGTGCGGTCTCCGGGAATTTCACCTGGGCGGGTTGGGCCGAACCCCAAACGGATATCTCCTTTCTTCCTTCCGGGCAGATCCGGATAAGCGATTACCGCGAATTTGTCGTCTATCCCGACCCCGGACACAGCCTGTACGGCAAGGGTCACGCCGGGGCCGGGCTCACGGTCGGCAAGAACGGCATTCAAGTGCTGGAACACACCGAGGGCTACTACGAATCCGTGCTGCGGTGGGAGAGTCCCGTCCCGGAGGAGGCGGCCCTGGCGGTGGTCTACCGGGATGGGGTGCCCAGCCTCTTCGTCAACGGAAAGAGGGTGGCGGTGGGCCAACCCAGCCTTTGGCAGGTGCATCCGGGCAGCCGACCGGGCGGGCCTGAGGCGGAACGTTTTACCGGCAAGGCGAGAGGTTGGCGGCTTTTTGATTTGGCCTTGAAGCCAGACCAAATCCGCCAGTTCATGGATTCCGACCCAGAGGCGGAGCGGCCCATCGCCCGCGACGGGGAGGATTTTCAGCCGGGCTGGACCCGCTGGATGATCCCCCGTCCCGGGGCGGAACCCCCGGAGGCGGCGGCCGAGATGGACGCGTTGGAAAAACTTTTTACCGATCCGCCCGCTTCGACCGCTCCGTGGGTGTACTGGTACTGGATCAGCGACCAGATTTCCAAGGAGGGAATCACGCGGGACCTGGAATCGATGAAACGTGCGGGCATCGGGGCCGCCGCCATCGGCAACATCGCCCTCCCTTCGGTGCCAAGCGGAACGGTCAAGGTGCTCAGCCCGGAGTGGACCGACTGCGTCCAGCATGCCATCCGCGAAGGCACCCGACTTGGGGTGGACATCGGTTTGTTTAACTGCCCTGGGTGGAGCCAAGCCGGTGGGCCGTGGGTTCCCCCGGAAAAATCGATGCGTTATCTCGCCACCCGCGAAATGGTGGTGTCCGGGCCCCGGGAATTTCGGGGAACCCTGCCGCATCCGGGTCTGGCAGGGTCGCCCACCCGGGTGTTCGCCTATCCGCTGCCGGGTTCCGCGGAGGAGGCCCCGATCCCCCTGACCTTCACGGCGGCGGAGGGAGGGCCCAACGCTTCCCTTTTGAACGGGGCGGATCCGGACCGGCCGCAAACGCTGGAGGGCGTTTCATGGATCTGGAAGGCGGTGCCCGAGGCGGGTGCCGCCGCTCCCGGAACGGTTTATTTCCGGCGGCGTTTTTCCCTGCCGATGGATCGCCCAGTCCGCACCGCCACCCTGACGATGACGGCAGACAATGAATTCACCTGCTGGGTGAACGGGGAGGTGGTGGGGAGCAGCAGTTCCTGGAATGAGGCCCGGCCGCTGGATCTCACGGCGCGGCTGAAGCCCGGACCCAACGTGGTGGCGGTGAGCGTCAAAAACCTGGGCAGTGAACCCAATCCCGCCGGTCTGGCCGCAAAGATGGAAATCGACTTTTCCTCCGGCCCGCCCGAAAGGTGGGGCACCGAGGCAGATTGGAAAATCTCCGAGAGCGACCCCGCCGGTTGGAATTCCGAGAGCTTCGACGACGCCGCCTGGAGTCCGGCGATGGTGCTCGGCCCCACCGGAATGGGGCCGTGGGGACCGATCCGGATTTCCGCGCTGACCCTCCCCGGGGGCGAGGCCCCGACCCGCTTGCGGATGAAGGCCGCCGGCCCGGTTTCGGCGCAGACCTTGCGAATTTTTCCCGGGCTGGGGGGCCTGACGGGCTGGGCGGAACTGAAAGCGAAGGATGCGCGGGGCAATTTCCAACGCGTGGCGCGGCTGCGGCTGAACCGACCGGGAAACACCATGCGGGTGAACGAGGGCTTTTGGGTGCAGGGACCGGTGGTGGCGGCTTTTGCCCCGGTCCAGGCCAGCGAGTTTGAGCTCGAGTTTCGCGATGTCCCGGCGGGGGCGCAGGTGGCGGCCCTGCAGCTGCTCTCCCCGCCCCGGGTGGATCAGTATGTGGAAAAACAGTTGGGGAAGATGCATTTCAACCCGCTGCCGACGGACGCGGCCTACCGGTGGCCCGCCCCCCCCGAGCCCCAAAGCCGGGAAGGCATCGTGCCGGCGGGGGGCATGGTCGACCTCAGCGAAAAAGTTTCCGCGGACGGCACCCTGAGCTGGAGCGTGCCCCCGGGGCGTTGGCTGCTGCTCCGGGTGGGCTTGGCCCAAACCGGGACCCGCAATGCACCCGCCAGCCGGGAGGGCGAGGGGTGGGAGGTGGATAAGATGTCCGCGGAGCAGGTCGGCTGGCACCTCGACCAGTTTGTGGGGACGTTTCTGCGTGGCATGAAGGCGGCGGACCGGCGGGCCCTGAAGTATGTCATTTCCGACAGCTGGGAGATGGGTTCCCAGACCTGGTCGGACGATTCGACTGCCCGGTTTCGACAGCAGTTCGGCTACGATCCCGAGCCGTGGTTCCCGGTGCTGACGGGACGGATGGTGGAGTCCGCCGAGGCCTCGGAGCGGTTTCTTTGGGATTTGCGGCGCTTTGTGGCGGACGAAGTGGCGACAGGATTTGTCGGCGGCCTGCAGGCGGCGTGTCGAAAAAGCGGACTGGAGTTGTGGTTGGAGAACTACGGCCACAGCGGTTTTCCCGGGGAATTTCTGCAATACGGGGGCCGGGCCGACCACATCGCCGGGGAGTTCTGGGCCACGGGAGACCTCGGCCCGATCGAGGTGCGGGGCGCAAGCTCGGCCGCCCACATTTACGGCAAGCCGCTGGTCTCGGCCGAGGCCTTTACCAGTGCCAGCCGGCTTTTTGGCACCACCCCCGCGCTCCTCAAGCGGCGGGGCGACTGGGCGATGACGGAGGGGATCAACCACTACACCCTGCACGTGGCGCTCCATCAGCCGTGGAACGACCGCCAACCAGGCATCCAGACGTGGTTCGGAACCGAGTTCAATCGCCACAATCCCTGGTTTGAAAAGGCGCAGGCGTGGATCCAGTACTTCCGCCGGGCCCAGGCCCTGCTGCAGCAGGGGATCCACGTGGCGGATTTCGCCCTGCTCATCCCGGAAGATGCGCCCCGGATGGACGGCACTTCCCGGGCGATCGTCCCGCCGGGTTTTGATTTTGATTTCATCAATGCAGAGGTGATCCAGCAAAAGATGCAGGTGCGGGACGGGCGCTGGGTGTTGCCGGACGGAAAAAGCTACCGCCTGCTCCACCTGCCCGAGGGGGACACGATGCGCCCCGAACTGCTGGGGCGGATTGCCGAGCTGGTGCAACGCGGGGGCGTGGTGGCGGGCCCGCCGCCCGTGCGCTCCCCCAGCCTGGCCCGCCGCGGCCAAGCCGACGAGGAGGTGCGCCGGCTGGCCGGGGAATTGTGGGGCGGGGCGAAACCGAAGTCCGCCGGCTCCCGGCGCCACGGCCAAGGCCAGGTGTTTTGGGGCCAGTCCCTTGCCGAGGTGAGCCGGGCCATCGGCCTGGCCCCCGATGTGGGGGGACTGGATCCCGATGCGGTGCGCTGGATCCACCGGCAAGCGGGCAAGGATGAAATTTACTTTTTGGCCAACCAGACCGACCTGACCCTGGCCCTGGATCCGGAATTTCGGGTCACGGGGCAGGTGCCCGAGTTGTGGTATCCGGCGACCGGACGGCGGGTGCCCACGGCCGCCTTTGCCAGCCTCCCCCAGTCCACCCGGGTGCGCGTCGTTCTCAACCCGATGGAATCGGTGTTCGTGATGTTCCGCGCCCGCCAACCCGAGAAGCCCTCGGTGGTGGCCCTTTCCCGCGACGGCGTCCCCGAACGCCCGGCGGAGGTTCCCGCCGGGGCGCGTTTTCGCGGGCACGGGGAGTATGCCGACACCGAGAATTTCACGATGATGGGATGGATTCGGCCCCGTCTGGACACCGCTTTTCCGCCCGACGTGCGGTGGGAGGAAGTCAACGAGGTGACCCCAATCCGCCCTGGGCACCGGGTGACCGAGCCCCCCGGCACCGCCTTTGCGAGCCTGTCGGCCGGCCGCAACGGTGTGGTCGTGCTCGCGACGGGCGCAACCGTCCTCGAGCCGGTGCTGGCCCACCGCCAAAACATCCACGACTGGACCCATCTGGCACTGACGGTCCAATCCGGGCGCCTGAAGTTGTTCGTCGACGGGCGCCCCGTGGCCGAGGCGCCGGCTGGCCGTTTCTCGCTGCGCTCCATCGCCTCGGTGGACGGGGGACAACGCAGCCTGGCCTTTCGCGGGGAGATGACGGATGTGACCAGCCACGACCGGGCCCTCTCCGCCGCGGAGATCCAGAAAGAGGCGGAAAAGACCGACCCGCGCCTAACCTCTCTCGCCCCGGTCGCCGACCTGCGGCGGAATGGGGAGGGCGGAATCACCGCCGAGCTGCTCGCCACCGGACGTTACGAATTCAAACTTTCCGACGGATCCACCGTGCCGTTGACGGTGGCGGCCCTGCCGGACCCGCGACCGCTGCCGGGCCCCTGGACGGTGAAGTTTCCGCCGGAGAAGGTGGCGGCCGGAGAGATCGTCCTGGAAACCCTGGCTTCCCTGACCGCCCATCCCGATCCGCAGGTGCGTTTCTTTTCCGGCACGGCGGTCTACGGCCTTCGCTTCGATCTTCCGCCGGTGCCCGCGGACACCCGCGTCTATCTGGAGCTGGGCGATGCCTGCGACTCCGTCAGCGAGGTGACCCTAAATGGCACGGATCTTGGCGCGAAATGGAACCTCCCCTACTGCTGGGAGGTGACCCGGTATGTCCGCCACGGTCCGAACCAGCTGGAGATCGCCGTGACCGGAACGTGGCGCAACCGGCTGATCGGGGAGCTTCGCGATCCGGCGGCTTTTGCCAACACCTCCTTCCGGCCCTACCTCGCCTCTTGGGGGGATGCGCGGCTCCACAAGGATGAGGCGATGCTGCCCTCCGGCCTGCTGGGGCCCGTCCGCCTGGTGTATTCCCGGCTGGCCGCCCTGCCGCCGGTCGCGGCCGCGGGGAAAAAGACCGCCGACGCCGCCCGATGAAAAAATCCTCCTCTATGCGCGGTCGCCGGCAGGAGGGCAGGACCCGGTCCGGTGCGCGGCCAAACCCGGCGCTCAGCCCGCTTTTGCGTGCCTTTCTCTTCGACCTGGACGGAGTGATCGTGACGACGGACCGTTGCCATCGGCACGGCTGGCAGACGCTCGCCCGGGATCAGGGGTGGGATTTTCCCGACGAGCTGGCCGACCAACTGCGCGGCATCGCCCGGCCGGAGGCGCTGGAGCGGATCCTGCAGCACAACCAGGTCCGGGCGAGCGAGTCCGAGCGCACCGCGTGGGCGGCGCGCAAAAACGAGGTCTATCTCCAGGCCATCGCCGGGATCACCCGCAAGGACATGCTGCCGGGCGTGCTCGATTTTCTGACCGCCGCCCGGCGGGCCGGAGTGCGGACGGCCCTCTGTTCCGCCAGCCGCAATGCCCTGGCGGTGCTGACGGTGCTCGGCCTCCGCGATCTTTTCGACACGGTGGTCTCGGGCGACGATGTGCAAAAGTCCAAACCCGATCCCGAGGGTTTCCTGCTCGCGGCCGAGCGTCTGGGCGTACCCCCGTTTCACTGCCTGGTTTTTGAGGACGCGGAGGCGGGCCTCGAGGCGGCCCGCCGCGCGGGGATGAAGGCAATCGGTGTGGGCTCACCGGAATCCCTGCCCAACGCCGCCGAGACGATTCCCGATTTTTGCTCGATCGACCTGGCGCAGCTGCGACAGACCGGACGGCAGGAGCGGATCCCGACCGAGCCATGGCGCATCATGCAAACTACGTTCCAGCCGGCGCGGGCCCACTTCTGGGAATCACTCTTCGCCCTGAGCAACGGCCGGATCGGGGTGCGGGGTTCGCTGGAGGAAACCCCCTGGCCGGGGCGGGAATATCCCGCCACCTTTGCCAACGGCGTCTTTGGCCGGAAGCCCTACGTCCACCTGTGGAAGCTGCCCGGTTTTGCCGAGAACCTGGAGATGATGCTCGGTCTGCTGGATTGGCTCGCGTGTTTCTGGGAGGTGGACGGCGAACGCCTCGGCCCGGCCCAGGCCGTCCCGGGCACCCATCGCCGCTGGCTTGATCTCCAGGCGGGGACGTTGGTACGGGAAGGGGAGTTTCGCGCCACCTCCGGCGGAACCATCCGGCTCCGCTCCACCCGGATGGTGAGCATGGAGCGCCGGCACGCCGCCGTTCTGGACCTGACGGTGGAGGCGATCACGCCGTGTGTCGTCCGGTTGGTGACCGGGGTGAGCGTGCCCGCAAGCCACTGGCATTTGCCCGGCACGCCCCTCCGCATCCGGAAGGCGGAGTCACAGGGCGACCGCGACACCTTTTGGCTGGAGCCCGCCGACGGCCCGCAGGCCGCCGCCGCGGCGGTGGTGACCCGTTTCTCCGCGCCCGGAGCGGCGGAACCAGCGGTGCGCCGCGAGGAGCGGGCGGTCTGGCGCGAGGTCACCGTGCGGTTGCCGGAGGGCGGCACCCTCCGGCTGGAGAAATATCTGGCACTGACTTCCAGCCTGCTGGTTCCGCGGGAGGAGCTGGGGGCGCGGGTCGAGGCCGAGGTCAGCCGCGACGCCGCCGACGGGGCCGAGCAGCTGTTTCGGGAACAGGCCGCCTGGTGGGCGCGCTGGTGGAAGGACGGGGACATCGTCCTCGAGGGAAATCCGGCCGACCAGCAGGCCGTCCGCTTCAACCTGTTCCACCTACGCCAAAGCTTTCCGGAACATCCCGCCCTGAGCATCGGGGCCAACTTCCTCAGCGGGGACAAATATTGCGGCCATGTCTTCTGGGACACCGAGATGTATCTCGCCCCGATGGCGCTCTACACCGAGCCCGCCCTGGTGCAACCGCTGCTGGCCTACCGCCATGGTTTGCTCGATCAGGCCCGGCGGCGGGCCCGCGACGTCGGCAACCGCGGGGCCCTTTTTGCCTGGAACTCCATCAGCGGGGAGGAGTGCGCCACCGTCTTCGAAGCCTCGACCGCGGAATATCATCTGGTCTCGGCCGTCGCCTGGGCCCTGCACCGCTACGTCCATCTCACCGGGGACCGGGAATTTCTCTGGCACCGGGGCGCCGAGATGTTGTTTGAGACGGCGCGCTTTCTGGAAAACCTCGGGGGCTATGTGCCGGAACGCGGGGGGGCGTTTTGCCTGAACGCCGTCTGCGGCCCCAATGAGTACAGCTGCGGGGTGAACAACAACGCCTACACCAACGTCATGGCCCAGTGGCATCTCGCCCATGCCGCGGAGACGTTTGACCGGATGCGGGGGGAGGCCCCGCCCGCCTTCGCCGAGCTGACCGCGCGGATCGGCCTGACCCGCGCGGAACGGGACGGCTGGGCGCGCGCGAGCCGGGCCATGTTCATTCCGTGGGACCGGAAGCTGGGCATCCACCCGCAGGATGACGGCTTCCTCCATCTGCCGCCGGTCGACATGGCGAGGATTCCCCTGCACACCGACATCCGTGAAAAGTTCCACCCGCTGAAACTTTGGCGCACCCAGGTCTGCAAACAGGCCGACACCGTGTTGATGCTCTTCGTGCAGGGCCACCGCTTTTCCCGCCGGGTGAAGGAGGCCGATTACGATTTTTACGAGCCCCGCACCAACCACGGCTCCTCCCTTTCCGCCTGCATCCACGCGATCGTGGCGGCGGAGCTGGGCCGCACCGAGGAAGCCTACGGCTACTTCCGGCTGAGCGCGCGGATGGATCTGGACGACTGCAAGAACAATGTCGCCGGCGGGCTCCACGCCGCGTGCATGGGGGGCACGTGGATGGCGGTGGTGCACGGATTCGGAGGCATGCGGGATCATCCCGACGGCCTCCATTTCGCCCCGTCGCTGCCCTCCGCCTGGTCCGGGCTGCGCTTCCGGATGGTTTACCAAGGCACGCGGCTGGAGTGCGCCATCGGGAGGGAGGCCACCCGCTTCGAGTGGCTTGAGGGGCCGGCCCTCCGGTTCCGGGTCGGAAATCAAAGGGTCACCCTCAGTTCCGCCCGGACTTCCTGGACCGGGCCGACCTTGCGAGAAAAGAAAAAAACGAAAAAAATCCAGCGCGGGGTTGCCGACTGATTTTTTTCGCTTAGAAAAATTCCTGCGATGAAAAAGTTTTTGTTGGCCGTGGTCGCGCTGGGCGGGGGGCTTGGCGGGTGGGGATCGACGGCGGCCTGGGGGCAGGTGATTTACCAGTACGATTTTGGCGGGGAGGCCGGCCAAAGCGTGTTGGGACAGGCTCCCGAAGTCCGCCCCGGTCAGGAGGTGTTCGTCTCCCCCGACAGCCCCACGCAAACCGTGCAGGTCAAGGCGAACGGGGAGGTCTCGGCAAGCGGAGGATCGCCCTCCTTCTATCTTCCCTTCCGGGTGGCGGGGAAAAAAAAGTACGTTTTGGGCCTCGACGTGGAGATGAAACCCTCCGCCCCCACGGAGGATTGGTATGCGCTGGCCTTCACGCGGGGCCCGTTGCCCGAGGGGGACAAAAGTCTCGCGGTGGCCTACAGCGCACTCTTTCTCATCCGCGCCAACGGCGACGCGCAGTTTCTCACGTGGGGCACGGATCCCGCCGGTCCCGGCACCGCCCAGCTGGGGGCCACCGCGGGGCGGTTGGAAATTATTTTGGACAACACCCAGAAAAACTCGCCTCTGGCCACGCTGGAGTTCCGCTTGAATGGCAAGACGGTGTACCAGACGGCCTATGCGGGGATGGAGTACAACCCGGACACGATCGACCCCATCACCCACATCGGGTTCGGCAAATTCACCTCGGATTTTCCGTCCCTGCCCGGCAAGGTCGGCAACCTGAAGCTGGAAATCATCCCCTAAGTTTCGCCGGTCAACTTCCTCCACCTGAGTCCCCACCCAAGCCCTTGGGGTCTGGAGATTTTGAACCCAACGTTTGGAGGACGGCGCTGATTTCCCCCCCCTTGAAATATGCTCGCTTGTGGATAGAATAAGATAAAAGGAACATCCTCCTCTGAAAAAATCCAAATCTTTTGCGGGCAGGCCCTTTCGCGCCGGCAGGCCCGCGGTTCCGGCTCCGCCCTTTTTCGGGTGGGTAGGGCTGGCGTTCCTAGCGGGGCTGGCCCCGGTCGGCGCCCAGCATATCCCCAACGCCGGGTTTGAGGCGGATGCGTCGCCGGGTTGGCCGGGTTACTCTGCCATCAGCGGTTGGACGGCGACCGTGCCCGGCCGCATTGGCCTAAACTACCTCGACCTGACCAACAACCCCACTAACGATTTGATGGTCTTTGCCGACAACGGCGCCACCACCCCCGAGGGCCGGCAGGTGGCCTTCATCCAAACCTGGCCAAACGAACCAACGAACACCCTGAGCACCACGCTGACGAATTTGGTCGTCGGCCAGTCCTATCAGGTATCTCTACGCGTCACCAGGCGTTCCGGGGTGGCGGGCGTCCCGACGATGTCGTTGCAAGTGGGGAATGCCACCATCGGCTCGAAGGTGCGGGCGGTGGGCGGGAAAAACTCCTATCTTCTCGTGGCCCGGGATTTCATCGCCACGAACTCCTCCATGCCGCTGGCCATCACCAGCTCTTCCAGCGAGGATGCCGCACTGGTCTTGGACGCTGTTCAGGTGGTTCCCACCCTGGCGGGCACCTTTTTCACCGTCTCTCACTGGACGGGGGACGCCAGCTCCGGCATCGACAGCGGCGCGGTCTACACCCACGCCGTCAACTTCGGGGCCGCCAGCATCAGTCCCGTCATCAATGGGGTGACCTTCACTGGTGTCGACGGCGGCAATCCCTCCGTGGCCAACTCCTTTTCCGTCACGGATCGCGGCGGGGTCTACAACGGCAACCCGAACAACAACCTCCCCTCGGGAAGCGGTAGCCGCAGTTTGGCCAACGATTTTCTTTTCAATGGGCAAAGCTCGGGGGCGCTCACCCTGCAGGGGTTGACGCCCGGCAAGCGCTACCGCACCACCCTTTTCGGCACGGGCTGGGACGCCAGCGGGCACCGCCTTTCCACCTTCACCGCCAACGGCCGCAGCTTCAAGCCCAGCCTGAACCAGTTTGGGCAGGGGGAGGGGGTCCGGCTGGACGTGGAGTTCACCGCCACCGGCACCACCCAGGCGATCTCCTATGACGGCTCTTGGCATATTGCCGGCTTTGCCAACCGCCTCCTGTCCGACGAGGTGGAAACCTTCACCGTCGCCCCTTGGAGCGGGGACGCCAGCTCGGGGATCAGCAGTGGAGCTTCCTACACCCACGCCTACAACTTCGGCACCACCCGCAACGCCGTGATCAACGGAGTCACCTTCCGCGGGGTGGCCGGCGGCAACCCCTCGGGCAGCGATTTTTTCCTGAGCGGCCCGGCGGTGATTCTCAACGGCAATAGCGGCTCCAACCAGCAACCGGAGGGCAGCGGCAGCCGGGTTCTGGCCGACGATTTTGTCTACGGCGGGAACGAGGGCAGCTTGACGCTGACGGGGCTGGTCTCCGGGCGGCGCTACCGCACCACCCTTTTCGGCATCGGCTGGGACGCCACCGGGCACCGCACCGCCACCCTGACCTCGGGGAGCCGCGCCTTCACCGTGGATGAAAACGCCTACGGGCAAGGCAACGGGCTGCGCGTCGAGGTGGAGTTCACGGCCGAGGGCTCCAGCCACACGATCCGATATGTCAATCTGGGCGAGGCCAGCTGGCATTGGCTCGGCTTCGCCAACCGGGACATTTCCGTGCCCGCGGCCCCGGTCCTGACCAGCCCCGATGGTCTGCTTACCGGAACCTTGGGCCAGCCATTCAGCTACTCCGCCACCGTCACGCCCAGTCCCACCACCTATCCCACCACCTACCAGATCACCGGGACCCTGCCCGCCGGTCTGACGCTCGATGCCGGCACCGGGGTGATTCACGGTACGCCCACCCAGGCGGAAGAGCACACCGTCGCGCTGACGGCGTCGAACGCGGGGGGCACCAGCAGCCCGCTCCTTCTGCAGATCCGGGTTCCGGGGGAGGGGATCGACCCCTATGACCAGTGGCTTTCCGCACAAACCGGGCTGGCCAACCCCAGCGGGACGGCCGATCCCGACGGAGACGGGCGCACGACCTTTTCGGAGTACGCCTTCGGCGGCAATCCCGCCGCCGCCGATCCGGTCTCGTGGAGCGTCGGCACCAGCGGCGCCAGTTTTGTTTTCACCTGGATGCAGCGCACCGGGGGTTCGGTGGTTTATGCCCTGCAGGAGTGCGCGGATCTGGCCACCGGGGCGTGGGTCAACTCCGCCGCGGCAGTGACGCCGGTCACCGGGAGGGCGACCCCGAGCGGATACGAATGGAAAGGCATCTCGGTATCCGCGGCGGGCAGAAAGTTTTACCGCGTGGCCACGGTGCCGCAGGTGCAGGGCCTCTCCTTTCCGCCGCTGCCCACCAAGACCCTCGGTCTGCCGTCCTTCACGCTCTCCGGCTCATCCTCCAGCGGGCTGCCGCTGACCTACACCAGCAGCAACCCGCAGGTCGCCACCATCTCGGGCCAGACCGTGACCCTCGTGGGCACCGGCACCACCACCATCACGGCCAGTCAGCCCGGCAACAGCACCTACCAGGGAGCCGCGGCGGTCAGCCAGACCCTGACGGTCGCACCGAGAACCTCGCTGACGGTGAATGCCAAGACCGACTTTGGTGCCGCGGGTGACGGAGTGGCCGACGACACCGTGCCCCTGCAAAAGGCTCTCGACTACCTGGCCGCGAACTTGGTGCGGGACGGCGGCGGCTGCCTCGTGCTGCCCCCGGGAACCTACCGGATCACGCGCCGCCTGAATTTCGAGCGGGCGGAGCCGCCTGCGAATTTCGGCCTCAACTACGGACTGACCGTCCGCGGTGCGGAAAGCGAGGGATCGGACGCCACCATCCTCCACGCCGCCACCCATGAGGGGGCCCTGTTCTTCAACGTGAACGACACGGAGCACCATTTTGGCCAGTTTGGGGTGCGGATCCAGGACCTGCAGATTCGGGCCGGCGTGGCGGATGCGGGTGCGGCCATCGAGGTCCAGCGCATGCCCACCGCGGACACCATCCAGGCGGTCGTGCCCTTGGTTAAAAATGTGGCCATCACCCGCGGCGGCCCCGGCCAATATTTCCGCTACGGCTTCGTCGGGCGGAGGGTGCTGTTGCCGGAGTTCACCGATGTCCGGGTGACGGGCGACCGGCAAGGCACGCGGGCCGGCATCCTGCTCGACCGGCACTACAGCTACGCCTTCAACAACTGCACCTTGACGGATATGCACATGGGGATTGATACCCGTAAGGGCGGCGAGGGGGCGGTGATCGAGCACACCACCCTCACCAACGTGAATACCGGGATCCACATGCACGTGGACCCTTATGATTTCACCGGTCCCTCCGGCTTGGGCGGCGCGCTCATCGGTTGCAACATCTCCGCCTGGGATTCCGGGGTGATCCTTGAAGGCAAGGGATTTTTCCCCATCCATGACAACCGTTTTGTTTCTTTGGGCAACGACCCGAACTTCCGCCACCTGACGGTGCGGCAGTCCCACCACGTGATCGTTTCCGAAAACGAGTTTACCGGTGCCGCGGGCCAGACCGGGGTTCTTGTGCAAAGCCCCCTCACGGAGGACAACACGGTGGCCCACAACCGCTTCGGCTCCGTAGGCACCGCGGTGCGGATCGAGGCGGGGGTGGCCAGCACCACCGTTCTGGACAACGCTCCCGCCGCTGCCTCCGTGATCAATGGGGGAAGCCTGACCGTGGTCCGGACCAACGCCCCGCGGACCTTCCGGGAGACGGCGACCCGCCTGCCGGCCTACGGATACCGGCCCGGCCGGGTCCTGGTCCCGTGGAACCAGCTGGTGCATGGGCCGATCGTCAAGGTGACGGATTACGGGGCCAACGGGGTGGACGGGCTCGACGACACCGCGGCCCTGCAGAGTGCGGTGAACGCGCTGCAGGCCACCCTGGACAGCGGCGGCTCCGGCACGCTTTATTTTCCCGCGGGCCTGTACCACTTGTCCACCCGGCTCCATCTCACCCAAGGCGGGGCGAACTGGCAAAAGCTGACGATCGCCGGGGACGGCAGCCACGTCTCCGGCCTGGCGGTGACCGGTTTCGAGGGGGTTTTCAAGATCGACTGCACGCAGCCCGTGCCGATTTTCCTGCACGGATTCCGGATCGACCCGCACACCGCCAACCCCTCCACCGCGATCGAGGTGACGCAGCAGAACGGCAGTCCCACCGGCGACCGTTCCCTCCTCATCCAAGATGTCCGGCTCTTCACCTGGGAGCCCAAGGAGGACGACGATGGGAACCCCACGCCCCGTTACTTCAGCGGGGGAATCAAGGCCACCGGGACCGTCCGGCCGCTGTTGCAGTTCGTGGACATGCGCTCGGTCGGCAACGACAATGCCAGCCTCTTCGGCCTCCACTTCACCGGCGGCTATGGGTTCGACTGGCAGGGCGGCAACATCTACGGGAAGCAGTCCGGGGGGATCATCGAGAGCCTGGGCGGCGGGGTGAACATCCGAGGGCCCAGCTTCAACGGGGGCGGCCTGACCGGCCTGGTGGTCGATGCCAACGGCGGATCCTTCTCGATGAACAACTCGCATATTGATTGTCCCGTGAACCTGCGCGTCAAAAACGCGAACGACGTCGTGGTCATCAACACGCTGACGATCGCGGGTCCCCAGAATCCCAATCCCCCCACCGGCACGACGTTCTCCTTCCTGAACTGCACCAACCTGGTGGTCCGCGACAACATGCTGGCGGCCGCTTATCTCACGCCCCGGCCCGACAATGTGTTCATCAACCTTGGGGCCGCCCCCGAAACCTGCAACGGGTTCGACCTCTCGGGCAACATGATCATTTTCAATGAAAACGAAGGGGTTGGCATCCGCATCCCGGCGGGGAACCTCAACGGCAAGGTTTCCCACAACCGCTTCTTTGGCACCTCCGTGCAGGACATCGACAACCGGGAAGCCAGCACCCAAATCCTCCTGCTCCCTCGGGACTAGGCGCAGGAGGGGAACCAGGACAGAACGCGGGATTCCCCCGTCAGGGCGTCCAGGCGGGCTTGGCGGCGTTGACCGGAAAATAGTTGGTGTCGCGGAAGGAGACCCTTTCCACATGTCCATCGACAAAGGCCATCAAGGTGGCGCGATCGGGCGGCCCCATCCCGGTGGGATCGGTCAGGCTCAGACGGCGGGATGGGTAAGGGAAGTCGGGGTTCCGCCGCTCGGAGGGAAAAAACTGCAACGCGCCCCAGCCGGCGGCTGCGCTGAAGCAGGCGGTGGTGAGCATGACGGTTTTGGAGGGCCGCGCGATGGCGGGCAACGGGGCCATGTTGACGGACCAGTTCATCGCCCATTGGTGGCCGATCCGAATCATGGGGAGGTCAGGGCGCAGGGCGCTGAGGGAAGGGCAGAGGTAGGGATGGTTGGGATCGAGCAGTTTGACCGGAGGGAACTCCCCATCGGGCGGATAGGAGCCCGGCAGATATTCCCGGACCACCTTCACCCAGTTGTTCGCCCCATCGTCCAACGTGGCTCCGGGAATTTTTCCAAACTCCGCCGCCGCGGTCAAAACCAGGGTGGCGGTCTGCCGCAGGTTGGCCAGATCCTTGGCGGCCAGGGCCGAGGCGCGGGCCTTGCCGGTGGCCACGATCGCCAACCCGGCGACGAGACCGACGATGGCGACGACGGTGAGCAGCTCGACCAGGGTGAAGCCCCGGGCCCAACGGGTTCTGCCGCCATCGGGTCGGGAGAAACCGGGGACGGAGCCGGCCAGGGCGGCCGAGGGGAAAGACAAAATGGAAACTTTTTCCATCCGAGTCCCCTTAACATCCAAAACGGAAGGTGTCGACCGTCTGCGGCTCACGAGGTGGCTTCCCACCCATTTCGAGTTCTGCCCAGACGATCCTTGGACCCCGGCGGAGCTTCCGGTTCATCGCGCGCGGAACCAGCGCGCCCCCGGCCGGGCTGGAAAGCGTGGAAGCTGGTTGGGGGCATCGCACACCACCGCGTGCATTCGGTGAAAGGGCGCCACGGGACACATCGCGGTCTGCCCAAGCTTGCTGGCATCGACGAGGAGGACGGTTCGTTGGGCCGCCTGAATCATGGCCTGCTTGACCTCAACCTCCAGCGGGTTCGGATCCGTCAGGCCGTGCTCCGGATCCAGGCCCGTGACCGTCATGAGAAAGAGGTCGGCCCGCTTGCGGCGAAAGAAGCGGATGGCGTCGGGGCCGACAAAGGTCCCGGAGATCGGACGCAACATGCCCCCGCTGGCATGGCAACCCGCGTCCGGGGCGTCCCGCTGCATCCGCGCAAGAATGGTCAGGCTGTGGGTGAGCACCGTCACGCCGCGTCCGGCCAGCAGGGGGCAGACCTCGGCCACGGTGCTGCCGCCGTCAATGATCAGGGTCATGCCACGCCGCACCAGCTGATCCACCGCCGTCCGCGCGATGCGGCGCTTGGCCTCGCTGTGCCGCCGGGCCTTGACGGAGATCGCCGTCTCGGCGGGGTCGCCGGCCGCCACCGCACCCCCGCGTACCCGCTGGATGCGGCCCGCCTCACGCAGGTGTTCCAGATCCCGCCACAGTGTCATGAGCGAGACGGGAAAGTTCCGGCGCAGGGAGGCGATCGAAACCGAGCGGTCCCGCTCCACCATGCCGAGAATGCGCTGGTGCCGTTCGGCGGCAATCACCCGGTGATATAAAACGATAGGAAAGGACATGTCCAGCCTGCCCGTTTTACGAATCAAAAATGTTAGATTCAGAAAAAAGTGTTATGGAATGTTATTTTGTTGTCAGGGGTCGGAGGCCCGCCCCAGTTTCAGCTTGATGGCCGTCCCCGGGCTTGCCTCCGTGCTGCCGGAACACCTTGCCGCCCACCTGGATCTCGGGGCGGGAACGGTGGGCGCGCACCCTGGCACGGAGCGTTTTTTGTCCGATCTGCGCGGGGTTTTCCATGACGAGGTCGCCTACGGCGAGGCGCTGGCCCGCGGCAACCCGCTGGTCTACCGCGTCGTGGGGGTGGCGCCGGCGGAAGGGGACGGGCAGCTCCATTACGGCCTCGGCACCTTGCAGGCCGGGAAGATCGGGCAGGAATATTTTCTGACCAAGGGCCACCTGCATGCCTGGCGTCCGGCCGCGGAGGTGTATGTCGGGCTGCGGGGGGACGGGCGGATGATCCTGGAGGAGGAGGCCACGGGCCGGACGCGCCTGGTGCCGCTGGGCGCGGGCGATGTCGTCTATGTGCCGGGCCACACCGCCCACCGCACCGCCAACGTGGGAAGCGAGCCGCTCGTTTACCTCGGCATCTATCCCGCCGCCGCCGGCCATGACTACGCCGCGATCGCGGAGAGGAACTTCCGCTGCTGCCTGGTCGAGCGGGAGGGGCAGCCGGTGCTGGTGGAACGCGCCCGCCTGGTCCGCGGGGCGGGGGGGCGGCCGTGATCCCGTCCCTCCCGGAGTCGCGGCCGCCCGTCGGCCAAGTGGCGCGGCCGTGGGGCGGATTCCACCAGTACGCCCTCAACCGGGAATGCACGGTCAGCCTGATGCAGGTGCAGCCCGGCCAGCGGCTTTCCCTGCAAAGCCACACCAGGCGGGCGGAGCTCTGGATCGTCCTCGATCCCGGGGCGAGGGTGCAGGTCGGCGAGCGGGTGTGGGATTGCCAGCCGGGGGAGGAGATCTGGATCCGCGCCCATGAGCGGCACCGGCTGGCCTGCGCGGGGGAGCGACCGTGCCGCGTCCTCGAGGTTGCCTTCGGCCGTTGGGAACAGGCGGATATCACGCGGTATGAGGACGATTTCCAGCGGCCGGCGGTGGGGGAATGAGCCTCTGAGCTATTTGCAACGCCACGGGCTGCACTCGGCCAACTACGACGCCCAGCCCTTCGTGGCCGTGCCGGGCCACGCGGACCAGGTCTGGGACGGCTGGCGGGAGATCGCCGCGGAACTGCGCCGGGCCATTGCGGCGGGGCGGCCGCCCGGCCGCGGCCGCTTCGTGCTGGCGGTGGAGACGGTTCCGGGCGTGCTCGATGAGGAGGTCATCCCCGCGCTCCGCGAGGGCCTGCGCCCGGACGAGTGGGTTCACACCGTCGAGGCCGCCTTCCGTTCGCCGGAGGCCATCGATGCGCTCGTGGCGCCCGATCTGGGGGGCGACGACCCGGTCTTCGGGCGCCTCACCCGGCTGACCCTGGAGGATTTTTTCGATCCCGCAAAAGTGGAGTTGCTGCGGGCCCGCCTGGCGGCCGCCGAGGGGCTCACGGTGGTCTACGGGCCGGGCGCCCTGCGGGCCTGCCGGCCGGACCTGACCGTGTATGCGGACATGGCGCGGTGGGAGCTGCAGCGGCGGCAGCGGGCGAACCGCGTCTCCAACCTCGGGGTGGAAAACCGCACCCTGCGGGCCGCCCGGAAATACCAGCGCAGTTTTTTTGTCGATGGGCGGGTCTGCGACCGGCAGAAGCGGGAGACCCACCGGCACTGGGACTACCTGCTCGACACCTGTGCGGAAGGCCGCCCCAAGATGATCACCGCCCGGGCCTTGGCGGCCGGTCTGGACGAGGCGGTGCGCCGGCCGTTCCGGCTGGTGCCGTTTTTTGATCCCGGCGTCTGGGGTGGACAGTGGATGCGCGAGGTTTGCTCCCTGCCCGAAGGTCCCCCGAACTATGCCTGGTGCTTTGACTGCGTGCCGGAGGAGAACAGCCTGCGGCTCGGTTTCGGTGCGGTTCAGGTGGAGATTCCCTCGATCCACCTGGTCTTCTTCCGCCCTGTCGAGCTGCTCGGCGAGCCGGTCTATGGCCGCACTGGGGCGGAGTTTCCCATCCGCTTCGACTTTCTGGACACGATGGGGGGGCAAAACCTCAGCCTCCAGGTCCATCCGCTCCTCGACTACGCCCGCGAACATTTCGGGCTCAGCTCCACGCAGGACGAAAGTTATTATCTTCTCGACGCCGAACCCGGCGCGGTCGTGTATCTTGGGGTGAAGGACGACGTGGATCGGGCGGCGATGCTGGCGGATCTGGAAATCGCGCAGCGGGATCCCTCCCGCCCGTTTCCGGACGAGCGGCATGTGGCGCGTTTTGCTGTCCGCCCGCACGATCATTTCCTGATTCCTGCCGGCACCTGCCACGCCTCCGGCCGCAACAGCATGGTTTTGGAAATCAGCCACACGCCCTATCTTTTCACCTTCAAGATGTGGGACTGGGGCCGCCTCGACCTCGACGGCCGGCCGCGGCCGATTCATCTGGAGCGCGGGCGCGAGAACCTCCAGTGGAACCGCAACGAGACGTGGTGCCGCGAGCGGCTGGTGAACGCGATCACGCCCGTGGCCTCGGGCCCCGGCTGGCGGGAGGAAAAGACCGGCCTGGACCGCAGCGAGTCGCTGGAGACCCGGCGGCACTGGTTCACCGGGGTCGTGGCGCATGACACGCGGGGAGAAAGCGTCCACGTGCTCAACCTTGTCCAGGGCCAGGAGGCCGAGGTGGCCAGTCCCACCGGGGCCTTTGCGCCCTTTGTGGTCCATTACGCGGAAACCTTCGTGGTGCCAGCCGCCGTCGGCCGCTACACCCTCCGTCCCCACGGCCAAGCCGAGGGCACCGAGTGCGCGACGATCAAGGCGTTTATGCGGGTGCGGGGCTGATCCGGGCGAGGACGCATTTTTCTGGAAGTTGTTCGCGCTAGCTTTCACCTCGGCGGCACAAAAGCCCCGGTCTTTGACCGGGCGCGCGAGAGAGGGGAGGGCTTAAGGAGAGACAATCCCCCCACCTGACCGGCTGATGGGCAAGCAGGAACTGGTGACGCAAAGTTATCTTTATGATCATCTGACCCTTGACAAAAAGGGGATGGCAGATAAAGTGATTATATGGAGGGCCATAGTTACAAAAATGTCCCCGAGGCTAAAGGCTTACCTCTTTCCCAAACCTTACGCCTAGCTCTCCTCAGCGGATGGGTGGGTTTGGTGTTGGGCATCCTGCCGTCCGCCGAAGCCTCCGAAACGGTTGTTTACCATTACAGTTTTAGCGGGTCTGCGACCAACAGCGTCTTGGGCCAAGCCCCGGATATCCGACCCTCCGACGAGGTGTTTGTCTCCAACGACACGGCCAGCCAGACCGATCAGATCAAAGCCAACGGCACCGTGACGGGTGATGCACTGCCTTCTTTTTATCTTCCTTTCCGGGTGGTTGCAGGCCGGAAAAACATCGTTGGCCTGGATGTCCAGTTAAATCCCGGAAACCCCGCTGGAGAACACTGGTACGGGCTTTGTCTGGCGCGCGGGGCCACCTTGCCGGGGGAAAACCGCGGGTTGGCCAGTGCTTACAGTGCCATGTTTCTGCTGCGGGAAAACGGGGATGCGCAGTTCCTCAGTTGGGGCACCCTGCAGGGTAATGCCAGCCGCAATCTCAACGCCACCTCTGGCCGGATGGAAATCGTGCTCGATAACACCAGCCCGAACGCCGATCTGTGGGTCATTGAGTTTCGCCTCAACGGGAATCTCGTCTTCTCCACGCAATACGGCGGGGGAAATTTCAATCCGGATAGCTCCGATCCGATTTCCTGGGTGGGTTTCGGCAAGTGGGGCCCCACCCAAGGGAGGATGGATAACTTCACCGTCAAGGTCTCCCCGGCCCTCGCCCCCGTCGTCGCGGCGGTGGATCCCTCCACCGCGCGCGGGAAGGTGATGGCCGGATACCAAGGCTGGTTCACCGCCCCCATCACCGGCGATTCGCGCTGGATCCACTGGGGCAAGGCGGGCTTCGAAGACGACGGCACCACCCCCACCGACCACGCCAAGCCCAATGGCACCAACCTGCGGGTGGACATGTATCCGGACCTGCGGGAGTTCGACGGGGACGAACTCTTTCCCACGGCCATGGCCATCGGCACGAGCACCAACCTCGCGCCCCTCTACTCCGCCAGCAACCCGAAGACGGTGCGCCGCCACGTCCGTTGGATGCAGGAGTACGGGATCGACGGTGTCTTCGTCCAGCGCTTCCTGGTGGATCACCGCCCCAACGGCGACCTCTCCTACCAGCAGCAACTCAACAAGGTGCTGTGGAGCATCAAGAACGGTTGTCAGGAATACGGCCGGGTCTTCGCCGTGATGTATGACATTTCCGGCAGCACCGAGGGGCCGGATTGGGTCAACAACCTTAAGAACGACTGGATGTCATTGGTCGACCGGGGCCTGACCCGCGGCGGGCGTTATCTGCAGGAAAACGGCAAACCCTTGGTCGGCATCTGGGGCATGGGCTTCACCGACCGCGTCCCCGCGGACGCCGCCGAGGCGCAGGCCCTGATCAACTGGTTCCAGTCCGGGGCGCCGGCCAAATACCGGGCCTCCGTCATGGGCGGGGTTCCGGCGCAATGGCGCACGCAGGAAGGGTGGGGTGACTCCCGCAGCGGCACGGCCTGGGCCAACGTCTACCGCTCCTACGATGTGATCAGCCCGTGGACGGTGGGGCGCTACAACAACAACACGCAGGCGGACAATTGGAAGACCACCCGGATCGTGCCCGATATCGCGGCCGCCCAAACCGCCGGGCGTGCCTATGGCACCGTGGTCTGGCCCGGATTTTCCTGGAAAAACCTCACCGGCGGCACCCTCAACCAGATTCCGCGCAATGGCGGTTCCTTCTTCTGGCGGCAGATCTTCAATGCCGTCGATGCCGGCAGCGACATGATTTACGTGGCCATGTTCGACGAGGTGGACGAGGCGACCGCCATCTACAAGGTGGCCGAAAACGCCGCGCAGGCGCCCACGGTGGGCAACTGGGTCAATCTGGATGCGGATGGCATCGCGGTGCCTTCCGACTGGTATCTGCGGCTGACCTACGAAGCCGGGCGGATGTTGCGCGATCCCTCCCTCCGCACGGCCACGCTACCGAGTGCGCCTGGACCCCAGACGGTCACCGGCCCGGCGCTGAGCAACACCTGGGATGGCGGCGCGGGATTGGCCGATGACTCGTGGTCCACGGCGGCCAACTGGGTGGGGGATGCTCTGCCGAACCTGAGCCTGCCGCTCATCTTCGCCGGTTCCTACGGCGGGGCGGGCGCCCCCACGGCGTACCAGCTGGACGAGCCGGCCCCGACCGTCGCGGGGCTGAAATTCGCCCCGAGCGCGGGAGCCTTCACCCTGCTGGGCTCGCCCATCGTGCTGGCCGGCGACATCACCAACGCCAGCACCCGGACGCAAACCATCTTTCACGGGATGACCTTGTCCGGCACCAACACCTTCGCGGCCACGGCCGGCAACCTGTTTGTCGGTGGAGCCCTCAGCGGCACCGGCGCGCTGCGCAAAACCGGTGACCAGATGCTGACCCTGAACGGCCTGGCCCGTCACACCGGCGGGACCGAGGTGGTGGCCGGCACCCTGACTTTTTCCGGCGTGCCCCCCGGAGGAGAAGGTTTCCTCGCCGGGAATGTGACCATTCGCTCCGGGGCCACGGTCTATCTCAACGAGGCGTGGTCGCTCGGTTACACCGGCAACACCGCCAATTCGGTCACCAGTATCACCATTGACGGCGGATCCCTGGTGGTGGGGGCCAACAACACCGGGGGAACCGCCGCCCAGACCATCACCATGACGGGGGGTTCGATCCGCCAATTGGGGGATCGGGACCTGGATCTTTACCACGGCAACGGCAATGTTTCGGCCAACCCCGTGCTCCGCACGCTGGCTTCGTCCACCCCCGCCGTGGTGGACGCCAACTTGGATCTGCGCCTTGGGGCGGGCAACTCCCTGACCCTCGACGTGGCGGCCGCCGGCGATCTTCTCCTCCGCGGCAGCGTGCAGGACGGGAACGAAACGGGGGGAGTGATCAAGACCGGGGCGGGGAAGGTGACCATGGCGGGGGTCAACAGCTACACGGGGGACACGCAGGTCAACGCCGGGACCTTGGAATTGGCCGCCACCGGTATCCAGCAGTTCAAGATTCGGGGCGACGGCACCAACAATGCCATCCGCGGGGCGGGGACGGTAACCCTGCTGGGTTCCCTGTCTTTTGACCTCTCCGCCGCGGGCAACGGCTATCCCAATACCTGGCAAATTGTGACGACGAATGGGCCGCGCACCTACGGACCGGAGTTCCAGGTGCTGGGTTTCTTCTCGATGGGCGACGGCACCTGGCGGCGGCCGAGCAATGACCGGGTTTATGAATTCAGCCAGGCAACCGGCCAACTGCGCACCACGGAGTTCGGCGGAAGTGACCCGTTTTACACTTACCTCCGCAAGGAAATGAGTTCCGCGGACTATGCGGTCAGCAACACCGATCTCCTCCAGACCAGCGCGGTGGCGACCAACGCGGTGGGGAACTTCACCTTGGAGGGCTGCGGGGGTCTGGCCAAGTTGACGGACGGACAGTTCGGCACGCCAGGCACTCAGGCCGCCCCCTCGGCCACCTGCCAGCTGGGAGATGTGATCACCTACACGCTCAACACCGGCGCAAGTCCGCGGGGCTATAACATCGCCAAGATTGTCAGCACCACCAGCTGGAATGAAAACCGTTTCGGCCAGCGCTATGACGTGGAAGTTCGCAAGGTGGGCGCGCCGGCGGGAGCCTTTGTCCCGCTCGTTTCGGTGGACCACCGTCCTGTCTCCAGTGGCACCAGCAGCGCGCAGGTGACGGTGACGGCCTTTAGCGGAAGCGGCGGCTTGAATACCGGCACCTTGGCCAGCGGCGTGGCCGAGATCCGCTTTATCTTCAAAAACGGCACCATCTACGGCCATTCAATGTATCGTGAGCTGGATGTTTTCGGCTCGCCGACGGGGCTGGGGGGACTGGATCTGGTGAGCGGCGGCGGCTTCGAATGGCCGTACTTGGGCAATGGCTTCACGGAGGGCAGCACCGCCACGGGTTGGACCGCCATCAAGCGGGTGAGCAATCCGGTTTTCGGCGGAGGGCTGGTCGGCAACGGCAGCATATATGGCAATTCCAACGCGCCGGAGGGCAGCCAGGCCGCCCTGCTTAAGGGAGCCGGCGGGCTTGAGCAGGTGATTTCGGGTCTGGAGGTCGGCAAAAGTTATAATCTCAGCTTTTTTGCCTTGGGGCGTGCCATAACCGGCCAAGCCAACCCCTTTGAGGTGTGGATGGATGGACAGCGGATCAGCCTTTCTGGGTTGAATGTGGTGGAGCCGCCGATGGACGCGTACACACCCTACGTGGGTCAGTTCACCGCGCGGAACCGCACGATGACGCTGGCCTTTGTCTCCACGCTGCCCGATGACGTGCAAGATCGCTCCTCCTATGTGGATGATGTCCGCATTCAGGACGCTTCCCTGCCCAGTGCCCCGACCTTCACCAGTGCCGGTGGCATTCTCACGGGGACGGTGGGAGTGCCTTTTCTCTATACTTCCACGGTCAGCCCCAGCCCCGCCACCTACCCGACGACCTATCAGATCACCGGGGCTCTCCCTGCCGGCCTCTCTTTCAACAGCAACACGGGCGTAATCAGCGGAACGCCCACCCAGGCGGAGGACCGGGCGGTGACCCTGACGGCGACGAACGCCGGTGGGTCCAGCAGCCCGCTTTCCCTGCAAATTCAGATCACCCGCGGGGCGGTCGATCCGTATGACGCTTGGCTGGCCCTTTATCCCGGCCTGAGCAATACCGCGGGCACGGCCGATCCGGACGGGGACGGCTGGAGCAACCACCAGGAGTTCCTCTTTGGAGGAAATCCCACCGCTGGATCCGCTGGATTCCTGACGGCCACGCGTTCGGGCTCGCAGATTCTCTTCACCTTCGTGGCAAGGCGAACGGATGCGACCTACACCATCCAGAGCGTGGCCAGCCTGGCGGGCGCCAGCTGGGCTGCGGATACCGAGGCCCAGACCAGTCTGGCGGATGCGGCTGACCAGAGCGGGTTGGCCAACCCGACCGACTATGTCCGCCGCCAGTTCACGGTGAGCCCGGGCACGAAAAAGTTCTACCGTGTGGCGGGTGCCACCGCCCCGTGAGTCGCTTGATGGATTTTTTGGGTGAGCGTTGCTTTCGAAGCAACTTTTTATCCTGACACGCCCAAGGGACCGAGGGCAGTGCTCCTCCGGGTAGTCACCCCCTCGAGGCCCTGATCGATCGGCCATGGAGGGTAATTTTTTTATTATAAATAATTAATGCAAAGTGCTTTATATGCAAATTTTACCCCAAAAAGAAATTTGGATAGAAAGCCATAAAAAATAAAAAATTCCCTTGATTTTTCTTAATGCGTATGGTAATTTCCAAATAGGAGAAAAAATATGAACCAAACTATGAACCAAACTATCAACAAAACCTCCAACCAAACCTTTCGTGCAACCGTGGCAATTTTCTGTCTCGGATTATGTCTGCTGACAGCCAATCGCCTTTCCGCGCAAATCCTCATCAAAGACGATTTCAGCCTGCGAGGTGATGGTAGTCTCACCGGAGCTGCACCCAGCAACGTCCACCCGGTTGGATCCGTGTGGTCAGCAGGAAACAATACCGGTGGTTTGTATACAACCACTTCCTTCGGCGATGGTGCCCCCAGCGCTTGGGGCCAAAGCCAAAACAGTGGATCCGTATCCCTGGGCGATCTGAACAGCCTGCCAACCAACCTCCTGACCATCTCGGCGTCGATCGGCATGGAGCAATTGGGTGGGGGTCCTGTCGGTTCCGCGGACGGCGGGCGGGGTCTTGGGCTGGGCTTTTTTAAGAACGCCACCGGCGGTCAATTCTCCCAGGCCTTTTTCACCGGGCTGGTGCTGGACACGGCGGGGCGTCTGAATTTTGTCCATGATCCCAACGCCAGCGGATTTTTTGACAGCGGCTCCCTGCTCAAGACGGCGGTGGCTTATGGGGGTACTTTCAACTCCACCGCTTGGTACGATCTGAGCTACAAGATCAACACGATCACCGGTGCGATCAGCGACATCACGCTGGAAGGTTCTTCCGCGGACTACAGCTCCCTGGCCTCCGGCGTCAACCTCTTCACCGCCGCCTCGGGCAACATCCAGCACGCGGGGGTTTACACCTCCTCTGCCGGGGGCATGAGCGGTTACGCTGGGTTCGACAACTTCACCGTCACCGCGGTTCCCGAACCTTCCGCCTTCGCCTGTCTCGCCGCCGGTTTGGTGGGAATGCTCGCGCTGAGAAGCCGGCGCGCCTAATCAGGTTTCCGTCGCCTGCGGGCGGGGGGAAACCCCCGCCCCGCGCCTTTCAGGCCGGGGAGCCTTTCAGCCAAGTGCCCACCCCGATGATGAGGGTGGAGAGGATCAGAAAAAAGATTCCCAAGCCAATGAGTTGATGGGCCTGACGGCTGGCCCCTTTCCACTCCTGCAGGATCCAGCCCCACATCGTGCTGAAAATAATGATGCTGGCCATGTGGAGGGTCCAGCTGGCGAAGCCGTATCGGCCCATCTGAGTCTCCCCCATGGTGTAGAAAAAAAACTGGAGATACCAGGTGATCCCCGCCAAAGCGCTGAAGAGATAGTTGGAGGCCACGGGAATCTGCAGGGAGGACGGAGGGGGGAGGGCGGGGGCGGCGGAGCCGTGTTCGCCGGCGGGTGCGCCCGCGAGGGCGTGCTCCGGGCGGAGCTGGGTGGCGAAGTACTGGTAGGCGCTGCGGTTTTTGCGGTGGAGATAGGCGCACCAAAGGAAGTTGGTGGTGAAGCCGCCCAGCAAAACCACCACCAGCTTGGGAAGGCCGGTCCAGAGAACGGCGGTGCCGGCGGCCAGGGAGGATTCGCCGACGGGGCGGGCGGCGGCCAGGGCAAAGGCAAAGCAGGCGCTCATGATGCCCGAGAAGGTGGCGAGGGCGATGCCCTTGGGAAAGTTGAACTCGGCGATGCTCTTCTGCTTGTCCGCCGCGGACATCTCCCGTTCCTTGACCAAACCGGCGAGGGCCGCCACCGCGATGCCCAGGAGGCAGACGGCGACCCCGCCCAGGGTGATCTGTCCGGAAAGGGTGGCGGCGATCTGGGCGATATTTTCATCCACGGGCACCTCGGGCAGGAACATTTTCATGATGGGGGGTAGCAGGGTGCCGAAAGCGGCGCAGTAGCCCAGGGCCACGCCCATGCCGAGGGAGAGGCCGAGGTAGCGCATGGTCAGGCCGAAGGTAAGACCGCCAACCCCCCAAAGAACGCCGAAGAGATAGGTCCAGAAAAGGGTGGGGAAGGACTGGGCCTGCAGGACCGCGAGGAGGTCCCGCGTCATGAGGGAGGCCAACAGGATCGGCATGAGGATCCAGGAGAAGAACCCGCCCACCAGCCAGTAGGTTTCCCAAGACCAGAGCCGCACGCGGCGGTAGGGGACGTAAAAAGAGCCGGAGGCGAACCCGCCCAGCCAGTGGAAAAATACGCCGAGCAGAGGATTCATCCCGGGAGGGGTCGGTGGGGAGACGAGGGGTGGGCGGAGGGGCCGAGCGCGGCCGGGGAGAGGAAGGGGGCCATGGGCGGGGCTTTAGGAAATGATCGTTTCCATGGGATACTATCTTAAAAAATCCAGCGGGCCAGGGGGAGCTTTTTTTGGGTTGGTGGCTAGCCGGGCCGAGGGTTCAGCCGGACGGGCGCAGGGGCACGGACAGCACGGTGGGTTGGTCCGCGGGAAGGCGATGGGTTTGCGGGCCGAGGTGGATGACGACGGGGAGGTCGGGCACGAGGGTGACGCGGGCGGTGGAGCCCACTTTTTTCCACGCCAGCCGGATGCCTCCCCGACGCATGGGGAAAGGGATGGTGCCGGAGACGCGGGTCTGGCCGCCGGGGTGAATCTCCAGATCATAATGGCCAAAGCCGAGATCGAAGCGGGGATGCAGACCGAGCAGGTGGCGGGAAAGGATCCAGGTGGGGCAACCGGACCACTGGTGGCAGTGGCTCCAGCGGGTATCGAAGACCTCCGGCCAGGTGGTGAAGCCGCAGGAGAGAAACCATCCCCAGCAGGTGCGGATTTGTTCCAGCACAAAGGACATCTGTCCCTCGCGGATCAGGGCGGGCAGGGCGTGGTGGAGAAAAAAGGGAGTGATCACCTGGGTGGATTCGAGGGTGGGAGCGTCCAAACGGACGGCCTGCGGGTTATTCGGGAAACAGGCGAGCAGGTGGCGGCGGATGGCGGCGACGAGCGCCGGGCGGCGGGAGGGGGGCAGCACGCCGGTGCGCAGGGCGAGGACGCTGGTGTGGTAGCTCGGCCCGCGGCCGTTCCGGAGGGTGCGGGTAAGGCGGGCCCGCCAGTAGCTTCCGATGGTTTGAGCTAACCGGCGCCAGTGGTCGGCCCGTTTCCGGCGCCCGACCTGCTGGGCCCATGCGGCCATGCCTTGGACGGCTTCCAGATAGAGGAGGCTGAGGGCGGGATCGATCTGCGGGGTGTCTCGGCGGTTGCCAAACACGGTGGCGGCCCCCTGATAGCCCCAATCAATGAAATTCCAGCGGGCGGGGTTGGTGCGCACGCCGCAACCTTGTCGGTCCCGGGCGAAGGCGCGGAGGTTGCGCTCTGCGGCAGGATAGAGATCCCGGAGCAGGGTGAGGTCCCCGGTGAGGCGATGGTAACGGGGGATGGCGGCCACCCACTGGAGGGCAAACGAAGGGAGCATCTGGCACGCCCCGGGAAAGACCCCGGGAACCATCCCGTCGGGACCGGCGCACTCCGCCGCCTGCCGGAGGCCCCGGCGCAGCGGCCGCCAGTCATGGTAAGCGGCCGCGATCAGATCCATGGCCGGCCCAACCGCATCGCCCAGCCACTGGCCACGCTCGCGGTGGGGGTTGTCGGTGATGGCATCCTCGGCGCAGCCCCGCAGGGTGGTCACCCCAACCTGCCAAATCCGGTTGAGGAGACGGTCGCTGCAGTGGAATTGGCCGGTGGGAGGTTCGGGGTAGGCGGTGCGTTCAAAGAACCGGGTCGTGCCCGCGGGGATTTTTTTGCAGGGGGCCAGGATGTGCACCTCCACAAAGCGGGCCCCCTTGGGGTGGAGGGGTTCCAAAATCTGGGGGCCGCCGGTGGTTTCCCAATGGTCGAGCATGCAGGAATTTTCCCCGGACCCGGTCTTAAGGTAAGGGCTGACCCGTCCGTGGGTGAGGGACTCGGCGTAGGCGACCTGAACCACGGAACCGCGGGGCAGGCGGAGGTGGAGGCGGGGGCGAATGAGGCACACCCGGCCCAGGTCCCAGCGGAACCATCGTCCCTGCGCGGGCAGAGAGTGGGTGTGGAGGGTGCGGGTGACGAAGGCGGCGGTGGGATCGTGATGCAGGAGACTCATGTTGACGAGGGATCCCTCGCCGATGCGGATGGCGGGAATTTCCCGCGGGCGGATGGGGCCCAGATCCACAGGGCGCCAGGTCCAGGCCGGAGAAGGACGCAGGCGGCGCGGCCGGGGCCAGCGGCCGTCGGCATAGTTCACCTCCCGCCAGCCGTCGGGGAGCTGCGCGGTCTGGCACCACTCCACCCAGCCGAGGACGCACCCCAGGCGGCGGCCGGTGCGCTGGTAGGCCTCGGCCCGGAAGGCGCGCCAGCGGAGGGGGATTTTTTTTGGGCCCGAGGTGACGGCAGCCGCGACAAACGCAGGGGTGGCGGCCTGCTGCAGGCGGGTTTCCACGCCAAGGTGGTGGGCGTGGAATGCCAGCACGTGCGGGCCGGCCTCCAACACGATCCGGTGGGTGGCGTAGTCTGGCCGGCGGTCGGGGAAGCGGGCAGGGCCCTCGTCGAGGGGGGTGCCGTCGATCCAGGTGCGAAACGCGTGGGCGCCGGCGAGAGAGACGGTGACTTCGCCGGTGCGGGCCAGACGGAACTTGGCGCGGAAGAGGGCGTGGGTGTCCGGCGGGGTGGACTCCGCCAACCAAAAAGGCTGCAAATTCACAGGAAATATATCATCGCATCCAAGGGAATTTTTACCATACGATATTGCCATGCCAGGCGGGCTTCTGGGATTCTGCCCTCAGGACCACGGTTGGTTCCGGAAATGAAAAAAATCTTTTTAATCGGCCTCGGGGCGGCCTGGCTTGCCTGGGGGGGATCCGCGCAGGGCGGGAAAGAAGAGGGTTGGCTTCCCTTGGAGGCGCAGGTGGGGGGGCGGCAGGAGCTGGTGTATTACGTTTGGGAAATTTCCGACGGGCGGGTGGTTCCCTCCGCCCGGGGGTTTGCCGAGGCGACTTGCCGGCTGCCGGTGCCCGCGACCCGTTCGGGTCCGGTCGAGGTCCGTTGGCAGGCGGTGGGACTCTCCGGCTGGACGGCGGAGGGGAAGATGGGCCGGGTCGAGCCCCAACCGGGGCCGGACCCGGGGTGGAAAAAAATCCCCTGGGAAGCCGCCTGGGTCACGGCGGACGGCGTGGCCGGCCCGAAGCGGTCGGAAGGTCCGTACCGGGGCCAGCCGGGCCTGGCGGGGGGAATTCACAGCCTGACCCTGGAGGGGAAAACCGTGGAGCGCTGGGAATGGCTGAAGTTGACGCCGGAAAAGGAGGGGGGCTTCCCCTGGCATTTTTGCCTGCAGGTGTCTCTGGGCCCGGAGGGTCCCTGGTTTCCCGTGCCGAGCGCGGACTTTGTTTTTTTTCCGGATCCGGGGCGGAAGGAGGTCTGGATTCCCCTGCGGGGTCTGATGGCGCGGTGCCTGCGGATCGGGGTGACGGGTATGAGGCCGCCGGAACGGGCCGCCGCCGGGGAGGCGGGCTGGGCCCTCCGAGCGGTGGAGATCCTGGGGGGTGGGCCGCCGCGGTTCGGGGCGGAAGGAGCGGAGGTTGGTGAGGTGGCAGCGTGGAATAATCTGTGGCTGAATTTTGGTCTGGCCGGCAACGAGGTCCACCAGCGGTTCGACGGCTGGTGGGAGACGGATCGGCCGCTGGAGGGCGGGATGGTCTGTATCGGCAGCACCGAATGGCTGGGGTGGGGAGCCCGGAAACTCTCCTGGCTCGGCGCGGATCCGGAGGCGCGGCGGCTGGAGGAGTTTCTCCTCCGGGTTCCACGGGAGGAGAGCGGCCTGCTCTGGGCATCCCCGGATATGCGCAAGCACCTCAACCACTCCGTCCACTACGTGAACAACGCCATTTATCCGAGCGCCGTGGCCCACCACTATCTTTTCCAGAGGGATCGTGCCTTCCTCGATCGTCCGGATTCGAAAACCGGCGAGACCATCCTCGCCAAAGCGCGGCGCGCGATGGACTACCAGCTGGAAGACCTCGGGGGCTGGTCGGGGCTGGTGACGTATCCCGGGGAGGAGGCGGACGGCACGCCGCGCAGCCGCGGAACCAATTACTGGGACATCTGGCTCTTTGGCCATGAATGCGCCTACGGCAACGCACTGTTTTATGAATCTCTGGGCGCGATGGTGGAACTGGAGGAGGCTCTGGGGGAAACCAAGCGGGCAAAGGTCTTGCGGGACCTTCTTCCGGTGGTGCGGGAACGGTACCAGCAGACTTTTTGGAATGCCGAGACCGGGCGGATGGCGGGTTGGGTGGATCGGGAGGGAAGGAAGGTCGACTACGGGTTCACCTTTGTGAATGCCATGGCGCTGGCGATGGGTCTTCCCACGGAAGCCCAGGCCGACTCGATCCTGGCCTGGTTGGATGGGAAGCGGGAGGTGGCGGGAGACACCTCCAAGGGTGCGGACATCTACCATTTCGGGTTTGTCGCGCGAGCCAACACCCTGGATGCCTTCGGGGCCGCTGTTTCCCCGGTGCAGACATGGAACGGGGCGCTCGACCTCGGACCTGGGGGGAACGGGGCCTACGGGGAACAGATCCAGAACGGGGGCGGGATCTTTTATGTTTCCTACTACGACCTGCACGGGCGCCGGCGCCACGGGGGGGAGGCGGCGGTGCGCCCGCTGCGGGAAAAAATTTTGGCGGAAGTTGCCCGGGACCAGCTCCGGCGCCGTCCCGCCAACGCGCAGGGGTCCGCCCACGTCCTCGGCCTGTTGCGGGAGTTTCCGGAATCGGGCCTCGTTCCTTACTTTTTTGTGGACGGGATCCTGGGGGTTGAGCCGGTCGCCGCCGGGCTGCGGGTGAGCCCGCTGCTTCCCCGGGGCTGGAAAAGTGCGGTGGTGGAAGAGCTGCGGTTCGCCGGGCAGCCCTGGAAAATCACCGCCACGACCGCGCTTTCCTCGCCCCGGGTGGACAATCTGGCGGACGGGAGAAGACACCTGCGGGTTCCCGCCACGGGCCGATGGCTGCTGGGAACGGATGGAAAGGTCAAGGCCCAGCCGTGAAAATGGGGATCTTTCTGGGGTGCGTCGGGTGGATGGCCATGGGGCCGGGGGCGGAAGCGGCGGACCGGGTGGTCTACCGGGAGACCTTCGATGGCTGGCGGAATCCTGCACAGTGCCTGCGGATCGCCCAGGGGGTGGAACGCTGGGAGGTGGTCCGGGAAAAAGAAGGCGCCTTTCTGCGCATCCATGCCCGTCCGACGGCGGCGCGGCCGGAATTTCTCGTGGTGTGGGATTTGGCGCCGCTGCAATTTCGCCGGCTGAAGGTGGAGATCCGCCCGGAAGGGATCGGGGCGGATGCCGGATTGCAGGTGGTGGCGAATCTGGAGGATCGCGCGGGGTTGGCCTTGGCGGGCCGCCCTTGGGCCGCCGGTCCGGAGGGGAAGGCCGGCGGGGGATTGATCCCCGGGGAGTGGAACCCGGTTTCCTGGGGGTTGCCTGAGGATCTGGTGGGGGCCAGCCGCGGCGGCAAGGCGCTACTGGCTCCCACGGGGAAACCGCTGGGCCCCGATCCGGATTTTGCCAACCTGGGAATCCGGGCCATCTATTTCAATTTCCGGCTGCCGGCGAATTCCCCGTGGCTCGGCACTGCCTTCACGGTCGATCTCCGCGATCTGACTCTCACGGAAACGACTCCGTAGCAGAGCTAAAAAATCTTTCATTTTGTCCAAAACGGGGCCATCCTGCCCTGATGAAGACACGTCGCCGGGTCCTGATGGCCCTGGATTGGTACGACGAGGCCATCCACACCGGCATTGCCGAGTTTGCCCGCCAGGAAAGCTGGATCTTAAACGCGCACATGTCGCGCACGCGGCAATTCCCCCGAGGCTGGGCGGGGGACGGGGTCATTGCCCTGATTGATTATCCGGCGGCGGCCCGGCACATCCGTTCGCTCCACATCCCGGTGGTGGACATGGGCGGCCATTTTACGGAATTCACCCAGGTGCTCAGCGACAATCCCCGCATCGGGTCCATGGCGGCGGAGTATTTTTTGGAAAAAAGGCACCGGAATTTTTTCTTCCTGCACGTGCAGAGCAGCCGTCTGGAGCGGGAAATTTCCACCGGGTTCCAGACCGCCCTGAAGGCGGCGGGGTATTCCTGCCAGATGCATTACTGGAAACAGACGCGGGAGCAGCACGTCATCGATTACCAGCAGGTGCAGAAATGGGCGGTGGCAGTTCTGCAGGAGGCGGCCAAACCGGCGGCGGTGATGTGCCAGAATGACGACACCGCCGTGATCATCCTCAACGCCTGCGTGGATGCGGGGATCCGGGTGCCGGAGGAAGTGGCCATTCTCGGGGCGGGGAATCACAAGCTATTTTGCGAATTCCAGTCCAAGACTCTGTCCAGCATCGATCCCGACCTGCGGCGGTTGGGCTATGAGGCGGCCAAGGAGCTTTCCCGGATGATGTCGGGCGGGTCCCCGCGGCGTTCCGCGCTGCGCGTCCCGCCCAAGCGGGAAATCATCACCCGGGAATCGACGGATTTTCTGGCGGTCAGCAATCCCCACGTGCTTCTGGTCCTCCGCTATCTCTGGGATCATTTCCGCGAGCCTTTGTCGGTGGAGCAGTTGTCCCGGCTGGTGCCGATTTCGCGCTCTGCCATCTACGCCCTGTTCACCAAGGAGGTGGGCTTGCCCATGGCCAAGGAGCTCATGCGCGTCCGGTTGGAGGAGGTCAAGCGTCTCCTGCGCACCACCCAGCAACCCATCGGCAAGGTGGCCCGGTCCTGCGGGTTCACCAGCATGATCACCTTCAGCCGCGCGTTTACCCAGCGCACCCGGATGACGGCCCGCGCGTACCGGCTGAAGATGCGCCGATAACTTCCCGGGGCGGTTTTCCGCGGGGAGAGAATTTGCTAAGAGTAGAGGGATTTGTCATCATTTCATACAAATGGGAAGAAGGCTTTTTCTGGCAGGTTGGGTCTGGGGGGTTGGGCTGGGAGCCTGGGCCGGGGCCGATCCGCTGGCAGACGGGTTCACGCGACCCCCGGCCGAGGCCCGGCCGTGGGTCTACTGGTATTTCATGGATGGAAACCGCACCCGGGAGGGTTTGACCGCGGATCTGGAGGCGATGCAATCGGCGGGAATCGGGGGAGCCATCATGTTGGAGGTGAACACCCATGTTCCCCGGGGCCCGGTGGCGTTCATGAGCCCGGAATGGATCGATCTGTTTGGGCACGCCATCCGCGAGGCCAAACGTTGCGGGATCCAGATTTCCATGGGGGTGGGCCCGGGGTGGTGCGGCACGGGCGGTCCTTGGATTCCGCCGGAGCAATCCATGCAACATCTGACCGCCAGCGAAACTCCGGCCAGCGGGCCGGGGGATTTCGATGCGGTTCTGCCGCGGCCGCCGCCCCATCGGCCGTTTTTTGGCAAGGAGACCCTCACGCCGGCCTTGGCCGCCCAGTGGGAGAAGACCTTCCGGGATGTGGCGGTGCTGGCCTTTCCCAAGCCCAAGGGAAATTCCCAGCTGCCGGATTGGCAGGAGAAAACCCTTGTGTACCGCGCTCCGTACACCTCGATGCCCGGGGTGAAGTCCTCCCTGCCCTTGCCGGCGGAGGTGACGGAATGGCCCCTGGAGGAGGTGATTCCCGGGAAGGGAGTCCTCGATCTCACCTCGCAAATGGATGCATCAGGGAAGCTGCGGTGGAAGATTCCGCCCGGGGAGTGGGTGATTTTGCGGTTGGTGCAGACCCCCACGGGCCAGACGACCCGTCCCGCGCCGGAGCCGGGTCTGGGGTTTGAAACCGACAAATTCAGCCGGGCCGCCACCGAATTGCATCTGCGTAGTTTTCTGGATCCCCTTTGGAAGGCGGCGGGGGGCGAACCGGCGGGGGACGGGGGGGGCTGGGCGGCGGTCCATTTTGACAGCTGGGAAATGGGATCGCAGAACTGGTCGGGAAATTTCCGGGACGAATTCAAAAAATTGCGGGGGTACGATCCTTTGCCCTATCTGCCCGCCTTCACCGGCCGGGCGGTGGAAAGTGTCGAGAAAACGGAGCGGTTCCTGTGGGATGTTCGCCAGACGGCGCAGGAGCTGGTGTTTTCCAACTCCATCCTGCCGTTGCGGGAGTGGGCGCACCAAAAAAAGCTCGAGTTCTCCATGGAGTTTTATGATTTGAACCCGACGGCGGATCTGAGCCTCGGCGCCCTGGCGGATGTGCCGATGGGCGAGTTTTGGTGGCTGGGATTCGGCGGGAATTTTGACGGCAGTTTCAGCGTGATCCAGGCTGCCTCTATCGCCCACACCATGGGCAAGCCCATCGTCGCGGCCGAATCCTTCACCTCCAATCCGGGGGAGGACTGGCGAGCCTACCCGGGCAATATCAAAAATCTGGGGGATTGGGCGCTGGCCGCCGGCATCAACCGGATCGCGGTCCATCGCCTCCAGCACCAACCGTGGCTGGACCGGTTCCCCGGCATGGGGATGTGGCTTTGGGGCGTCCACTGGGATCGTACGCAGACGTGGTGGGACCTGTCCTCGGCCTTTCACCTCTACCTCAGCCGCTGTCAGTTTCTCCTCCGCCAAGGGGAGGCGGTCGCGGATATTCTGTTTCTGACGCCGGAGGGTGCTCCCCACGTTTTTCGTCCGCCGCCGTCGGCCACGGTGGGGAGCCCGCCGGACCGGCGGGGCTATAATTTCGATGGTTGCGCCCCCGACACCTTCCTCGCCCGGGCGCAAGCCAAGGACGGGAAGACTCATTTTCCTAAGGGCACCAGCTACGAGCTGTTGGTGCTGCCGGAGGTGGCCACGATGTCCCTGCCCCTGTTGCAGAAAATCTCCGACCTAGCGGACGCGGGGGTGAAGGTGGTGGGGCCGCCCCCGCAAAAAGCGCCCGGGCTTGCCGGATTCCCCCAAGCCGATGCGGAAGTCCGCAAACTGGCCAAGCGGCTTTGGGGCGGCGGGCGGGTCAAGTGGGACCCGGGCTTTACAGGCGCAGGCAACCCCACCGGACCCGAACCTCATCCGTTGGAGCGTGCCCAATGGATCTGGACGGCGGAGTCCTCCGCCCAGGCCTTGTTCGCCCCGCCTGGCAGCCGCACCTTCAAGCTGAATTTCAAGTTACCCGATCCGTTGCCGGAGGCTTCCGGCCGGATTTTTCTCACGGCCGATGACACGTTCCTTGCCCGGCTGAACGGGGTGGAGCTCGGGCGGGGGGACAAATGGTCGGCCCTGTATGACTTCAGCCTCGCCGGCCGTTTGCGGGGCGGGGAAAACGAACTGGAGGTGGAGGCCGGCAACGGGGTGCCCGGTCCGGCGGGGCTCATTGCCGCCTTGGAAATTCAGGCGGGGGGAGGGGAGGTTTTGCGCTGGCAAACCGACGGCACGTGGATGGTTTCGTCTCCCTCCTCGGGAAGTTTGGAACCGGCCACGGTTCAGGTTCCGCTGGGCGGGGGACCCTGGGGCCGCCCCGGCCGCCTGGAACAGGTGGTTTCGGTCTCGTATCCGCCGTATGACGTGCTGGCCCAGGAGCTGGCTGCCGGCGGACGGAAGCCCGACTTTGAAAGCACCGGCCCGATCCGCTACACCCACCGCCGCACGGCGGAGGCGGAGATTTATTTTTTGTCCAACCGCACCAACCAGCCGGTGGCGGCGGTCTGCGACTTTCGCGTTGCGGGCCGGTTGCCGGAGCTGTGGCACCCGGTCAGCGGCGAGCGCCGGACGCTGTCCGATTTCAGCGTGACGGCAGGGCGGACGTCCGTTCCCCTGCGTTTTTCGCCCGAGGAATCCTATTTTTTGGTCTTTCGTCAGCCCGGAAATCCCGGCCGCGATCCGGCCAAAAACTTTACGGATCGGCGCGAGGTTCTGGCCCTGACGGGAAGTTGGGAAGTGAGTTTTGATCCCAAGTGGGGCGGGCCGGAAAAAACCACTTTTGAAAAGCTGGTGGATTGGAAGGACTCCGCCGAGGCCGGAATTAAATACTACTCGGGCCGGGCCATCTACCGCCAAAGTTTCGACCTGCCCGGCAACCTGGAACCCAAACCGGGGGGGCCCGATTTCTTTCTGGATTTGGGAACCGTCCGAAACCTGGCCCGGGTCCGCCTCAACGGTAAGGATCTGGGCGTGGTCTGGTGTGCGCCCTGGGAGGTCAAGGCCAACGGGGCGTTGCGGGCGGGACGCAACGATCTGGAAATCACCGTGGCGAACCTCTGGGTCAACCGCCTGATCGGGGATGCGGGGTTGCCGGCGGCGCAACGGCTCACCTGGACCACGGAGAACCCCCTCAAGCCGGACTCGGTCATGGAGTCGTCGGGGCTGTTGGGTCCGGTGGCGCTTTTGCGGGCGGAGACCGCCGGCGCGCGCTAACGCGAAACGGTGGGTTCGGGATGCGGGCGGCGGCGGGCCGCGAGGATTTTCTGGGTTTCGATGGCCCGGCCGCGGGTGATGGGATAGAAACTGATCAGGACCAATCCGGCGAGACACACCAGGGCCTGGCCTGCGACGAAGGCGGCTTTCAGGTTGTGGCTCACCTCCGGCGTCAACCCAGATCCGGCGGCGGTTTCCGCATCGAAGCCAACCGCATGGAGGACCCAACCACTAAAGATGGCGGCGCCGGCCACGGCCATTTTTCTTGAGAACGCCCCGACGGAACTGAAGATCCCCTCCCGCCGCAGGCCGGTCACAAGCTCATCTTCCTCGCAGACGTCCCCGGCCATGGTGAAAAAAGTCATCCAGGTGCCTTGGAGGCCCAGCCCGATGATGACCGTGGAGACCAGTTGCAGGTAGGGAAGTTCCGGGCGAAGGGTGAACCAGAGGCTGGAGACCCCCAGGAGCGTCAGGCTAAGCAAAATTTGGGCGGAGACTTTTTTGCCCAACCGAGTGTTCATGGCCACTGCCAACAGCACGCTCAGATAGGAAACGCCCGCATAGACGGACCCCCCCACCCCGCTCAGAGCCATGCCGGCCGCCCGGTCCCCTCCGTAGAGGACGAAGATATTCACATACAGGCCCAAACCGACCATGGTCGCGAGCCCACCCAAGACGATGACGTTTGCCAAGGCCACAATGACGAACGCGCGGTTGCTGGCGGCCTGCCGGAGGGAATCCCAAAACGGCGTGGCGGGTTGGTCTGCAGCCCCGGCAATTTCCCGGCCGAACAGGGCAGGGAGAATGCCCGTGATGAGGATCACGACCCCGACCCCCAGGCTGACATAGATGGCACCAGAGACGGCTCCGCCAAACCCCTGGTACTCGATCATCCGCGGCAGCCAAGGAAGAAAGAAGGAGAGGGTCATTCCCAGATAGTTCGGCCAGGCCAGCAGGCGGGTCCGCTCGTCGTAGTCCGTGGTCATCTCAAAACCGAGGGCCTGGTAAGGGATGATGAAAACGGTGTAGGCGAGGAAATACAGGATGCCCACCAATGTGAGCCAGGTAAAAACGCCCCACTCGCCTTTCCACGGAGACATCCACAGCAGAGGAAGAAGAACCGCGCAACCGATCGCCCCGGCAAAGATATAGGGGCGACGGCGACCCCAGCGGGAACGAGTGTTGTCGGAGATGCTGCCCATGATGGGATCGGTGATCGCGTCGAAGAACCGGGGAATCGCCACGGCCCATCCCAGTAACACCGGATTGACGAACAGGGCGATGTTGTAAACCGGCAGCACCAGAGAGGAGAAGGCGTTCATGATCAGGTTGTCGGCCATCGCGCCGGAGGCGTAACAAAGCTTTCTGGGGATGGGGATATGGTCCGGAACCGCGGGCGGGGAAAGGGGGGAAGGGGGCATGGAAGTTCGCAACCGGCGTGAACTATCCTGGGAACAGGCGCCCTTGGTCACAAGACATATTGAAAGAATATCCGTGCTTTTGATTCAAAAAAATCACGAGGTGGGCTGCGGCGGATCAAACAAATTACTCATCAAAATGAGCAAAATATCTCAATGACGCTAGATATTTTACACGGTCACTCTGCCAGCGGCACGGAGGAATCTTTGAGTCACAACCCGATCTGTCCCGAGTTGGTAAAAGGCCTTAAAGACCATGGCCTTTCGAACGACTTCATCTTCCTGCACCCGGAGACCCGGTACCTCTGCGGCGACGCGGTGGGTAACCGACCTCTGACCCCAATTTAAAATCAGTTGACAAATACAACTAGTTAAACTAGTTTTTTGGATATGAGAATACAAGAGCTAGGGGCGTTTGAGGCGAAGACCCACTTGTCCCGGCTTTTGGATGCGGTGGAAAAGGGAGAAAAGATTTACATCACCCGCCGGGGTAAGCGGGTCGCTCAGCTTTCGGCGGCAGAGGAACCCAAAAAGGCGAAGTTTGGTTGTGCCAAGAGCCCGAATTTCTACATGGCTCCGGACTTCGATGCTCCGCTGGAGGATTTCAAAGAGTACATGTGAAGTATCTTTTGGACACGAACGCATGGGTGGGATTTTTTGAGGGGAGGGATGGGTTTGGTCGCCACGCGCGGCAGAAGATGGAGGAACAACCCGCTTCCTGCGGGATCAGTCTGGCCTCGGTGTGGGAGGCCGCGATCAAGGTGGGGCTCGGTAAACTCAAGCTGGCCTACGACCTGGAAAAAGATCTTCCGCGGCTGGTGGAGCGGAACGGATTTCATTTCCTTGGACTCGAGCTTGGGGATGCAGCGGCCGTCCAGGCCCTGGAGCAAATCCACCGCGATCCCTTTGATCGGATCCAGGTCTGTCAGGCCCGCCGGTTGGGCAGCACGGTCTTAAGCAGCGATCCGGTCTTTGAAAAATACGGGTTGAAGCGAATCTGGTAGAAAGTTTTGCACCGGGGAGGCGCCGCGATGGACCAGCGGACGGGCAAGGAGGTCTAAACGGTCATCAACCAATTGAAGTGTTCGTCATCCGCCTCCACCTCCACCCGGTGATGGCGGGCGCAGGCCGCGATAAGAATGTCCATGGAGGGGGCGGATTTGCCCCGGCGGCGACCCCGGATCGCGAGGGTGTCCGCAAGATTCCAGACCTCCGGCTCGACCGGAAAATCCGGGAGAACGGAGGCGTAGTACCGGAGGACATCCGCCTCCGGATCCCGGCCCACCCCCGCCCAAAGCTCCAGGCGGACCGGCGCACACCATCCGGCCTTTCCCGCGCGCAGCAGGGATTCAACCTTTTGCCGAATCTCGGCGTTGCCGTTCTTCCTAAGTTGGTGGACCCAGCAGGAGGTGTCGATCAGCCGCATGCTTTTTGGCCGCGCTCCCTTTCCCGTTTAAGCTGGCGGGCAAAGCGCCGGCTTTCCTCCTGGCTGGTGAAGCGGAAGTTGGGGTCGAAGCGGCGGTACTTCCGGGCCTGGAGATCCTCGATCTCGTCGTTGGTCATGAGGCTGGTGAACGTGCCGGAGTATTTCGTCAGTTCCGCCATCGCCTGGCGACGATTAAAGTCCTCCAAGGCGGACACCACCGCCTCCCGCTTGGTCTTGGCCTTGGTGAATTTCAAGGCGTCCTTGAGGGTTTTTTCGGGAATATCAATCGTGGTTTTTATGCTTCCAATGTATCCGAAAAAGGATTCCTTGCAAGGGGTAAAAAGAAGCTCTCCTGGCCTTCCCTAGCGCAGGACAAACCTTTCAGGGGAGGGGGAGGAAAGGCGGACTTTTCCCTCCGGCTGGGAGCGGATCAGGTTGACGCAGTGCGCCCACCACTCCTCGCAAGACGGCATGGGGTGGTCAAGGGGGCTCCGAGGACCTAGGCGCAGGCCACCGCAAACCTCTGGTGCTCCGCGGCGCCAGGCAAGGGGGCAAGACACGACTGGTCGAGAGGTTTTTGGCCCAGCGGTTTGAGAGTTTTGTCAAAATCGTCTTTCATTCTGGCAGAATGGAACTGATGTCAAAACTTCATCAGGTAATTTCAAGAAAATCCAACAAGGCGTTACTATTTATGCGGGGGCTAGACCCTTTCTGGACCGGACAGAGTGAATCCAAGCAATTTACGAGTCTGTGAGTGGGTGCGTAAGAGTAGACAAGAATCGATTCCCTAAATAACTACTGAACGCTCCAATAGTAACCGGTGACACCGTACTTGTGGGAGTCGGTCAGCATGCCAAAGGAGAGATCGACGGTGTTGTAGGTATCCATACCCTCGCCAAATTTCTTCGAACTCCAGTTCCCCGAGTAGCGCCAAAGGTGAGGGGTGATCTCCTGGTCCGGGTCGCGCCCCATGTACATCTTGACCTCCTCCTTCGACATGCCGTTGGTGTCCGATTCAAAACGTAGTTTCTCATTGGCAGGCTCGGCATGAAGCGTGACGGTCAAGAGGCTGAAGGCTAGAAGAATCCATCCATGTTTCATGGGCAGAAGATAGAAAAAAAGGCTGTTCCCGTCCAGTCCACTCTTGGAGCCGTCCTGGTTTTTTTCTGCGGGGGTCTGGCCTGGGGGCAAATGGAGCCACCCGAGGAACAAGTCATTCCCGAGAGGGATGTGCGGGAGGAGCAGTTTGCCGAGCCCACTTTGCCCAAAGAGGCGAACCTGAAACTCACCGGGTATGTTGATGGGACTTATCTCTATAATTTCGGACCCGGAACCGCCGCCAGCCCGATCGATTTTCCGACCGACACGATCCCCAGGGGGGACTTCAATTTAAGCGCCCTGTGGCTCCGGCTGGAGAAACCCCTGACCAAAGGGAATTCCCTGGAAGCCGGGCTCCAGGCCGGAATCATGCTGGGCGAGGATGCCACCTACTACGCGGCGGCCGGAACCGCCAATTCGCCCAACGGACCCGACAGCAGCTCCCTCTATGTGGGGGAGGCGTTTGCCAAATTCTGGGTTCCCGATGCCCAGATGGAGATGTGGGTGGGCAAGTTTCAGGCGGTCATCGGATATGAGACCATTTGGCGGCCCGACAATCCCTGCATCACCTTTGGCATCGCCGACGCCTTTATGCCCCAGGACAACATCGGCATCCTGGCCATTTTCAGTCCCGATCCGCTGTTCGACATCGCCGCCGGGATCGCCAACTGTTCGGGCGAAAGCAACGACCTCGCCAGTCTCGGCACCGGGGATGAGGCCAGCATCATGTCCTATGCCAAAATTCAGAATCCGGGGGGCAACGCCACCCTGCAGCCTGGATTTTACATCTCCCCCTGGGGCACCCACGGATCCAATGCGCGTATCTCCCTGGACCAGAATTTCTACTATGCCTGGAATCTGATCGGGCAGTGGTCGCCCTCCTTCGCCGAGGGGAGGTGGAACCTGACGTTCAACCTGACGGGTGGATCCGGAACGGGAACCCCCGGGATCGAAGCCCCCACCACCTATGTGACCACGGGGCTTTATTCCACCTGGACACTGATCGATCCCGTGACGCTCACGGGAAGAGCGGAGTATGTCCACACGAGCAACTATGTTCTCCCGCAGAGCACCCGGCTCAGTGGCGGGGATTATTACGACTATACCCTGACCCTGGCGGTGAACATCACGGAGGAGCTGGTCTGGCGCGGGGAGGGACGCTTTGCCTGGGGAGCGGGCACAACCTTGTCCACCAATCCCAGCCAGGACATCCTGGAGGAGACGCTTTATTCCCCCGCGTCCAGCTCTCTGTGGACCCTGGCCACGGAAATTTACTACCGCTTCTGAGAGAATTCTTTTTTCCAGATCTCCACTTTGGCCAAAACATCCTCCACTGTGATGCGGGACATTCTCCCGGGCCGGTGCCGGAAGGTCATCTGCGGGCTTTCCCCCGGATCATGGAAGGCATCAATCAGGAGTCGGGGATCCTGTCGCCAAGGACCGACCCGGGCGGGACTGTTGTACCCGTAGAGACCGATGACAGGTTTTCCTAGGGCACCGGCGAGGTGGAGAGGGCCGGTGTCAGGCGAGATGACAAGATCGGATCCGTCGAGGATTGACACCAGTCTTCGCAAGCCGCAACCGAGAGCCTCCTTGGGGGGATGAATGCACTCTTGGAGCATCTTTTCTCCGAGGGCGATTTCCCTGGGCGAACGGGCGCCCACGAGGATGGTCCGGAGCCCGAACTGACCTTGCAGGGAATCGTTCAGTCGCACCCAGGATTCGGGTGTCCAATCTTTCCGGGGATTGCTGGTCCCAGCGACGAGTGCAACCCGTGGGCCGGGGAGATGGCGGAAGAAGTGGGCCTGCCACTCTTTTTCCGAGGGCCACGGTCCGATGTTCCATTCGACCGGTTCCCTTGGGACCCCGATGACATCGAGAAATTCGAGGAAATGATCCTGCACATGGGCCAGAGGCCGGGGAGAAAGTTTCATGTTGGTTGCCAGCCAGTTGAATTCGCGGGCGCGTGCACGGTCGAAACCGATCTTGACCGGAGAGCGGCAAAGGGCGGTCAGCAGGGTGGCTTTGAAGTAGCACTGGAGATCGAGGACGACGTCGAATGGCCGGTCGGCAAGCTCCATCGCCATTTTGACGAAGCCGGCCAGACCCGCTTTTCGTTCCAAGAGCAGAATTTCATCCACGGCAGGATGTCCTTGGAGCAGGGAGGCCCCAGCCTCCTGCAGGAGCCACGTGATGTGGGCCCTGGGTCGATGGCGTTTGATGGCGTTGATGACGGGAAGGGCATGGACGACGTCTCCAACCGCGCTGAGGAGGACGATGCAGATCCGGGATTCCGCGGAAAGGTTCATGATCGGGGGAAGAGTTGCCGCCAGAGGGAGGGAATCTCCTTTTCCGAGAAGCCGAGATCCCCGCACCTGGCGCGCTTCATCAGAGACCGGAGAAGGCGGTCCCGGTTGGCCTTTTCAACCTGGGCGTGGGATGCAGTCCCAAAAACGATTGTGTCCACGTCGAGGAGCCAGGCTTGGGGATTTTTCCGGAAAGATCCGGCCAAGAGGATGTTGCGGGCATTCATATCGGGATGAAGGACTCCCTGGCTGGCGCAGAGCTGAAACAGCCGGCGGACGGCAGCAAAAACCCGGGTACGGGCCTCGGGCTTGGGGCGGGTGGAGAGAAAGGAGGCCAGGTCACGGCTCTCGGGGAGATAGGGGGTGACGATATCGATCCTCCAGAAGGGACCGACGGGATAAAAAAGCGCGGCCTGAATTTGGGGAGTGGGGATTTTTCTTTCCGAAAGGAGGGAGGCACGCTCGATTTCACGTCTGGCGCGGTGCGCCTTCAGATACAGGTCGCCTGTGAACTGGCCGTAAAGACCTCCATGCACACAGGGACGCACGATGACCCCGCTGGTACGGGGGATCGGCAGAAGAACTACAGGTGCGCGTCCGGGAAAAAGACGATGTTCAGGATGGCGGCGGGCGGCGTGACGAAGGGGTATCTTCGGATTCAATTTCTGCCATGCGGTCAGGATGGGTTGCCTGAGTGCGGGGCGGATCCAGGCGGGTCCGGTGGGAAGGGAGCAGAGCTGGAATCCCCGGGGAGGAGGGGAGTGCGGACTCACGGCTGGTAAGGGGGGATGGAAAAGGGGGCAGGCTCCCCCGAGCGCATATTTTGAGCGATGGATTCGGTTATTTTTTTTTGATTCGCATCCCAGCAGTTCAAAAGATAGTTCATAGCGGCCCGGCTGGTCTGCACGGGCAGGTCGGCGCAGTCGGCCGCCTGACGAAGCGCCTCCCGCGGGGCAATCCCCTCGGTTTGAAGGGAAAAAAGGGCGGCCAAGGCCTTGCTGGTGGTCCGGTTTCCTTGCGGGCCGGATAGATTTTTCGGGTCGAGTGCGGGAAGGATCCGTTGGAGATGGTCCTCAATCCTGCGCTGCCGACGGGCCAGCTCTGCCTGCTGCTGGATCCGGCGCTGGGCTTGGGCGTCGATATTGGCCTGAACGGGCACAACCTGGCAGCGGGCCGCAGGGGCCAGCACGATGCCCGCGAGGAGAAGGTGGAGGAAAAGCGGCCGCACGTTACGGCTGCAAAAGGATGATTTCGTAGCGTATGTCGATGCCATCGAGCTGCTCGACCTGGGTGTTGAGGTCGTAATTGGCCCGGATGGAGTTTTGAATCGAGTTAATGATGGCGGCGTTGCCTTTTCGGGCGAGGACGCCGCGGGCGATCTTGTTTTGGGCGGCAAAGAATCCCTTTTGTCGTTCGAGTCGGTCGAAACCCAAGGTGCGATACGCTTTCTTCGGTTTGCCCTTTTTCCAGATCTGAACCCCTTGATCCACGATGATCTCCTCATCCGACGGGGCGGCCGCGGGCGCATTGGATGAGGCGGGGGGTGGGGTGGCCGGCAGACGCGCCGCGGGGTTCGTCTCCTGTGCGAGGCAGGGAACGAGGAGGAGGGTAAGGAGGGCAAGGGGAAGGATCGGGTTCATGACTTGAGGATAGAGGTCGGGGGTGGCAAATCGAGTCGTGATTTTGGCTGGAGATCGGATAAGCCAAGGGAATGAAAACAAAAAACCTGACCCTTCGAACCGATCCAATGACGAAACTGCTCCTGGCCCTGGTGGCGGCGGGGCTCTGGTGGCACGCATTTGCGCCTTGGGTGTCCAGCTCGGCTCATGCGGATGGAGTCACCAAAGTGGACGTGGTCTCATTGGCCGGAGAAAAGATCCAGATGACCAGCCAGGAAGACCTCAACACGTCCGAGCCGGACTCCCTTAAGCGAAAGGGCTTGCCGGTCTGTAACGTCAACACACGGTAAGGAAGTTTACCGGCGCCTGCCTCTCCCGCCCCTGCGGCGTCGGCGGTACGGCGTAAGGTGAGCCGGGGTGTGTCGGCGCGTGACTTTGCGGGTCACGTGGGTGACGGCCCGAACCAACCCGCGGGTCATCCAGCCGATGGCGGTGAGAAGCTCGCCCATGGGAAGTGCCGGCAGGCGTAGCCCGCGAGGTTTTGCCGAGTGGAGTCCGTGCCTGCCCTCGCGGGCGGCCCGGCGCTCCAGTTCATGATCCACCTCGTGTCCGATACGTCGTGCCTCATCGATCGCCTCTTTCATGGAAAAAACGAAGCACGGGATGGGCTGGTCGGGCAGGTGATCGAGACGGACTTTTTCCAGCGGAACAGGACGGACCCCATACCGACCTCCGGGTTTGCCGAGATCGGGGTGACCCTCGCCGGCATGAATGAGCACGACGGCAATCTTCGGGGTGTGGCCGTATCCCTGCCGGATCATTTCGGCGGCGGAGCGGAGCTGTTTCGCGGCGCGGGAGACCGCGGAGGCCGAGCCCAGTCCGCTGAGTTTGAATTCGAACACGGCCGTCGCTTTGCCTCCGGAAAAGGCGACGGCATCCAGCTCCCGGAAACGGTGCCGACCCCGAAGTTGATCTCCATGTTCCGGGTCCTGGTAACGGAGAATGCGTCGTTCTCCCAGATGAAAGTGACGGGAGAGGATGGAGCGGACTCCGAACTCTGCGGCGAAGCTGATGACGGAGAGGGCCGCCGGCTCGATCCGGACCTTGCCCTCCCGTTGGCGCTCGCGGCGACGGCGAAAGGCAAAGCCCTCCGACCAGCGGAGGTATTCGGAATCATTGTAGGGAACGAGATCGACCTTGCCGTAATCGGGGGTCGGATGGGAGTGGGGGTGGGAATTCAGAGAGGGGAGTTTCCGGGCTTTTTTGCCCCCACCACGCAGCAGACGCCTGCGTTACAAAGGGCCAAGGCAAGGGTTCCGGACCAGAACCACTCCCCGCTGCCGGAAAACTTGTGATAGGCCGCCCAAGCAAGAATAGAGAGGCCGCTGCCGTTCAGGAGAAGACCCAAGATGACCAAAGAAAGCCAACGAACCATCCGAACAGAATGTAGGGAATCCGGGGTATGGGCAAGTGCGGGCAAGGGGCGAGGGATTGACCCCAAGGCGGAAAAAAGGGATTCTATGGTTTGTGAAATTTTCAGAAATTGAAAAAGAGCTGGGATCGGATGCAAAGAGCCTCTTGGGGCATACCTGTAAAACGGTGGCGAAGACACGCCTGCATCTTCCCGGGCCCGATTTTGTGAGCCGGGTCTGGCGGGACAGCGACCGCTCGATCTCCGTGTTAAGAAATCTTGAGACCACCTTCCGTCATGGCCGATTGGGCGGGACGGGTTACCTCTCCATCCTTCCTGTGGATCAGGGGATCGAGCATTCGGCCGGGGCATCCTTTGCCCCCAATCCTGACTATTTCGATCCGGAAAACATTGTGAAACTCGCCATCGAGGGGGGGTGCAATGCCGTCGCATCGACCTTGGGAGTGCTGGGTGCGGTCGCCAGAAAATATGCCCATCAGATTCCGTTCGTCCTCAAGATCAACCACAACGAGCTGCTGACCTATCCCAACGTGGCGGATGAAAAACTTTTTGCCGGCGTGAAGCAGGCGTTCGACATGGGGGCGGTGGGGGTTGGGGCAACGATTTACTTCGGTTCTCCCGAATCGGGCCGCCAGATCGAGGAGATTTCCCGCTCCTTTGCGATCGCGCATGAACTGGGAATGTACACGATTCTCTGGTGCTACCTGCGAAATCCGGCCTTCAAAACGAAGGAGAAGGACTATCACCTTTCGGCCGATTTGACGGGTCAGGCCAATCACATCGGGACAACGATCCAGGCGGACATCATCAAACAGAAGCTTCCCGAAAATAATGGCGGGTATCTCGCCCTCAAAATGGCGGGCAGTGACTATGGAAAGACCGATCCCCGAATTTATTCCGAATTGACCTCGGATCACCCGATCGATCTTTGCCGGTACCAGGTCTTGAACTGTTTTGCGGGCCGGGCGGGCCTGATCAACTCCGGCGGGGCTTCCGGCAAGAACGACATTGCCGAGGCGGTGAAGACGGCCGTGATCAACAAGCGGGCCGGGGGCATGGGGCTAATCTCCGGCCGCAAGGCGTTTCAAAAGCCGCTGAAGGATGGTATTGAGATTCTGAATGCCATTCAGGACGTTTATCTCGCCAAGGAGATCGACATCGCCTGATGCCGATCCGCGGGAAACGGAGCCGCGGGCGGGTTTGGTGCTACACGCCGAATCCGGTTTTCGAGACCAAGATCGAGGCCCCCAGCAGCAGGATCGTTTCATCAGCCGGGGGGAAAGGGCACAACGTGGCCCGGCAACTGACCCGATGGGGAGTGCCGGCCATATCCGTCATCTGCGAATGCGGGGCGGAGGGAAAGGACTGGATTGGGCATGCCAAAAAAGAAGGGGTCAAAGTTCTCCAGATTCCCGTTCGGGCTGGCATGAGGCAGGGATGGTCTTTGGTGGAGAAGGATGCGAAGCGAATCGATTTCTTTGCCAAAGATTTAAAAGTCGGGAAAAGCGGCTGGGAAAAAATACGGGATTTTTGGGTGCAACATTTAAAACCAGGGGACTGGTGGGTGGTGGCGGGGAGTTCGGCGATCGGGTGGCCCAAGGGTTGGTGGAGGGAACTGATTCGGGATCTGGAAAAGAAAGGAGTCACCGTCTTGGTGGATAGTCGGGGTGCTCTTTTACGGGAAGCGGTGGAGGCGGGGGCGGACTGGATCAAATGCAATTT
>RFMG01000186.1 GCA_009927835.1 Verrucomicrobiota bacterium | reverse complement strand
CCGACCGCTCCTCGGCCAAGGAGGCCCTCGAGTTCATGAAGTTCAAGGCCGGCCAAAAACTGGCAGGACAAAAGATCCAGGTCGCCTTTTTCGGTTCCTGCACCAACGCCCGTGTTTCCGACTTTGTGGAAGCGTCCAAATTTCTCAAAGGACGCAAAGTGGCTCCTGGCATCCGGGCCATCGCCGTGCCCGGCTCCCAAGGAGTGAGCAAAATCTGTGCTGAGATGGGTATCGACAAGATTTTTCGAGAGGCAGGATTCGATTGGCGCGAGGCGGGTTGCTCCATGTGCCTCGGCATGAATCCCGACCAGCTGGTGGGCGACGAGATCTGTGCCTCCTCGTCCAACCGAAACTTCAAGGGTCGGCAAGGCAGCCCGACTGGACGGACCCTCCTCATGAGCCCTGTGATGGTTGCAGCAGCCGCTGTGACGGGTGAGGTCAGCGACGCCCGCAAAGTCTTTGCCAAAAACTGAAATGTCCCTCTCCCCCATTCGGAAAGTCTCGGGTCGGGCCGTCCCAGTCGAGGGAGACGACATCGATACGGACCGGATCATCCCCGCCCGTTACATGCGCTGTGTGACCTTCGACGGCCTGGGGGAATTCCTTTTTCGCGACATCCGTCAAACACCGGATGGCCAATCCAAGAATCATCCGATCGACCAACCCAAGTTTCAGGGGGCCACCATCCTTGTTTCCGGCATGAACTTCGGCTGCGGAAGCTCGCGGGAGCACGCGCCTCAGGCAATCGTTCGTGCGGGCTTTAAGGCGGTGATCGCAGGCAACTTTGCGGAAATCTTCTTTGGGAACAGCACGACACTCGGACTCCCTTGTGTGTCGGCCAAAAAAGAGGATCTGCAGGCCCTCACCCGGCTCATCGGCTCCGAGCCCGGGACGCCGGTGGAAATCGACCTTGAAAAACTGAACGTCACCGCAGGCAAACTTTCTTTCCCGGTCACCCTGAAGGCCAGCGCACAGCAGGGACTCCTTTCAGGCCGCTATGACGCCATTGCCGACCTTTTGGCCAACCTTCCCAAGGTCCGGGAGTTGGCCGGCAAGTTGCCCTAGCTGCATAAAAACACGCCCCACCCGGGCGCTAGGAGAACTTTTTTCGACCCTGGAATGCTCCAGAAATTGAGACTCCCGCTTTCGCGTCCGCCTTCCTAGAAAGGCATGACGTATTCGAATTAAGGTTGGGCCTCGTTTTTTAATTTTATCGGTTGAAAAAAATTGGTCCGTCACACGCTCCAGGCAGGGCGCGGGAACACCAACTCATCGATCAAAGAACAGCCCGGAGCTTGGCTTCGCACCGGGTGGCCAGGGACTGGAGAATCGATTTCTCCCAGCCACCAACCTCTTCTTCCGTTAACGTGCGCGTGCTTGACCGAAAATGCAAGCGACAACCCAGTGACAAAAATCCCACGGGAACCCTCGTCCCCGTGCTGTCCTGAAATCGGTCAAACACCACCCAATGCTCCATCTCTGCAGGTGCCACCGCCCGAATCGCTTTCTCCACCTCGGCGAACGTGATCTTTTCCGGCAGAACCAGAGCCAGGTCCCGTTGGATCCCCGGAAAGATGCTCAACGGCTCGTACGAGGCGACGTGGGGTGTTGCGGGAGGCACCTTTCCCTCCGCCAACCAGACCGTTCCCCTCACCCCTGCCGACTTTTTCTCGGCCGCACTCATTTCACGGACCGTCGCCGCTTGCCCCCAGCCGGGAAACCGTTTCGCCAGCTCCTGCCAGATCCCCTGAAGGCTGAATCGGTCCGACGGAACCTCCCCCTCCTGCCAACCCACCATCCTTTCGCGTCCGGTGACCAGCAATCCCAAAACCATCTCCTCCTGCCCGCCCGATCCAGAAATCCGGCCCAATTCGAAAAGTTTCAGGTCGGCCTGCCCACGGGAGATATTCCTCGCCGCGGCCCGCCCCAATCCCGGCAGAAGGCTTCGTCGATATCCCACCGCATCCGGACCAGCGGAAACGTGAAGTCGCACCGAACCAACCTCCTCCGATCGAACCAAGGCAGAGGAGAGAACCTCACTGTAACCCCTCTCCACCAGAAAACTACGCACCTGCCTGCGTAGAAGATTCGCCCGGTCCTCCTCGGAACGCCCCTCCGCTTGGTTGTCGAATGTCGAAGGCACTCCCGCCAGATCGGAAAGGCGAACCAGTTCCTCCCAAAGATCGATCTCTTCCCGCACGTCCGCACGCCAAGAGGGCGCAACCCATCCACTTTTCTCCTCACGAAAACCCAGAGCCCCCAGACGCTGACTCAACGCAGCCCGATCGATGTTGAGGCCCAAAACTTTTCCCGCCCGCTCCCAGTGCAAAGAAACGGGCGGCGGGGTGGAAACCACCGGCGTTCCTGAGGATTGAACTCCTTCATACCTTTCCAAAGCACCTGTTTCCTGGAGCAGCTGGACCACCCGATGCCTCGCCCGCTCGACCAGATGCGGGTCTAACCCGCCCCGGCCAAAGCGCTTGGCAGATTCGGTGCTGATGGAAAGTCGCCGTGCTGTGCGCCTCACCGTTCCGGCATGAAAGGAGGCTGCCTCCAGCAAAACTTTTCGGCTCCCGGGCTGCACGGAGGATTCCACTCCACCCACAACACCCGCCAAGGCCACCGGACCCTTTCCATCCGCCACGACCAGATCCTCCGGACTCAACGTATGTTTTCCCCCGTCCAGACCGTTCAAGCTTTCCCCCGGTTTCGCTCTGCGGACCGTGATCGTGTTCCCCTGCAAGCGCTCCGCATCGAAGACATGGACCGGTTGCCCCAATTCCAAAAGGACGAAGTTCGTCACGTCGACCAGCAAGCCGAGAGATCGGAAACCGGCCGCATTCAGTTTTTTCCTCATCCACTCGGGCGAATCCACCCCCGTTCGGACGAGAAAACTGGTCAGCGTGTAGTTCGGGCACAACTCCCTCTCCTCCACCGATACGTTCCAACCGGTCAGCACACCTTCGGGGCTGCTTGGAGTGGGCGGACGCGATTTCAACGGCACCCCGAGGGCGGAAAGTTCCCGCGCCAAACCTGCGATCGAGGCGAGGTCGGGACGATTCGATGTGATCTCCACCTCGATCACCGTCTCCCCCGGATACAGGCTCTCGAGAGCCACCCCCAGGGTCGTGGTCGGGGGCAGGAGAAGAAGACCCTCCGCATCGTCGGCCAATCCCAACTCCTTGCCCGAACAAAGCATTCCCTCCGAAGTTTCCCCCCGAAGTTTGGCCGACTTGATGGTCATCCCATCCGGGAAAACGGTCCCCGGTTTCGCCAACGGAACAATGTCGCCCTCGCTGTGGTTTTTCGCTCCACACACGACTTGCCTCGGCCCCGTGCCATCGTCCACCCGACATACGGTCAGACGATCCGCGTTGGGGTGGGGCTTCTTCTCGAGAATCTTCGCCGCCACGATCCCCTTTGCTTGGCAACCGGTCGAACTCATGCCGATCACCTCGGTCCCGCTTTGGGTAAGCAGATCCGCCAACTCCGTCGGCGTCCCCTTCCACTCGGACCACTCCCCCAACCAGCCGAGGGGAACCTTCATTCGGGTTTGGTTCGGCGCGGGGAGAGCGGTTTTTTTTGGGCCAACTGGTCCCGCAACCGGGCCGCCCCCTCGAAATCCTCCATCGCAATGAGCTGTTGGAGCTCGGCCTCCCACTCTTCCCTGCCCGCTTTTTTACGGGCCGGACGTTTCCCGCGGTGAAGCGTGTCTCTCTGGGATTCGGTCAAAGCCTCCTGCAGCGAGGCGGAGAATTTTTCGTAGCAGGTCGCGCATCCCAACCGGCCTGTTTTCTGCAGGCTGTCCAGCGGGTAACCGCACTTGGGACACTGAGTGGACAGGTCTTCCGATCCCAGCCCGACCTGCAAAAGCACCTCCCCCGCCAAAAAAGCGGAGGAGTGGATGGTTCCGCTTTTTTTGGCGCACTCCTCGCACAGGTCCAGACGCTTCAGGTCATTTCCGATCACGTTGGTCATGAAGACCGTGGCGGGTCGGGAGGCGCACTTCTGACAGTCCACGGATCAGGCGGGAATCTTGGTCCCGGTCGTGCTCACCAGCTTGCGGTAGCGCTTCATCAGATCTGCAGTCCTCTTTCCCGGCCGACCGTCCCCGATGGGTCGACCGTCCACCTCCACGACGGGGACAATCTCCGCTCCGGTCCCGGTCAGGAACATCTCGTCACAGGTGAACAGATCGTACCGCCGAACATCATCCTCCCGGGTCTCCCACTTCGCCTGCCGTGCAATCTCCAGAACCGTCGCGCGGGTGATGCCATTCAAGGCCCCGGAGGAAAGCTTGGGGGTCACCAGAGCTCCGTTCCGGATGAAGAAAATGTTGTCGCCGGAACACTCGGAGACCATGCCCTGTGGATTGAGAAGGATGACCTCCTGCGCGCCCGCCTGCTGTCCCTCGATCTTGGCCAAGATGTTGTTCAGGTAGTTCAGGGATTTGATGCCGGGGTCCAGCGCGGCCGGGGATTGGCGCCAGGTGGCTCCCGTCACCACCTTCAGCCCCTCCTTGTAATATTTCTCGGGATAAAGCTCCAGATCGGTGGCGATGATGATGATCGTCGGCCTTTTGCACCGGTCCGGCGAGAGCCCCAAGTATCCTTTCCCGCGCGTCACGACCAGCCGCAGATAACCCGATCGGATCCTGTTGCGCTGGCAGGTCGCCAGAACCGCATCCCGAATCTCCGCGCGACTCCACGGCAGTTTGAGCAAAATCGCCTTGGCGGAATCTTCCAGCCGCGACAGATGCTCCTCCAATTTAAAAACCCGCCCCTCATACGCACGAATCCCCTCAAAGACCCCGTCCCCATACAGCAGTCCGTGGTCAAAGACCGAAATCTTCGCCTCCTCCTCCGGATAAAATTTCCCGTCGATGTAGATGATCATGCTTTAGCTTGCCAACCTGCCATCCAGCAACCGAAGGGGAACCCCCACCTTCGCGGCCACCGAAGCGTCATGGGTGACAAGCAGGAGTGATTTTTGCCTCTGTTTGACCATCGGAACAAGCAAATCAAGCACCGCGGTGGCCGAGGCCGCGTCGAGGTTTCCGGTCGGTTCATCCGCCAGAATCAGGTCGGGATCGAGAACCAGGGCACGGGCCACCGCCACTCTCTGCTGCTCCCCGCCCGAAAGTTCTCCGGGAAGATGGTCCCTTCGCAGGGTCATACCCACCTGATCGATCAGATCCTCCCACCGTTCCCCCACGGAAACCCCCGCCAACATGGCGGGGAGCCTGACGTTCTCCTCCACCGTCAGCTCCGGCAAAAGATGATACGACTGGAAGATGAATCCGACCGCACCGCGTCTCCAACGCGCCCACTGGCTGCGTGTCTGGCCGCTGATTTTTTCCCCTTTCCAGAAAATCTCGCCTCCATCCGGCTCCTCCAGACCTCCCAAAAGGTGAAGGAGAGTGGACTTTCCCGCGCCCGAGGGGCCACAAACGGGCCGACACTCCCCTGCGTCCAAAGAAAAATCGATGCCGTGCAGGATTTCAAGCGGGGGCCGGCCTTCCAGCCGATACCCCTTTCGCAATTGACGAACTTCAAGAAGTGGGGCGCTCATGATCTCCTCAGGTTGGCGGCGGGCTCGCTGTGCGAGGCAACCCAAGCGGGAACCAGGGCCGCGAGGACGCTCAACGCCAGTCCCGCCATCGCCACCCCGACAAAAACCCCAACATCGTACCGCGCGGGAAGTCCCGAAAAGTGGTAGATCTCCGCGGGAAAAAGGTCCTGCCCCGTCAGTCGGCCGATCCCGTGACTCAACCCGTTGCGATTCACCAGGACGACCCAAGCTCCCGCCACACCCGCCAACGAACCCAAAATCCCCACGACCACACCGTACATCGTGAAGAGGGTGGCGATCTGTCGCGGCGTCGCACCGATCGCCGCCAGAATTCCGATCGATTTTGCCCGCTGCACCGTCACCGTGATCAGCGTGCCGCTCAATCCCAACGCCGCCACCGCCATGACGAAAAACAGGAGAAAACTCATTACTCTTCGCTCCACCGCCACGGCGGCAAAAAGGCGTTGATTGTGGTCCATCCAGGTCAGGACCCGGATTCCCGGCCCCAGTTTGGCCCTCAGTCGATTGGCGATCTCCCCCGCTTGGGCGGGATCCACAAGCCGGATGGCAATACCGTGCACCTCGTTGGGCACGGCATAAAGTTCCTGCGCCGTCGCCAAATCGGTGATGAGATACTCCGAATCGTATTCGAACATTCCGGTGGTGAAAATTCCCACCACCCGAAAGGTCCGGGGCAGAGGGATTTTTTTGGGGACAGCCCCCGCTCCCTTGCTCGCAATGACATCCTTGAACTGTTGGGGGGCGAGAAGGTTGACCTCAGCCCCCAGCTCCGCCCGGTTCAGTTTCGCCCACTCCGACCCCACCACCACCTGATCCGGACCGGGAGACCAGCTCCCCGATACGAGGCAATCGGGCAGGGGCAAAACGGAGGGCGCCGTCGCCGCATCCCAACCTTTGATCCGGGGAGTCGAGATCCGTCCCCGTGTTTCCGCCAGAACCGGCCCCAGAACCGAACCGGTGGCACCCACCACGCCTTGCTCCTCCCGAATCACCTGCAGCAGCCCCGCCGGATCAGGTAAGGGAGACTGACCGGCCACGGTCAAATGCGACTGAAAACCGATGACTTTTCTTGTCAGCTCATCCTCAAAACCGCGCATGACCGATTGAACGACGATCAGCACCAGCACTCCCGCCACAACCCCCAGCCAGCTCAGCAGCGTGATGATCGAAACAAACGTTCTGCGGGGGCGAAGAAAACGGAGCGCAAGAAAGAGTTCGGGCCAGGATGCCATCCGTCTACCGTGCCTTTTTGGGTCGAGTGTCTCAAGCCTTATGCGGGTTGCCCAACGGGAACCGCTCGCATATTCTTTCCCGTTATGGTCGCCGCCCGCTCCGTCCAACAAGCCCGCAGGGTTCTCGACATCGAGATCGCGGCCCTTCGTCGGGTTCGCCGTCGGTTGGGTCCCTCCTTCCTCCAGGCGGTCCGATTGATGCAGCAACGGCTCGAAAACGGGGGAAAAATCATCGTCACGGGAATCGGTAAATCCGGGCACATCGGCCATAAGATCGCATCCACCCTCGCCAGCACGGGAACCACCTCCGTCACCCTGGATCCTGTGGACGCCGTCCATGGCGACCTCGGGGTGGTGGCTCGGAAGGATCTCATCCTCGTTCTCAGCTACAGCGGCAACACGGATGAACTCCTCCGTGTCGTTCCCCTCATTAAGCGGCAGGGTGTCCCGATCCTGGCCATGACCGGGAATCCCCGCTCGAACCTCGCCCGACAGTCGGATGTCGTGCTGGACGTCTCCGTGGAACAGGAGGCTTGCCCCCTGAATCTTGCCCCGACCTCCAGCACCACCGCGATGTTGGCCATGGGGGATGCACTGGCCATGGTTCTGCTGCAAAGCCGCGGTTTCCGACGGGAGGACTTTGCGCAACTTCACCCTGCGGGAAGTATCGGGCGGGATCTCCTTCTTCCAGTTCAGGACATCATGCGCCCGCGCAAATCGATTCCCATCTGCACGGGAAAAACCTCGGTGGCCCGGGCCCTGTCCCAAATTACCGCAAAACGTTGTGGGGCGGCCCTCGTGGTCGATGGAAAGGGAAAACTTGCCGGAATCTACACCCACGGGGACTTCGTTCGGGGATTTCAAAAGGATCCCGGGATCGGCAAGCGCCCCTTGGCAGCCGTCATGACCCGGCGTCCCATCAGCATTTCGTCGGGCAGTTTGGCCGCCAAGGCATTGCACATCTTTGAAACCCATCGGATCGAGGACCTCGTGGTGGTCGACGCCGCCCATCGTCCCGTCGGCCTGGTGGATTCACAGGATCTGACCCGGTTCAGATTATTGTAACCCAACACAAAAAAGGAGAAGTCGCTATGTCCGTAATCGCCAATGATCTCAAAAAAGGAATGGCCGTCCGCAAGGACGGGGACATTTTCATCGTCCTCGGAATCACGCACCGCACCCCGGGAAACAAGCGGGCTTTTGTTCAGGCCATGTTTCGCTCCCTCCGCTCCGGCCAGTCCTCCGATCATCGTCTCGCCTCGGACGAGCGCCTGGAGACCGTCAATGTCTCGCGGGATAAGTGGGAGTTCAGTTACAGCGACAACACCGGCTACACCTTCCTCAACCCGGAAAATTACGAAAATCTCACCCTGACCCCCGAGCTGGTGGAGGACGTGAAGGAGTTCCTTTCCGAGAACATGGTTTGCGAAATCCTGTTTATCGAGGGCAAGGCGGTCTCCGTCGAACCCCCTGCCAGCGTCACTCTCAAGGTGATCGAGTCGCCGGAGGGTGTCCGCGGCGACTCCGCCAACAATGTCATGAAGGTGGCAAAGATGGAAACCGGGCTCCAGCTTCAGGTCCCGCTCTTCATCAAGGAGGGCGAGCTGATCAAGGTCGATACGCGGGAAAAGAAGTATATGGGACGGGCGTAGGCCCCTACCCGCCGAACGTCAGATTCTTCACACGCTCGGCCCCGCAGGCGTTCAGAACGTCGATGATCCTTTGGTAAGGAGCCTTTTCATTGGGCCGGATGATGACCGATTGATCAGGCGAGGCCTCGATCAGGGCTTTTAACCTTCCTCTTAATTTCGGCATCTCCCGGTCTTCCCGGCCGTCGATCGCACTGTCGTTAAAAGTGACCACCCCGTCGGGGCCGACCCTCAGGGTGACGGGACTTTTTGCCGTGCTTGTCGCGCTGGAGGCTCCCGGAACCTGGACCCCCAACTCCGCCTCCTTGACCTGCTTTCCCGCCATCACCATGAAAAATAGAAGCAGCACAAACATCACGTCCAACATCGGCGCGATCTGCAACCCATAATCCCCGTCGCTGGATCCTCCGCCGGCCATTCCGTTACCCTTTGCCTCCCTTGGTGGTGGCAAACACCACGTTCGCAACCCCGGCTGCCGCGGCCGCCTTCAACACCACTTTCGTCTTTTCCCATCCCAGATCCTTGTCGGCACGAATGAGAACGCGGTAACTGGCGTTCGGATTCAGTTTTTTGACCAGAGTGTAGTCATCCTTGATCAACTTCGAGAGGGTGGCCTCCTCCAGGCCGCTTCGTCCCAGTGCCTCCAATCCGCCCATTTTATTGATGTTCACCGTGAACTGCCCCTCCCCCTTCTCCCGGTCCTTGGCCTCCTGCGCCTCCGGTAGGGTCAAATCCGCCATCTGGCTCTTGATCTCGGTGGTGGTCGTGGCCGTGAAAAACATCAGCAGGACCAGGAGAACATCGACCATCGGAGCCACCTGAAACTCAGGATCCTCCTCCCCACCGGCCGTGTGAACGCTGAATTTCCTCCCGTGCCTCGACATGGCACGACTCCCTCGGCTAGGCGGTTGGGGCAGACGCGGCCGCCGCTGCCCCCAGATAATCACTCACCCGATACCCCGTCAGCTGCTCAAAAGGGACGTCCTCCAACAAAAGGTTCACCTCCGAATCCACCGCCACCGACACGGTCTGGATCCGGTTCCGGAACACATAGTACAAAATGAATCCTGGAATCGCGACAAAGAGACCCGCCCCGGTGGCCACCAGCACCTCCGATATGTTTCCCGCCAATTTGCTCGGATCGGCGGCGCCGGAGGAGCCCAACGTCTCGAATGCCTTGATCATGCCCATGACCGTTCCCGTCAGCCCCACCATCGGGCTGACCACCCCGATGACAGAAAGATACTGGATATTCGCCTTGATGCCGTTCAGCTCCTTGGCCGTGGTGTCCCCCACCGCCTGCTCCACCGCCTCACGGCCACGCCCCAACCGCTCGATGCCTGCCTGCACAATTCGGCTCAGATAACAGGGATTGGCGGCACAAACCTGATACGCCAAAGGATAATTTCCAGAAACGATCGCATCCTTCAGCTGGGCCAAAACAGCCGCGGGAGCCAGGCGCCCCACCCGGATTTTAATAAAGGCTTCGATCGTAAACGCCATGATCAGGATCGAGGCCAAGAGGAGAATCCACATCACGATTCCTCCCTCATGAAAAATCTGCCATGCCGTCTTTGCGGGTTTTCCTCCCTCCCCCTCAGCCAGCAGGGTGGGAACCCAGAGGAAAGCAACAAGCAGAAAGGAGTGGATTTTGTTGAATGAACTTTTCGTCATTTTCAGAAAACTACGCGAGGTACTCACTCCGTGACGAGGTCTTTGTTTGCCTGACGCAGCGCCTCCGCTTTTGCCTGTGCCCGCTGTCCCAAAGCCGCTGGATCGGGGTAGAGCGTGCTTACCTTCAGATAATCCTCCAGCGCTTTTTTTGCATCCCCCTTCTTTTCATACGCGCCCCCGCGCGCGAAATAGTACTCCGCCAAGGCCTCGCGGTCGCTCCGGGCGGGCCGTAATCCCTCTTTCAACTGCCCCTCCAAACCCTGCAACTTCTGCAAAAGGGCATCCGCATCCCGGCCGGAGCTCGCTTCCGCCAATCCAATCGCCGCCCGGAGCCCCGCCGGTCCCTGGGAGTAAAACTTCTGCATCTTTCCATAGAGGGTTTCCGCATCCGCCACCTTTCCCAGGGCCAGGTACGCCTGCCCCAACCCCCCCGAGCACTCCAAGACCCACGGATTATCCACCCCGACCAATAAATCCACAACGGGCTTCCAGTGGGTCACCACACCTTCCCAATTCCCACTCGCCAAGGCTTGCCGTCCCTCCGCCACTCCGGGGCGCTCCTCCAGCGTCACTTCCGCCAAATCGGCCGCAGCATAACCCAGCGTTCCCTGGTCAAACTTGAAGGTCAAGGTCATCGACCCCTCGTCGAACTTCATCGCCTGACCCTTCAAAACCTCCCCGCTCTTCAGGCGAATTTGATCCTCTCCCCGAACCCAGCAAACCAATAGCAGCAGAACCCCCACCCAACGGAAAATAGGACATCGCATCGCCCTGATTTTGCGCTTTCCTCCTCCCCCCCTAGCAAGCCAAAAAGGAGTATGATCACTTTTTTGCACGACAAGCTGAAAGGCCTCCTCCTCGTCCTCCTGGCCATCGTCGGAGTTTCCTTTATCTTCTTTGGCAACTGGACTCCCAAGGGCGGACGCGATCCAGCCACCCAGGTGCTGGGAAAGATCGGGGGTCGCTCCCTCACCCTGAACGACTTTGTTGCAGCCCAACGCCAAGCTCTCCTCGAGGTCACCCTTCAGACGGGACGGATCCCCTCTGCCGAGCAAAACCAGTTTCTCAACTTTCAAACATGGATCCGTCTCCTCCAAGTCCAGGCCGCCGATCTCGCGGGCATCGATGCCCAGCCCAGTCAACTTGTTGCCGCCATCCAGAAGAACCCCCTCTTCCAGAAAAATCAGGCGTACGATCCCGAAATTTTTCAGCGCTTCAACTCCAATTTCCTCTCCCCCCAAGGGTACAGCGGGGAACGGTTCAATCAGTCGGTCCTCGACTCGGTCCGCACCGACACCCTGATTCGCACGTTGACTTCCACCGCACTCGTTCTTCCTGGGGAGGCCGAAAGCCGCCTCCAACATCTCTTCGGCCCCGTCCACACTCAAGTTGTCCGATGGGATCCTTCCAAACTCACCCCTCCCGAGCCCAAGGCCGAGGAGCTTGAGAGCTTCTACAAATCCTCCCTTGCGGACTTCACCATCCCCGCCCGACGTACGGTGGAGCTGGTGGAATTCGTCGCCGCCGGAACCTCGGAGGAACAACGTGCCAAAGCGGGAGAGGCCGCGTTTGCCTTCACCTCGAAATTTTTCAACCTACCCGAGGGAAAGACGCGACCCGACTTCGCGGCTCAGGCCACGGAGGCCAAACTCCCGATCCGCACCCACGGGCCGTTCTCCCCCTCCGACACCCCGTTCCCCGGCGAAACCGATCCCAAATTGACCGCAGCCGCTTTTTCCCTTACCGCAGAGGAGCCGGTCAGCGATTACCTCCCCTCCAAGAACGGCTTTCTCGTGCTCCACCTTCGCGAGGAAATCCCGGGAAGGACCCGCCCGCTTTCCGAAGTCACCTCCGAGGTCCGCACCCGCTGGATGGAGCAGGCTCGGCTCCAGATGGCCGGCCAACTTGCCCAGACCTTCGTTCAAAAAGCGAATGCAGCCATGGCGCAGGGCCAAAAGTGGGATGACATAGCAAAATCCTCAGGCCTGACCCCCAGCGCACTCCCCACCTTTTCTCCGGCCGATGAGAAGCCTCTCACCTTCCCGGACGCGGACCGCATCCGCGCCGCCGTCACACAACTGGAGGCGGGGCGGGTGAGCTCCCCCATCCGGACCGAGCGCGAAATCGTGGTCCTCTACCTCGGCCAACGGGATCCCGTTTCGCCTGAGGCAACCGCCTCCACCCTGCCCAAAATCTCCGCCCAACTGCTCAACCAGCGCCGCAGCGAAATTTTCCGCGACTGGCTGATCGGTCGGGCCACGCTTTCCGACAACCAGCTACCCTCCGAAGTTCTGATGCAGCTCCGGGGCAATCGCTGACGCCCGTTTCCGTCTCTCCGCCTTTTTTTTCATGGTCACTTTCACCAACCTGACGCGTGCCCCGGAAATCGGCGCCAACTCCTACCTCCTTCGCTCAGGCGAACACTCCGTTCTCCTGGACGCGGGAATGCATCCCCGGCAGGACGGTTGGGACGCGACCCCGCTTCTGGACCAGATTCCCGAGGACCTCGAAACCATTCTCATTTCGCACGCCCACCACGACCATATCGGCTCCCTTCCCCTTGTGACGGCCGCCCACCTGGGAGCAAAGGTTCTGATGACCTCCGGCACAGCCGCTCTCACGGAACCTCTTCTCCACAACTCGGTCAACGTCATGACCCGCCAACGCCGTGAACTCGGCCGCACCGAATACCCGCTCTACACTCACCGCGGCGTGGATGACAGCGCCGTCACCTGGGAACTCGCCAATCTCAACCGCCCGATCCGGGTCGACTCCTCCGAGTTCGAGTTTGTCCTGCACGATGCGGGACATGTGGCCGGCTCCGTCATGACGGAGATCCGCGCCGGGAATCATCGCGCCCTCTACACGGGCGACTTCAACCTCCAGCGTCAAACGCTGATGCTCCCCTGCCAACATCCCCCCGGGCCGTTCGACACCCTGATTATGGAGACGACACGCGGAGCCCAGGCGGCTGTTCCGGGCCAGGATCGCGCATATTTCGAGGAAAGCCTCCTCGCCGGAATCCGACAGACCTTTGAGCGGGGTGGGGCCGTTCTGATCCCCGTGTTTGCCATGGGAAAAACCCAGGAGGTTCTGGCCCTTCTCCACCAGGCACGGATCGACGGAAAAATTCCCAAGGCGCCCATCTTTATCGGGGGTCTCGGCCGAGTGATGACCGAGGTTTACGACCGCCAGCGCACCCTGAACCCCCGCCAGCACGGAGGTTTGCGCCTCATCCCGGAGGCCCAACCTGAAACCTTCGATCCACGCCGCCTTTCGAGCATGCGCCTCCGGGGCGGACACATCTATCTCCTGAGCTCCGGTATGATGACCCCGAACACCACCAGTCACTCCATCGCCCGTCTCTTTTTTCCCCGCGAACACGACTCGATCTTTTTTGTCGGCTACACCGATCCCACCTCCCCCTCCGGACTTCTCCGCCAAGCGGGCCAGGGCGGACAGGTGGAGTGGGGAGAAAGCGGAACCTTGCCCGTCCGTTGCGAAGTCCGTTACTTCGACCTTACCGCCCACGCGACCCGCGAGGACATTCTCCGCTGGGCCTGCGAGGAAATCCAACCCACCCGCGTCCTGCTCGTCCATGGCGATCCCGAGGCCCAGTCTTGGTTTGCCTCCCAGATGGCGCTTCAGCGGCCAAAAATGGAAATCGTTCATCCCCCTCCGGGACAACCCATCCCGCTCTTTTCGTAAATTCGCTGCCCTCCCCGCCTCCCCCTGCTCCGACGGGGAAAAACTTCTTCCCTCTTTCACTTTTCCCCGGTTCGTTGCATTCTGACTCCATGTCTGCCCGTATCCTCGATGGAGAAGCCTTTGCTTCGCAGATTCATCGGGAGACGGCGACCCGCGTTTCCGCCCTTCTCCGACGTGGCATCACCCCCGGACTTGTCTTCATCCGCGTCGGCGAGGATCCCGCGTCCCGTGCCTATGTTTCCCGAAAGGAAACCCGCGCCAGGGAGGTCGGCATTTCGAGTCGCACCCTTGTGCTTCCGGAATCCACCCCTCTCTCCTCCCTGCTCGCCGAAATCGACTCCCTCAACGCCGACCCCAAAGTTCACGGAATCCTCATCCAATCCCCCCTTCCCTCGACCCTTCCCAACGACCAGGTCTACGCCCGCGTCTCACCCGCCAAGGATGTTGACGGCTTCCACCCCGTCAACTTTGGAAAACTTCTTTTGGGCGACCCCTCCGGCTTCCTCCCATGCACCCCGGCGGGAATTCTTGAAATTCTCCGCCTCGGCAAAATTCCCACCCAGGGAAAACACGCCGTGGTCGTTGGTCGCGGCCAGATTGTGGGACGGCCTCTCGCCGTCCTCCTTGCCCGCAAAGCGGTCCATGCCGACTGCACCGTCACGCTCGCCCACTCCAGCACCCCCAACCTCCCCTCCATCACGCGGCAAGCCGACATCCTCATCGGAGCTCTGGGTCGCCCCCTCTTTCTCACCCAAGAGCATGTCCAACCCGGAGCCACTGTCATCGATGTCGGGGTGAACCGGATCCCCGACCCCAACTCCCCGCGGGGATATCGTCTTGTCGGGGATGTTGATTTTCCCTCCGTCAAAACCGTCGCCGCTGCCATCACCCCCAACCCCGGAGGCGTCGGCCCCATGACCATTGCGCTTCTGCTTTCCAACACCCTCCGTGCAACCGAGGATGCCTGCCGATGAGCACCCCGCGAGCCGATGGCCGATCTCCCTCCGATCTCCGGCCTCTCTCCTGCACCTGGGATATCGCCCCCCAAGCCGTGGGGTCGGTCCTTCTCAAATGTGGAAGAACCGAAGTGATCTGCACCGCCAGCGTGGACGAGGCAGTCCCCCGCTGGATGAAGGAGCAGAACGTGCCGGGAGGCTGGCTGACCGCCGAGTACTCGATGCTGCCCGCATCCACCTCGAGCCGGAAACCCCGCGACTCCGCGCGGGGAAAGGTGGACGGCCGCTCGACCGAGATCCAACGGCTGCTCGGGCGCAGCCTGCGTGCGGTCACCGATCTCACCGCCCTGGGAGCCCGCAGCGTGTGGATCGATTGTGATGTTCTCTCCGCAGACGGCGGGACCCGCACGACCGCCATCACCGGTGCCTGCCTTGCCTTCCGCCGGGCCATCGAGCGGCTTCAACTTTCCGAAAAAATCAACACCGATCCCCTTCGGACTCCCGTTGCGGCAATCAGTGTCGGCCTTCTGGACAATCTCCCCCTTCTCGATCTCAATTATCCTGAGGACCGGGATGCCCAAGTCGACATGAACGTCGTCATGACAGGCACAGGTCGCCTGGTGGAGGTGCAGGCAGGCGGGGAGGAACACGATTTCAGCCGCGAAGAATTCCAATCCCTTCTGACCTTGGCGCAGGATGGGCTCAGGAAAGTCCTCGCCTTCCAGGAGTCCTCTTGGAAATCCCGCCCCAAGGCCGCTGCCTTGAGCCGTGACTCGACCTGATCAAGCTTGCCAAACCCGCCTCAAACTGGCATTCCGTTACGCTCACTTTTCGTCATGCCGACCCAATCTAAATCCTCCAAAAAGAAAAAATCCCCCACCCGAAAGGCCCCAAAATACGTTTACTCGTTCGGGAACGGAAAGGCGGACGGGAACGGCAAAATGAAAGCCCTCCTGGGCGGCAAGGGAGCCAATCTTGCGGAAATGACCCGCATCCGCCTCCCGGTTCCCCCGGGTTTCACCATCAGCACCGAGGTCTGCACCTACTACTACGACCACCAACGCACCTATCCCCCCGCTCTCGAAAAACAGATCGATGAGGCGATCCAAAAGCTGGAGACCGCCATGGGCAAGAAATTCGGGGATGAGAAGGATCCCCTGCTCGTCGCCGTCCGCTCTGGAGCCCGCGATTCGATGCCCGGGATGATGGACACCATCCTCAACCTCGGCCTGAACGACCGTACCGTCCGTGCTTTGGCGGAACGAAGCAAAAACGAGCGTTTTGCCTACGACTGCTACCGCCGCTTTCTCCAGATGTACGGCGATGTGGTGATGGGAGTCCAAAAAAGGGCCGGCGAGGACCATGAACCTTTTGAGGTCGTGATCGAGGAGCTGAAACAAGAGCTCTTCCCTAGGGATCCCCACGTCTCGGATACCAAGCTGGATGCCGCCGCCCTTCGCACGTTGACCGATCGGTTCCGGACGCTCATCCGCGAGCGCACGGGAAAAGACTTTCCCGAGAATCCCCGCGACCAGCTCCGCGGCGCGGTGGGGGCGGTTTTTGGATCTTGGAACAATGAGCGGGCGATCATCTACCGCAGAAAATACAACATCCCTCACGAGTGGGGGACCGCGGTCAACGTCCAGGCCATGGTCTTTGGCAACACAGGCAACGACAGCGGGTCCGGCGTCTCCTTCACCCGCGATCCGGCCACGGGGGAAAAGGTTCTCTACGGGGAATTTCTCCTCAATGCGCAGGGAGAGGACGTGGTCGCCGGCGTTCGCACCCCGGAGCCCGTTCTCCAGCTGCAGGTCGAGATGCCCGAGGTTTACCGCCAACTCCAGGACGTGCGCCACACCTTGGAGAGTCACTTTCACGACATGCAGGATTTCGAGTTCACCGTCGAACAGGGTCGTCTTTTCATGCTTCAGACCCGCAACGGCAAGCGAACCGGATTTGCAGCCGTCCGTATCGCCGTCGAAATGGTGAAGGAAAAGCTGATCAAGCCGGATGATGCCCTTCGGCGCATTCCCGCCGATTCCCTCAGCCAACTGCTCGCCCCCGTGTTCGATTCCCGGGCCCGCAAAACAACCCAGGTCATCGCCCGGGGACTGCCTGCAGGGCCGGGTGCTGCCTCCGGCAAAATCTATTTTTCAGCGAATGAGGCGGAAACGGCCGCCCAGCGGGGCGAAAAGGTCCTGCTGGTGCGCGTTGAAACCAGCCCGGAAGACATCCGGGGCATGTTGGCCGCCGAGGGAATCCTGACCGCCCGCGGTGGAGTCTCCTCCCACGCCGCCCTCGTGGCACGGCAGATGGGCAAAGTCTGCGTCTGCGGCGCCTCCGAACTTCAGATCGATTACGCCACCAACACCCTCCATGTGAGGGGCCAAAATTTCCGCAAGGGGGACTTTCTCTCGATCGACGGCACCACGGGGGAGATCTTCCCCGGAGAGGTGAAAACCTCCCCCTCCGACGTCGTTCGCGTCCTGATCGATAGGGATCTCACCCCCGCCGAAAGTCCCGTCTATCGGGTCTTTGCCCAGCTGATGCAGTGGGCCGATCAACGCAGAACGCTGGAGGTCCGTGCCAACGCCGATCAGCCCGACCAGGTGGGGCATGCGGTGGCTTCGGCGCGGAGGGTGTGGGACTCTGCCGGACCGAGCACATGTTCTTTGAGGGCGATCGGATCGATCACGTCCGGGAAATGATTTTGGCAGAAAACGGGGTGGAACGGGGGAAAGCGCTGGCCAAACTTCTCCCGGCCCAACGCTCCGACTTCGCCGGAATCTTCCGGGCCCTGAAAGGCCTGCCCGCCACCATCCGATTTCTCGACCCCCCCCTCCACGAGTTCATCCCCCACGACGAGGCCTCGCAAAGGGATCTGGCCGAAAAACTGGGCATCTCCGTCGACCGCGTCGCCCGCCGTGTCAAGGAGTTGCACGAGTTTAATCCGATGCTCGGACACCGGGGTTGCCGTCTCGGAATTGTTTATCCGGAAATTTCCGAAATGCAGGCCCGCGCCGTTTTTGAGGCCGCCGCCGAGGTGCAGGCCTCCGGCACCAAAGTCCGTCCTGAAATCATGATTCCCCTGGTCGGCTTTCCGAAGGAGTTGGAACTCCAGATAGCCCTCGTCCACAACGTCGCTGCCCAAGTTCAAAAGGAGCGCAACGTGAAGCTCTCCTACCTTGTGGGCACCATGATTGAAATTCCCCGCGCCTGCGTGGTCGCGGACGAAATCGCCAAGTCCGCGCAGTTTTTCAGCTTCGGCACCAACGACCTGACCCAGACGACCCTCGGCATGAGCCGGGATGACGCGGGCTCCTTCCTCCCCCGTTACCAGGAGGAGGAGATCGTCCGACAAAACCCGTTTGCCGTGCTGGATCAGGGAGGGGTGGGAAAGCTGATGGAAACCGCGGTAAAACTGGGCCGCTCGACCCGCAAGGACATCAAGCTGGGAATCTGCGGCGAACACGGAGGCGAGCCGGATTCGGTGAAATTCTGCCACCGCTTGGGCCTGGCGTACGTCTCCTGCTCCCCCTTCCGTCTTCCGATCGCCCGCCTGGCTGCCGCCCAAGCCGCTCTGAAACAGTAACCTTTCGCAGCGTGCCGGCTCGTCCTCCAGTTCCCCTTTCCCTTTTTGCCTAAACCGCTCATTGTTGCCGGATGAGCGATTTCCGCGACGGTGCTCTTGGTGCCTATCTACGCGAAATCGGGGAAATTCCCCTGCTCACCCGTGCGGACGAACACCGTCTCGGCAAACGGATCAAGAGGGGGGATCGCGCGGCCCGCGAACAGATGATCCGGGCCAACCTTCGCCTCGTGGTGAAGATTGCCCAGGATTATGCCGGTCTCGGCCTCCCCCTCCTCGATCTGATCAGCGAGGGAAATATCGGCCTGATGAAGGGAGTGGAACGGTTCGATCCCCATCGCGGAACCAAATTCAGCACCTATGGGGCCTGGTGGATCAAGCAGGCGGTCCGCCGGGCCCTCGCCAATCAGTCCAAAACCATCCGCCTGCCCGTCCATCTGGTCGACAAACTCGCCAAAATGCGACGGATCGCCATCCAACTCTTCGACGAGCTGGGCCGCGAGCCCACCGATGAGGAGCTCGCCAAGGAGTGCGGGGTCAGCGCGGCAAAGATCAGCCAACTTCGGCGGGTCTCGATGCGCCCCACCTCCCTGAACGCCTTCGTGGGAGATGAGGCGGACGCCGAGTTGGGAGACCTGATCGCGGATGAGACGGCGGTGATGCCGGGCCAGGACCTGGAGAGCCGGAATCTCATCAAACAACTCCGCACCGTCCTCCATGTCCTCGATGAAAGGGAAAGGGCGATTCTCTCCCTGCGATTTCCCCTGACGGACGAAACCCCTCCCACGCTGGAGCAGATCGGGAAAAAATTCAGGGTCACCCGGGAGCGCATCCGTCAGATCCAAAACGTGGCCCTCAAAAAACTCCGTACCGCGTTGGAGACGCTTCCCCAGGGGGGGGATCAACCCCGGCAGGAAGAGGGCGAATGAAATCACCCGCCCTCCGTAGCACCCGCGACAGGCTCCTCGCGGGAATCCGAACCATCGAAAGTGCGCGCCGCGCGGGGGAACCCAACTACATCACCGATGCCATCTATCAGGATGGCCAACTCTTTCGTTTTGCCTGCGTCGATATCAATGAGCGATACCAGCGTCGCAGGATCGAACGGGTGATCGCGTACGATTCGGCCGCCCTGCCGCTGGCGGCGCCGTTGGCTTATTTTGCAGGATGCGGCCTGAGCGTCATCCAACCCGCCAGCCGCGGGCCCCTGCTGGACCTGCAGAAAATTCCCGCGGGATGCCGTCTTCTTCTGGTCGCGGATGTCCTCCATCGGGGAACCCAGCTCGCCTCAGCCGCCACGCTTCTCCGTCAAAGCCAAGGCGAACTGATCGAGATCGTCACCCTCCTCGAAATCGCCTCGGCCAAAGGCTCGGAACTCCTCGCCCCTATCCCAACGTACTCCGTCTGCTCCTTGCGCTAGCACGTCCCGGCCTCGCGTAGCGAACTCCCGGGAAGCGTTTCTTTTTTTCCTCCCTCACCACACCGCCCAGCTGGTGCGTTTTTTTCCAATCCTCAATCTGATCCCTCAGCAGGGCGGCCCGCTCATACTCGAGTTTTTCCGAGGCCTCCCACATCTCCTCCTCCAACTGCTTCAACACCTCCCGCGCATCGGCCGACGCCCCTCCCCCGCCGACCTTCTCGTGAATTCCCCGCGCCGTGCGGACAATCGTCTGCAGACTCTCCTGCACCCCGCGAAGTGCCGATCGGGGGACGAGGTTATTTTCCCTGTTATACGCCTCCTGCTTGGCGCGGCGGCGCTCCGTGACATCGATCAGGGCCTTCATCGATTTTGTGATCCGATCGCCAAACAGCACCACCTCACCGTTCAGATGCCGAGCCGCCCGACCCGCGGTCTGGATCAGGGAGGTCTCCGATCGTAAGTATCCCTCCTTATCCGCATCCAAGATGCACACCAGGGATACCTCGGGCAGATCGAGGCCCTCTCGTAAAAGATTAATGCCGACCAATACGTCAATTTCACCCGAACGTAACTCACGCAAAATCTCCACCCGCTCGATCGCATCCACCTCCGCATGCAGGTACCGGGATTTGAATCCGGATTCCCTCAGATACTCCGAAAGATCTTCCGCCGTTCTCCGCGTCAAGGTCGTCACCAGCACCCTCTCCTTTCGTGCGATCCGCTCGCGGCAAAGGGCAATGGTCTCATCCACCTGGGCCTTCAGGGGTCGGACGCGGACGGGCGGATCCAGCAACCCGGTGGGACGAACGACCTGCTCGACCACTTGGCCTCGAACTTTTCCCAACTCGAAATCCGCGGGAGTCGCCGACACGTAGATCACCTGCTTCACCATCGCCTGAAACTCCTCCGCCTTGAGGGGCCGGTTGTCCAACGCCGAGGGAAGGCGAAACCCATGCTCGACGAGAACCGTCTTCCGGCTTCGATCCCCCGCATACATCCCCCCCACCTGCGGAACCGTCGCATGGCTCTCATCCATCACGACAAGGAAGTCGTCCCGAAAGAAGTCGATCAGCGTTCCCGGTTTGTCCCCGGCTTTTCTTCCGGTCAGATGGCGGCTGTAGTTCTCAATTCCGCTGCACGTCCCCATCTCCTCCATCAGATCCAGGTCATATTCGGTCCTCATCTTCAAACGCTGGGCCTCCAGCAGTTTTCCCGCCGACTCGAACTGGGCAATCCTCTCCGTCAACTCGTTGCGGATGGCGATCACGGCGCGTTTCATCTTGTCCTGGGAAGTCACATAGTGACGGGCCGGCGTCAGGATCTCGCGCAGGGGCCGTCCCATCTCCTCCCCCGATCCTGCATCAAAACGGGTCAACCGGTCGATCTGGTCTCCCAGCAGCTCGATCCGGACTCCCGCATCCTCATGGGCCAGGAGAACCTCGATCGCATCGCCCCGCACCCGGAACTGCCCGCGCTCGGGGGCCAGATCGTTCCTCTCGTACTGGATCTCCACCAACTTCGCCAACAACTCGTCCCTCGGAATCCTTGTCCCGGGTTCCAGGGAGAGAAACATCTTTTCATAGTCGTCCGGGGATCCCAAGCCGTAGATGCACGAGACGCTGGCAACCACTATGACGTCTTTGCGGGTCAAGAGGCTGGTCGTGGCGGAAAGCCGCAGCCGTTCGATCTCCTCGTTGATCGAGGAGTCCTTTTCGATGTAGGTGTCCGTCCGCGGAATGTAGGCTTCCGGCTGATAGTAGTCGAAGTAGCTGACGAAATACTCCACCGCATTGCGGGGGAAGAAACCCTTCAGCTCGCTGTAGAGCTGGGCGGCGAGCGTTTTGTTGTGACTCATCACCAGGGTGGGCAGGCCCATCTGCTGGATCACATTGGCAATCGTGAAGGTCTTCCCCGAGCCCGTGACCCCAAGAAGCACATTGTGCTTCTCCCCCTCTTTCAGCCGCTTCAGCAGGCCGGCAATCGCCGCCGGTTGGTCACCCGCGGCGGGGTAAGGGGATTCGAGTTGAAAATTCATGAGGAGATTGGGTCGTGTAGGACTCGAACCTACAACCTACTCCTTAAAAGGGAGCAGCTCTACCATTGAGCTAACGACCCC
>RFMG01000157.1 GCA_009927835.1 Verrucomicrobiota bacterium | reverse complement strand
GGCCTTGGAGAGGGCCCGTAAAGAGAGCGTATCGCGGGATATCATTGAAAGGGCGATCCAGAAGGGGTCCGGCACCGGCGGCGGCAAAGACAGTCTGGAACACATGGTTTTTGAGGGTTACGCCCCCCACAAGGTGCCTCTGATCGTGGAGGTCTATACGGATAACCACAACCGGACAGCCCCGGAGATCCGGGTCCTTTTCAAGGCTGGATCCTTGGGTTCCTCGGGAAGCAATAAATTCCTGTTCGATCAAGTGGGCATCGTGGAGGCCCATCATCCCAAGACGGATACCGATCGTGAGGCGGCGGCGATCGAGGCGGGGGCGAACGAGGTGGAGGCTTTGACCCATGTCCAGAACGACGACATTCCGGAGGATGCCTGTGGGGCGAAGTTCCTGAGTGAACGGGCCGCCGTGCACGGGGTGGCGGACTGGCTGAAGAAGAATGGATGGACGGTGGTGACGAGCGAGCAGGGGTATGTCCCGAAGAACTATCCCGAGCTGAGCGACGAGGCGCGTGGGGAAGTGGGGACGTTTTTGCAGTCGCTGGAGGATCACGACGACGTGCACCGGGTCTGGGCCGCGGTTCGCTAGTTGTGCGTCGGGGCGGCAAAAGCGTCGCGAAGGAAAACCTGCCGGAAAAGATCTGCCCGAGGTGTGGTCGGGCGTTTGCCTGGCGGAAAAAGTGGGAACGGGTCTGGGACGAGGTGAGGTACTGCAGCGATGCGTGCCAAAGGGGAAGTTATCCGTCCAAAAGAGCCTGAAAACGCAGACCTTTGACCTTGTCAAAATGCCTTCGGTTCCTCGTGATCAGGGGCCTCTGGAAGGCGAGGGCCGTTGCGGCGATCCAAAGATCATTTTGTCCCATGAGTTTGTAGGAAGGATGATCCTGCATCGAGGAGCAGAGGCGGGCGTAAAAGGGGATGACGGGTTCGGCGTTCAGGATGGGTAAACCGATCTGCAGGAACTGCTGGACTCGTTCCGGATCGTGTCTGGCTTTCTGGGCACCGTGCCAGAACTCGCCCAACACAATCCAGGGGAGGCCGATGGATTGATCAGCGTTTCGGTTGGCGAACGATTGGGCCCAGGACTGTTTTCTCCAAAGACCCACCAGCAGGGTGGTGTCGGCAATCAGATCCATGGGTTATGTTTGGATCCTGGCTTCCGGGTGATGGCTTTTTCCATCTTGTCGTTCCCGGGGAGACGGTCGGTTTGGTGGGTTTCCACAAAACGGAGAAAAGAGCCGAGGGTGCCGGGTTCGGGCACGACCCGTTTGACCACGCTGGAGAAGGACTCGTTGCCACCCTTCTTCCAAGCCTTCAAGCGGGCGTAAGCGGGTTCATCCAAGGTGATGGTCTTCATCTACTCGTGTATACACGAACAGGTACATGAAACAAGCCTCAGAGCAAGAGCTTACGGTCGGCCATGGATAGTTCCCGCCACTTCCCGGGCTTGAGGTCTTCCAACGCAAAATCCCCGATCCGGACACGGATCAAGCGGAGGGTGGGGTGGCCGATGGCGGCGGTCATTTTGCGGACCTGCCGATTTTTTCCCTCCGTTAACTCGAGGGCGATCCAGCTGTCAGGAATGGTTTTCCGAACGCGGATGGGGGGATCCCGGGGAGGGAGTTGGGGTTGGGGTTCCAGAAGCCAGGCACGACAGGGAAGGGTCTGGTGGTCGCCGATCAGGACTCCACGGGAGAGTTTTTCGAAGGAGGCCGACGTTGGCACTCCCTCCACTTGAGCCCAGTAACAGCGGGTGTGGGCGTTTTTCGGGTCGAGCAAGCGGGTGTTGAGGCCGGGTTCGTCGCTAAGGAGGAGTAAGCCCTCCGAATCGGCATCGAGCCGTCCAAGGGGATAAACATCTTTTGGGAATCCAAACTCTGCCAAGGTACGGTTGGGTGAGCCGTCAGGAGTAAACTGGGAGAGGACTCCGTACGGTTTATGAAACGCGATCAGCACATGGAATCCGAATTTTAGCGGAGAAGATTTTCCTTGGTTGCCTGATCCAAGGCTGGGGTGCCGAGGATGAACTCGCGTGCGGCCGCGGGGTCGTACTGCATCCAGCGTTTGACAGCCGAGATGACGGTACTGTTTCTTTTCGACGGGGACGTAATTTCCACCGCCACCTGGGCGGCGGTGCCGGCATCGTAGGGGGAGATGGAGCCGCAGTAAGCGCTGAGGGCATTATCCCTGAGTTTTGGATCGGCGAGAGTTCGAATCCATTGACCCGCAGCTTGGGGGTCGGTTCTTGCCCATGTCCCTGCTACGGCACCAATGGCCGAATTGCGGTCTGATTCCTTCGGCAGGGAGAGGGACCAGGTGGCAGCCTCCAGAGGATCCATGGAGGTCCAGCGTCCCGCCACCGATCCAATGCGGGTTGCGAAAAACGGTTCCCCCACGGGGCTGGCCAGCCAGTTGGCGGCGCCTTGCGGGTCGGCTCCAATCAAAGCGCCCAAAGCGGATTCGAAAAACTTTCTTTGAACCGGACCGACCGCCAGTTTGGAGCCGAGGGTGACCTCCGTGGATTGACCCAATCCCCAGGAGAGGGCGGACGCGGGATCCTTTCTCACCCAATCCGCAGCCAGTTTGGAAATCAGGGCCCACTGGATATCCCCCGGCTGCTGGATCAACCATCCCGCTGCGCCTGGGGGATCCCGACGGGTCCACTCCCCCAGAATCGCATCCAGGGTTTTTTCGCGGAGAGGGCCGGGGAGAGCACGGGCCCATTGCATGGCCGTTGCAAAGTTTTTTCCCGCGTGGGGAGGAGCGGTGGCCGCGCTGGCAATGCCACGGGCGGATGCGGGACGAAGGGAGGAGATGCTTTGGGCGGCAGCGGCGGAGTCGATTTTTGCCCACGTGGAGTAGACCGTGCGGATCGATAAATCCCGGAGGGAGGGAGAGCCCAGATTTCCCGCCCATCGAGCGGCGGCCGCAGGACTGGCCTTTGTCCAGAGAGCCAGCGCCTCCATCAACATGCTCTCGTCCGCACCCTGCAAGGCGGCGGTGTAGGCATACTGGCAGGCGGCCTGGGGCTCGAGGGCAGCCCAGCGTTGCACCAGCCAGCGCTCCGTCTGGTCGGCAAGCGGCCCCGGGGTCCAGGTGCCCAGCTCGGCGAGGCGGGATCGGATCTCCGCCAGGGAAAGTGTACGAATCGTTTTTTCATCCCACTTTGTTTCCATTTTTGCCGGGCTGGCTGTTTTGGAGGCCTGGGGCGAACCTTTCGGCGAATTGGAGGAGGTGACAAGGGGGGATTCGGGAGCGGGAGTTTCGCCGGTTGAGTCGGTTGGCGCGGAAAAAAAGAGGGGCCGTCCGAAGTACGTGCCGAGGAGGAATCCGAAGAAAAGGGCGGCGGGAATGAGGAGGGTAGGGCTGGAGGATCCTACTTTTGTTGGTCGAGGAAGCGGAGGGCGTTTTGCCGGATGTCCGCCTGCTCGGTTTTGGTTTTTTTCTCCCATATTTTGACCATCATACCGATTCTCGGGTTCTTGCCAAAAAGCTTTGCGTGCTGCCCGAAGAAGTTCCAGTAGAGGAAGTGGAAGGGACAGGCATCCGGGCCCTCCTTCTTTTTGGGGTCGAAGCGGCAGGTGGCGCAGTGATTGCCCATCTTGTCCTGATAGGCGGCACCTGCAGCGTAGGGTTTGGTGGCAAAGAAGCCGCCATCCGAAAATAGGATCATACCCAGCACATTGGGAACCATCACCCAGTCGTACGCGTCGATATACATCTCGCTATACCAGCGCAGCACCTCCTTTGGATCGTACCCGCCCAGCAGGAAGTAGTTTCCGAGGACCATGAGACGCTGGATGTGGTGATTGTAGGCGTGGTCGATCGCGCCATGGACGGCCTGGGAGACGCAACGCATCTCCGTTTCGCCGTTGTAGGCCCAGCGGGGAAGGGGTCGATCCGCCTTAAGAAAGTTAAGGTTCCGATACCCGGGCATTTTGAGCCAGTAGATGCCATGGATGAACTCACGCCAACCCAGGATTTGGCGGATGAAGCCCTCCACGGAGTTCAGCGGGGCTTTTCCACCCCGGTAGGCTTTTTCGGCCGCCTCGATGCATTCCAGGGGGGTCAGGAGGCCCAGATTGAGGAGGGGTGAGAGAACGGAGTGAAAGAGAACGGGTTCTCCCTCGACCATGGTGTCCTCCCAGGGGCCGAAGTGCGCCAGTTTTATCCGGATAAAGTCTCTCAGCCACTGCACCGCTCCCTCCCGGGTCACGGGAACCCAGAGCCGGTCCGCCTGGCCGGGATGGCCGGGGAAAAGGCGGGTGACGTCTCGGGCCACCGCTTGAACGACCGGATCCTGGATGGGAGGGGGGAGAGGGGGAACGGTGGGTTTCGCTTTTGCGAATTCGCGGTAGGTGCGGCGATTTTGATCGTCGAGGTTCCAGTCCCCCCCCTCCGGCTTTCCTTTCGGGTCGAGGAGAATGTTTCGTTCAGTGCGAAGACGGCGATAGTGGGATTCCATCAGGAGATGCTTTTTGCCCTGGGCCCAGGAGGCGAACTCCGTCCGGGGAACAAGAAACTGGGGGCTGGGGTGGGTGTGGATGGGAGTACCGAGTCTCTTGGATAGGGCCGGAAGGGAGTGAAGTGTGTCGTACTCGTTCGGCTCGAGCAGATGGATTTCACGGATCCGGTGTTTTTGAATCCAGACGGCAAGGACGTCGGAGTAGTCTGTCCCGAAGGGGGAGTCGGTGAGCTGGTGATAAAGGGTGCGAAACTTCTTTTTTTGAAGGTCGGATGTGTAGTGACGCATGGCGGAGTAGAGAAGAGTGAGCTTTTGCCGGTGGTAACGGAGATGGGACCCGCGGGGGGTGGACTCGATCATTCCGACGAGCAGGTCGGGGGATGGAGAGGGGAGAAGGGGATGAGCCGGAAGAAGTTGGTCCCCGAGAATCCAGACAAGCCGCATAGACTCAAACTAGGCGAAATCGGGAGGGGTCAAGCCCGGGGAAGAGATTTCTTGTCCTGCGGAAAGCGTAGGGAATGATACACGCATGGTCACTTTCCCTGAGGAGATCGTTCTTTTGGCCTTGGATGACAAAACGGGCAAATTTGTGGATCTGCCTCCGTTGGCGATGGATCAGGCGCTGGCGGGTGCGGCCTTGCTGGAGCTGGCTTTTCAAAACCGGATCGATACGGATTTGACCCATCTGACCCTGATCAACCCGAAGCCGACCGGTCAAGCGATGTTGGACCCCCTTCTGGAAAGGATTGTGGCGGCCAAGGACAAAAAGGACGCCAAGTACTGGGTGGGTGTTTTTGCCGCGGATGGGGAGAGGTTGAGGGACGAGGTGTTGGACCATCTGGTTCGGCGGGGAATCTTACAGAAAGAGGAGAAAAGGTTTCTTTGGGTGATTCCCGGGCGGCGATACCCGATGGTGAAGGATCAAGAGGAGCGGGAGGTGAGGAGCAGGATCCGGGCGGTGATCGTGGACGGGGAGGTGCCCGGGCCCCGGGACGTGGTTCTGATCAGTCTGGCCAGCGCGTGTCAGCTGCTACGCTCGGTGTTTTCCGATGCGGATTTGTTGAACTACAGCAAACGAATCGCGGAGGTGTCGAAGATGGATCTGATTGGGCGGGCGGTTTCCAAATCGGTCGCCGAGGTGCAGGAGGCGGTGATGCGCGCGGTTCTGTATTCGGTTTAGAACTTTCCGCAACCGCAGGAGCCGGGGCCGCATCCGTGGCCCGTGGAGGGGGTGGCCGCGCCCCTGTTGGAGCCGATGATTCCAAGACCTCCGCTGATCAGGCGGCGAATCGGTTGGCCTGTCTGCGGATGCCGGGTGAGAGGGGAATCCTTCATGGATTGCCGGATTTCAAACTGGACGGGGGCCTCCCCCGTCCTGGATGGGATCGTTTCATAGAGATAGGTGGCCATGCCGGAAATTTAGGCAAGAGTGGATCGTGGACCGAGGAAAAAAGCGCGCAACGCGAAGCGACCGTTTGATCTCTGCCCAAACTGGGACAAGATAGGGATTCATGAGAGCCGACGATTTTCATTATGCCTTGGAAAACACGCGGGTGATTCTTCCTCCCCAGAAGAGGTTGGAGACCTTTGGGACCACGGTTCTCAACTATCATCTGATCACGGAGGAGATGGATGCGGTGAATCGGATGCGGGTGAGGGAGGGGCGGATCCACGCCCAGAAACCGGAGCTGTTGACCCCGGATGGTTTTGCGAAGCTGCTTCTCGACGGCTTTGGTGAAAAGGCGGAAAGATATGCCAGTGCGGTCAGTGAATTTGCCTCCCAGATCGCCATCCTGAAGTACGGATTCACGTTTCGAAAGAACGAGACAAGGCGCTACGATGTGACCGGAGCGTTGGCGGAGGTCTCGGACAAGGTGAGAAGGGATGTGGAGGCGAGAGGGGACCCTTTGTCGGCGGTTTTAACGGGGGTGGATGATGCGTGGGAGGTGTGTCTCTTGAAGTTTGCCCTCGATATGGTGCTGGCCTCGGGGGGGGATCATGTCCGCGACCTGAAACGGCGTGGACTTCTGTAACCTCAGGTAAAACTCGGATTTGCGTTTTTCTTGTCTAGAGTTCCGTTCATTGAACTCGATGACCAAAGCGTGGTTGGGATGGGCGGGCAGGGTTCTCATCACCGTCGGGGCGGTCTGGTTTTTGGCCACCAAGCTGAACTGGAGTGAGTTTGGGCTGATCGTGCGGCAGACGGACGTTCGGTGGCTCTGGCTGGCGGGATTGAGTTACGGCGGGGTGGTGGGAATTTCGATCGTACGTTGGCACCTGCTTTTGGAGGTGGCGGGGGCGGCGGTGGGTTGGGGGCGCACGGCACAGCTTTCCATGGCGGGTCTATTCTTCAACAGTGTTTTGCCCGGGATGATGGGAGGGGATGTGATGCGGGCCTATTGGGCGGCCCAGGATGCTCCCCAGGCCCGACCTGCGGCGGTGGTCTCGATTTTACTCGAGCGAGTGTTGGGCCTGACGGCGACGGTATCGGTGGGGGCGGCCTTGATTCTGCCGCACTGGTCGGATTTAACGGATCATCCGGTGACGCGGGCGGGTGCGTATACTTTCTTGATCGTTGCGGGGATTCTTTTTGTTCTGCTGCTCATTTTGGGTCATCCCTCGTCCGGGAAAATTCTCAGCGGGCAGCAGCAGGTGGGATGGAGGAGGGTGGCAGGGGAGGGGGCGGAGGCCTGTCACATCTGCCTGACCCATCCGATTGGGGCTGGGGCAGGGCTGGGCTTGAGCGTGCTGGCGCAACTTCTTCTTGTGGCCCTTTTTTATTCGGTGTCGCAGGCGATGGGATTGGCGGTGGGTTTTTGGCAGCTGGCCTCGGTGCTTCCGATGGTGGCGATGATCACCGTGTTGCCGATCACGTGGAACGGCCTGGGCCTTCGGGAGGCGGCCTTTGTCACCTTTTTAGGGACGTTTGGCATTGCGACCACGCAGTCGGTGGCCATTTCCTTGACCGGTTTTGCGGTCATTCTGGCCTGGAATCTTATCGGGGGAGGGGTGTATCTGGTGGCGGGGGTTGGAAAAAAA
>RFMG01000172.1 GCA_009927835.1 Verrucomicrobiota bacterium | reverse complement strand
GACGTGGCATCCGTCGATGCTGGCGACGATCGCAGTATCCGGGTCATGAGAGAGTTTCCCAAGGGATCTGGCAAAAACCGATTCAGGGGAAGTTTCGCAAGGCGGCGCCCCTGCCTCCACGGCGGGTTGGAGCCCACCGCAGAGGACGGGAAGGATGGTGAAGGAGCGGCCTGGAAAAAAGAGATCGCGTAGGGCCTGCAGCCAGATCACAACAAATTCGATCGAGTGCTCTCCCTGAAAGCCCCGAGTCTCCGAACCGAGAAAAGGGCAGGTTGAGGAGAGGGAGGAAAAGAGGTCGTTATCTGCTTCCACTCCACCCAGGGGGGTTTGGTAGCCGACCGGAAGGCTCGCCAACTCTGCGGGGCAGCGGTGGCCGACTCCCAGGATCACGATACGGGTGGGAAACCAGTTTGCGTCCCGCCAAAGGGCGTACGTTTGGGCGTACAGATCCAAGTTCACCCGAAAATCGATATGGGGAACGATCGGATAGCGCGGATCGAGGGGGATCTTTTTTTGGGGAGCGACTTTCCGCAAAGCTTGGGCAAAGAAAGGGAGCGCTTCCGCCGGATCGGCAGGGTAGCACGATCCCGCACAGCGTGCGGTGAGCCGGGTGGGGGCGGGGGTCAGGCCTTCGGAAGGAGGGCTTCGACGGCCGACCAGTCGACGAAGTTGAGAAACTCGTCGATATAACCGCCGCGGTTGGTCAGGAAGTCGGCATAGTAGGCGTGTTCGTACACATCCAGGCCGAGGATGGGAGTCACACCCCAGACGGGGTAGCTGTTCTGTGCGTCACCGATATAGTTGAACAGTTTTTTTGTGCCGTGATCGTATCCGGTCCAGGCCCAACCGCGGGCGGCGACTCCGGTGGCCTTAAGGTCTTTCTTATAGTTTTCGAAGGAGCCGAAGTCCTGATCGATATGTTTGAGGATGCGATCGGACGGTTTTCCGTTTCCGCCCAGGATGGAGAAGTACAGTTCGTGGTTCTTTAATCCCCCAATGGCAAAGGTGAAGTCGACCTTGAGGGCGCGGACGCTGGAGTAGATCTGATTGGCGACGGCGGGGTTGGCGGGATCGGGGGTGCCCATTTTTTCCAGCTCGGCGAGGATGCCGTTGCTCTTGTTGACGTAGCCGGTGTAGAGCTTGAGATGCTCCTCGTGGGTTTTATCGGAAATCTTGCCTGTTTTCCCCTTCACTTTGGAAAGGAGGGATTCTTGTTGGTTGGGATAAGTATGGGCCATGAGGAAAGTATCCCGCAGTGCAGGGGTGGCGTCAAACCCAGCAGAGGAAAGAAGCTTACGATTTTTTGGGCATGATGATCCAGAGGATCAGGTAGACGACGGCACCGGAAAAGGCGGTGAAGACGGTTAGAACAGCGTAGAGGATTCGGACGAGGGTGGGGTCCCAGCCGAGCCATTCGGCCAGGCCGCCACAGACGCCCCCGATCATGCGGTTGGAGGAGAGGGTAAGGGCCATGAGCGTAGCTACTCGACCCGGGGGGGAGTGTCGAGTGGAAGTGATTTGGCCGTGAGTTTGTTTTTCTCTAGGGCAAGGTTGGGAAATGAAGGCTGAACAATCCCCCGGGGGAGACTCTTTGCACTTTGAGCCCTCGCGGATGGAGGAGGGGGGGGCTCCGGAGCTGCGCTGGTTTTGTCTGCGGGTGGCGCCCAAGCAGGAGCATGTGGCGATCGCCCACCTGCGAAGGGTGTACCAGGTGGAGGTTTTTTGCCCCCGCTTGCGATTTCAAAAAGCGACGCGGACGGGTCGCCGCTGGTATGTGGAGGCGCTTTTTCCAGCCTACCTTTTCGCAAAATTTGATTATCTCACCCAGCACCGTGCGGTGCACTACTGCCCGGGAATCAGCTCCATCGTTCATTTTGGGGGGAAGGTGATTCCCGTGCCGGAAAAAGCCATCGAGGAGCTCAGGTTGGCAGTGCCCGACGGGGCGGGGGAGACCATTACGATTCAACCGCAGGTCCTGCTCGGGCAGGAGGTCCAGGTGGTGGAGGGGGCCTTTGCGGGTCTGCGGGCGGTGGTGACGAGGATGATGCCTGCCAGGCAACGCGTCGCCGTGCTGCTGGAGTTTTTGGGTCGCATGTCGGAAACGGAAGTGCCGGTGGGGAGTGTCCTGTCGACGGCCCGTCATCCCCTGGAGGGAGTCCCCAAAGCGGCGCGAAGGTGAGGGGGGAGGTTGGAAGCAGTCTTGGCTACCGCACGGTTTTGCGGGAGATTAGTCGGAGATGAACCGCAAAGGCATTCTTTTGGCGGGGGGGACCGGCACCCGCCTGTGGCCGTTGACGCGGGCTGTTTCAAAACAGCTTCTCCCCCTGTACGACAAGCCGATGGTCTACTATCCGCTTTCCGTGCTGATGCTGGCTGGAATTCGTGAGATCTTATTGATCTCCACGCCCCAGGATTTGCCTCTTTTCAAGCTTCTCCTGGGGGATGGAAGAAGCCTCGGGTTAACCTTGAGCTACGCGGAGCAGCCGAAGCCGGAGGGATTGGCCCAGGCGTACCACATCGGCGCAAAGTTTGTGGGAACCGATCCGTCGTGCCTCATTCTGGGGGATAACTTCTTTTACGGGGCGGAGCTGGGAAAGCTTTTGGCCTCGGCCCGGGAGAGGGAGAAAGGGGCCACGATCTTCGCGTATCAGGTGGCGGATCCGTCGTCGTACGGGGTGTTGACGTTTGATGAACAAAACCGGATCACCTCAATTGAGGAGAAGCCTGCGAAACCGAAGTCGCACTGGGGAAATTGCGGACTTTATTTTTATGATGGCCGGGCGGTGGAGTTTGCACGGGGGCTCAAGCCATCCGCACGGGGGGAGCTGGAGATCACCGATCTGAGCCGGTGCTATATGAAGGACAACACGTTGCATGGGGAGAAGTTCGGGCGGGGGTCGGCCTGGTTGGATACGGGGACGGCGGATGGGTTGCTGCAGGCGGCACAGTTTGTGCAGACGGTGCAGACCCGAACGGGGCTGCTGATCGGGTCGCCCGAGGAGGTGGCGTTCCGGGAGGGTTGGATCGGGGCGAAGGAGTTGCGGGGTTTGGCGGATGCCATCGGCAAAAACGCCTATGCGGAGGCGTTGCGGCAGATTGCGGCGGAGTAGGAAACGGGGCGGGAGGCGATGCCGATCTACGAATTTTACAGTCCGGACACCCATCGGATCTATAGCTTTTTCGCACGGAAGTTGTTGAGGGAGGGGGAGGTGCCCCTCTGCCCGGATGGGCCGAAAAACCGGATGGAAAAGATGGTTTCGGCTTTTGCGTTTACGGGAAAGGCGAAGGAGGCGGTGAAGAAGGAGGGGGAGGGCGAGGCGGGGATGGATCCGCGGATGGAGCGGGAGATGATGAAGATGGCGGATGAGTTTTCCAGGATGGACGAAAAAAATCCCGACCCGCGGATGATGGGGAGGATGATGAGGAGGATGATGGAGGCGAGCGGGCAGAAGTTGCCTGGGGAGGTGGGGGAGATGTTGAAGAGGCTGGAGAAGGGGGAGAATCCGGACAAGCTGGAGGAGGAGTACGGGGACGTGATGGAAAAGATGGAGGGAGTGGAGGGTGCGGTTGGGGAGAAGGGAGAAGATTGGAAGACGCGATTGCGGAGGAGAATGCCGCCCCGCAGGGATCCGAAGTTGCACGAGTGGGAGGATTATTTGCCGCACAAAAAAAGGGGAAAAGCGGGAGTTCGGCAAAAGGCTTGAGTGCCGCGGCGGATCGGGGAGAAAAGACGTTGATGCCAACCAAGGGACAAGAGGGGAGGGGGCTGTGGGTGAGTGTGGACCGGGTGGAGTACGTGGTGGGGGCCTCGGGGCCTCCGGATCGGCCGCACCAGTTCGTTTATTTTGTGACGATCCACAATGACAGTCCGAGGGCGGTGACGATTGTCGGGCGGAAGTGGGTGGTGACGAATGCGCAGGGGCATCGTTTGGTGATCGAGGGGGACGGGGTGGTGGGTCAGTTCCCGCGTTTGGCTCCGGGGGAGCAGTTTCACTACAACAGCTATCATCTGGTGGATTCGGACAGTCAGGCGGAGGGGGCGTACCTGGGGAAAGATGAGCAGGGGAAGGGTCTGGTCGTGCGTATCCCTGCGTTTCGGTTAGACCTACCGATAGCATGAAATTGGCGATGATCGGCGCGGGGCGGATGGGAGGCACGATTGTGCAGATGTTGAGGAAGGATTCCGGATCGGGCTGGAGGTTGGAAGTGTGCGAACCGGAGAAAAAAAGCAGGGAACAGCTGGCGCAGAAGGTGGGATCGGGCGTGAAGTTTGTGGATCGGGTGGAGGGGTTGGGGGAGGCAGAGGTGGTTGTTTTGGCGGTGAAACCGGCGATGTTGAAAGAGGTTGCTGGATGGTTGCAAAGCCGAAAAAGTTCTTACCTTCTAATTTCGATTTTGGCAGGGGTGACGACGGAGACGTTGGCGAGGGAGGCGGGGGGCAGGGCGAGGGTGGTTCGGGCGATGCCGAACCAGGCGTTGCGCGTGGGGGAAGGGGTGACGGCGTTGTGTGCGGGGTCGGGCGCAAGAAACGAAGATCTCGGGGTGGCGCGGAAAATCTTTGGGTTGGGGGGAACGGTGCTGGAGGTTGGGGAGGAGCAGATGGATGTGGTGACGGCGTTAAGCGGGTCGGGACCTGCCTTCATGGCGAAGTGGGTGGAGGAGTTGGAAAAAGCGGCGGCGCGGGCGGGGCTGGATCCGAAAGTGGCGGGGGAGTTGGCGGCGAGGACGATGTTGGGGACGGGGGCGCTTTTGGTGAGGGAGGGGATTACACCAGGGGAGTTGTGTGCGGCGGTGGCGAGTCCCGGGGGAACGACCGAGGCGGGGTTGAAGATGATGGAGGCGGGGGGGATTGGAGCTTTGGCGGAGAAGGCGATGAGTGCCGCGGTGAAGAGGGCGAGGGAGCTGGCGAAGGGGGGGTAGGAAGTATTCCTCACGCAAAGGTCGCAAAGGGCACGAAGGGGATACTTTTTATCTGCCTTTGAGTGCGTGGCGGACGTGGCGTGAGGGCATGTTTTGCTTTAGCAAAGCGCAGGGGCGGG
>RFMG01000039.1 GCA_009927835.1 Verrucomicrobiota bacterium | reverse complement strand
CTTCTCGATCTGGCCGACATACCAGCGGACACCGGAAATACAGCGCTCCACGCTGACCTTCGACTGGGCGTACGGTTTGCCGATCTCCCAAACCAGGGTCTTGGCCAGCAGGTCCGCGTGCTTCTCCAAATCCCCCAGCGTCTCGGTCACCCTCCTTTTGCGCTCATCCAGATCGGTTCTCGACCACTCATGAAACTCCGCCTCCGCCGCCACCACCGCCGCCCGCGCCGCATCCAAACGGATCATCGGATACCGCCCCAGCGGCGTGGCGTCCACCGGGGAGAGGAACAGCTTTCCGTGACCCGGCTGCTGCCACTTCCCGCCGATCAGGTTGAAAAGGTTGCCCTCGGGGCCAAACGCCTCGGGCGCCACTTTGCGGTGCTGCTCAATCAGATTCGGCCAGGAGGCCCAAGGGGAGATGAACTTGCTCAAGGGACAAAAACCTTACCTTATTTTTGACCCGCGTCACGCCCGGACTCGACGAATGCCATCCGCTGTCTTATCTGCAGGGGATGAAAGAAATCCGATCTCTGGAAAAAATCATGGCCCGGCTCCGAGGACCGAAAGGTTGCCCGTGGGACCGCAAACAAAACCATCGGACGCTCCGGCCCATGATTCTGGAGGAGGTGTACGAGCTGTTGGAGGCGATCGATGAGGGGGACGACGATGCCCTCCGCGAGGAGCTGGGGGATGTCCTGCTTCACATTATTTTCCATGCCCAGTTGGCCAAAGAGCGCCGGGCCTTCGACCTGAAGTCCATCGCCCGGGATTTGGCGGAAAAACTGATCCGCCGGCATCCCCATGTCTTCGGCAAGGAGCGGATCGCCACCTCCTCCCAAGTCCTCAAGCGCTGGCATCAGCTCAAGCAGGAGGAGAAACCCGCCCGCCGCAGCTCCCTGGACGGGATCCCCCACCACCTCCCCTCCCTTCTTTACGCCCAAAACCTTCAAAAACGGGCGGCTCGGGTCGGCTTCGACTGGCCCGATCCCGCCCGCGGCATTCCCGCAAAGATCCGGGAGGAGCTGAGGGAGCTGACGGAGACCCAAGGCAACGGTCCCGCCTTCGCCAGGGAGCTCGGGGACCTCTTTTTCACCCTGGTCAACCTCGCACGACACCGGGGGGTCGACGCGGAGACCGCCTGCCGCGACTCCGCCCGCAGGTTCGCAACCCGCGTCCGCCACATCGAGACCCGGTTGGCCAAACGAGGTCTGAAAACCACCCAACTCAACCCAGCCGAGCTCGACCGCGAATGGAAAAAAGCGAAAAGGGTTCGATAATTTCACGTAAAAATACGTAATTTCAATTCACAACATGCTCTAGCTGTTGTTGTATTTTGCCTTGCCCGAAATCACAACTCCTTCAAGTATCGTTCCACAAGCAAACGCCCCAGTAGGGGCAGAAGGAGAAACAACTATGCTAGCAGCTGCAGCAATGAAAACGGGTGACCTTGTCGGGTTCACCTTCTTTATCGGGACCATGGCCATGTTTGCCGCCTCGGTCTTCTTTTACTTCGAGCGGCAGACCGTCTCGGACAAATGGAAGACCTCGTTGTTGATCAGTGGACTGATCACCACCATCGCGGCCGCCCACTACCTCTATATGAGGGAATACTGGTGTTCGAACTTCAACGGCTTAAATGCCGGTG
>RFMG01000216.1 GCA_009927835.1 Verrucomicrobiota bacterium | reverse complement strand
CGCATGGCTCTATGCTGTGGCTTGCACGGGGGCCTCGGTGGTGGGGGGGTGGGCGGGATATGGGATCGGGCATTTCCTTTATGATTCGGTGGGTGCCCCGGTGATTGCTTTTTACCACCTGCAAACCCAGTTCGAGACCTTCCGAAATATCTTTAACACCTACGGGGCGTGGATCGTGTTGATCAAGGGGATGACCCCCGTTCCCTACAAGCTGATCACAATCACGGCCGGTGCCACCGGGATGAACTGGGTCACTTTCTCGATCGCGTCGGTCGTCTCCCGGGGAATGCGTTTTGTGATCGAGGCGGAGCTTTTGCGAAGATTTGGTCCGTCGATCCGCCCGAAAATCGACCGTTATTTGGAGGCTATTTTGGTCGTTCTGCTTGTTCTCCTGTTGGGCGGTTTTTTCCTGTTGAAGCTCCTTCCCTAGGCGGGGGCGGGGGATGAAAAATAGTTTGAACGTTTTTTAGGTTTGCCTGTCTACATTATCAGATTCGTTTACATCTCCTAGTGTTTGGCAAGAAGCGTGGGTCTGATCACCCACGCTTCTTGTTTTTAACCCATGTTAGGCAACAAGTTGCGAAATTAGAAAACATAATACATGTAGAAACTTAAATATTGCCTTTCTGGTGTTAATTTAACATTGTTTTCATCCCTCACATGATCTCGAAGATCCATCACTATCAGGTAGGGATGCATGCGACGCGTCTGTCGGAGGATTTACAAAGGGAAATTTGGGGTTTTGCCCAAGCCGTGATGGATGAGGAAAATCGGCAGTGCGCTGACAATCGTATGAACTACTGGAAAAGTCGTCTTACCCTGTCGGTCGAGCATGCCAAAGCCAAGGGAATGGATTTGGGGGAGATTGCCCATCAGTGTCAGCTGACGTTGTGTGCTCCCCGGGGAGTCAAGCCTCTGCCAGGGAACTCCCTGGGGCGGATTGAAAGCTATCTGCAGTCCCAAGGCGTGCCTGCGCAGTTGCAGACTCCCGGCCGTGTCCAAGGTCGCATGGAGACCGAATAACCTACTTTCCTTCACGAAACCCTCTTTTCCGCCGATCGCTTGACCCTCGGAATTTTTTCCCGCAGATTGATCCCTTATGGGGGATAGCTTTTATGCGGTGGCGGCAGAGGGGGTGGGTTACTCCTACGGGCGGAAGCGGGTTCTCGACAACATCGACCTCCGGTTGGAAGAGGGGGGCATGTTCTGTGTGTTGGGTCCCAACGGCAGCGGGAAGACCACCCTTTTTAAGCTGATTTCGACGATTTTCGCCCTTCAAGACGGTGAGATTTCCGTGGGGGGGCGCAGCCTGAGACAGTTTCCGACCCCCGTCAGGAAGAAAATTGGTGTTCTTTTTCAAAATCCCGCGGTCGATATGAAGCTCACCGTTCGGGAAAATCTCCGCCATCACGGCAATCTTTACGGGCTGGATCCTCACGATTTGGAAACCCGCATTAATAAAAATCTGGAAGCCCTTGGGGTGGAAAACCGGGGGGGAGAGCTGGTCGAAAGTCTTTCGGGCGGGTTGAGACGCCGGGTCGAGATTGCCAAGGTTTTACTCACCCGGCCCAGCATTCTTTTGATGGATGAACCCACCACCGGCCTCGATCCCGCCATCCGTTCCGAACTCTGGAGCATCATTTCCGGAATCCGCAACACCCGCAAACTCAGCGTTCTTTTCACGACCCATCTTTTGGAGGAAGCGGAGCCTGCGGATGAGATCCTCCTCCTCGATCAAGGTCACCCCGTCGCCGCCGGCAAGGTGTCCGAGTTGCGTAGTTCCTTGGGGAAGGAGTACGTCCGCCTTGGCACCTACAGCCCCAAGAAATTGGCGGGGCGAATCCGCAAGGAGGGGGAGATCGAGGTGACGGTTGAACCCGCCTCCGTCAAGGTGGTGCCCACCCGCGGACAGGCCGCCCCTTTGGCCATCCGCCTTTGGCGGGAGTACAGCAGCGAGGTCACCTCGGTCACCCTATGTCGTCCCACCTTGGAGGATCTGTTCCTGCAAAAAACCGGCCGCCTCTGGTCGTCCACCCCCGGGGAGATTTAACCCATGTTCATGCAAGCATCCTACAGCCTGGCCCTTCGGGAAGTGACCCGTTTCCTGCGTCAAAAAAACCGTGTCATTGGGGCGATGGCCACCCCCGTTCTTTTCTGGTTTCTGCTCGGGTCCGGAGTCGGACGCTCCCTGGTGGCTCCCGGGTTCCGCGAACGGACCGATTACCTGACCTATTTCTTTCCCGGAATCGTTCTCCTGATCATCCTTTTTACAGCCATTTTCTCCACGGTTTCGGTGATCGAGGATCGGCGAGAGGGATTTTTGCAGGGCGTTCTGGTTGCTCCTGATGGACGATCGGCCATTCTTTTCGGGAAGCTGATCGGGGGAACCCTGCTGGCGGTGTTTCAGGCGATCGTTGTGGTGCTCTTGGCCCCGTATTCGGACTATCATCCGGATGCGCGGGTTCTGTTTTACCTTTTGGCCATCATTTCGGTCCTCGCCGTCGGGTTGACCGCCCTCGGATTTCTCATCGCATGGCCCATGGACTCAACGCAGGGGTTTCACGCCCTCATCAACCTGTTTTTCGTCCCCCTCTGGTTCCTGAGCGGGGCCCTTTTTCCACCGGCTGGGTCGGCCGAATGGATCCGGGTGCTCATGCGTTTCAATCCCTTGAGCTATGGTCACGATGCACTTGCCGGCCTGCTCGCCACCCGACCGGGAATGCCGCTGCCGGTTGATCTGTCCCACGATTTCTCCATCGTGTGCGCCACAACGCTTTTGCTGGTTATGGCCTGCGCTCTTCAGGTCAGCCGTCGTTCGTGACGGCTTTGCCGCCGGTCCAACCCGGCCCGCGTCCTGCCAACCGAAATCTCACCGCTGCGATCTGGGCCCTGCTCGTCGCAGGGCTGATCGCGGTGATCGCGGCGGGAGTGAGGGAGATCTGGCTTTCGGCGGAGCGGCAAGAGTTCCGTGATTTGCCGGTTTTGGGGCAGATCTCCGATTTTCATTTAACCGAACGGGATGGCCAGCCCCGGTCCTTGGCGGATCTGCGGGGGGAGGTTTGGCTGGCCGATTTCTTTTTCAGCACTTGTCCCGGCCCGTGCCCGGTTCTTTCCAGCCGGATGGCGGAGGTGGCCCAGGCTGTCCGACGGACGAAGGGAAAGGTCCGGATCGTATCGATCACCGTGGATCCGGCGACCGACACACCCGAGCGGCTGCGCGCGTATGCCCAGCAGTACGGGGCGGGAGCCAACTGGTGGTTTTTGACGGGACCCTTGCCTGAGATTTTTCGTCTCGCCCGGGAGGGTTTCAAACTGGCGGTCGAGGAAAATCCCCCGCCGGCGGTTCCGGAATCCGGAAAGATGCTGCACAGCACCAAGGTGGCTCTCGTGGACGGCCGCGGACAGGTCCGGGCCTACTACAACGGAACCGAGGCGGATCTTTTGGCCCGGGTCTTGCCCGACGTGGGGGATCTTTTGCGGGAGGGAGAGGAAAAGAAGTGACGCTTCACGACCTCCCCCTTTGGAACGCCTGTCTGAATGCCATCACGGCGGTGCTTCTTTTGGCGGGCTGGATTCAGATCAAGAGAGGGAACAAGGAGGCCCACAAGAAAATCATGACAGCCGCATTTTGCGTTTCCTCCGTTTTTCTTGCGTCCTATCTGCTGCATAAGTTCACCGTTGGGCCGAAGCTTTTTCCGATGCAGGGCTGGGTTCGAACCGTGTATTTCTTTATTTTAATCCCGCACACGATTCTCGCCGTGCTGAATCTGCCGTTTATTTTGGCCGTGGTCTGGTTTGCCGCGACGGGGCAGTTCGACAAACATAAGAGACTGACTCCCTGGGTTTGGCCGGTTTGGATGTATGTGTCGGTGACGGGCGTTCTTGTCTATCTCATGCTTTATCACTGGTGTGCGTAGTCGCGTATCGAGGGGCAGGAGTACTTGCAACTCAGTCTCAAAAGAGGATAATTGGATTTGTGGGTAAAGCGGGACAATCAATGGAGGAAAATTTTCTTAACCTGACTCAGGTGGGTGCGGGAACCGAGGTCAGGGTCAGCCGGCTGGAGTGCCCGCCCACGACGTGTCAGCGCCTCCGGGAGATGGGTTTTTGCGAAAACGCCCTGGTCAGGAAAATCCGCGGGGGAGCGGATCTGGTTTGCTGGGTTTGTGGAACCCGGGTGGCTTTGAGTGCCCGACTTGCGAAGCAGATTTTGGTCGAGCACGTGGACGGAAGGTCCTAGGCAATCGCTGATCGGGGAAGTGTCCCCGCCATTTCGATGAATCAGGATGGGAAGAGACGCTGGGTTGCGGTGGTGGGAAACCCCAATGCGGGGAAAAGCACCCTCTTTAATGCGCTGACCGGCTTGCGTCAGCGGGTGGGCAACTATCCGGGGGTCACGGTGGAAAAAAGAACCGGGACAGCCTTCACCCTCCACGGGGAGGCGATGGAGCTGATCGATCTCCCGGGACTCTACAGCCTGAATCCCCGATCGCCGGATGAGAAAATTGCGTGGCAGGTTCTGCACGGGGAGTCCTCGGGCGTGCCCCGGCCGGATGCGGTTCTCTGCGTGGTGGATGCCAGCAATCTGGAGAGAAATCTTTTTCTGGTCACCCAGGTCATGGAGCTGGGTTTGCCGGTCCTGGTGGCTCTCAACATGGTGGATGTGGCGGAGGGCAGGGGGATCCGCCTTCATCCGCAGGATCTGGGTCAAAAACTGGGGGTGAAATTCATCCCGACCCAAGCCCATCGGGGGAAAGGGTTGGTGGAGTTGCGAGCCGCCCTGGGCCAAACCCTCGCTCATCCCGGACCAAGACAGTGGACCATGCCGCCCCCTTTGGCTGCGGCGGTGGGGCAGATTGCGGCGGCTTGGAGAGAATCGTTGCCGGCTGAGTTGAGGGCGGAGGGGAAAGCCCTGGAGCTGCTTGCGGGCTCCAATTCAGGTCCGGAGGGGGCAAAAAAACTGGCGGCGGCGTGGAGGGAAAGATTCCGGAAGGAGGCCTACGACTGGTCCGCTGCAGTCGTTCATGCCCGGTACTCCTACCTGCAGACGATGCTGAAGGAGGCCGGAATCGGACACGGAGTTTCGGGGGGAAGTTGGACCGACTGGATTGACGCCGTGGTGTTACATCCCGTGGCTGGGTGGGGAGTTCTGGCAGGAATGATGATGGCTCTTTTCATTTCCATCTTCTCGATTGCCTCGTACCCGATGGAATGGATCGATGCCGGTTTCTCTGCGTTGGCCCTCCGGTTGCAAGGGTGGATGCCTCCGGGGATTCTTTGCGATCTGCTGGTGGACGGGGTTTTGGCGGGTGTGGGGGGAGTGGTCATCTTTCTTCCTCAAATTCTGATTCTGTTTTTCTTCCTTGGACTCCTGGAGGATTCCGGATATCTGGCCCGGGCAGCCTTCCTGCTCGATCGCGTGATGCATCCCGTGGGGTTGAGCGGAAAATCGTTCATTCCTTTGCTGAGCTCCTACGCGTGTGCCATTCCGGGGATCATGGCCACCCGGACGGTGGAGGATCCAAAGGACCGCCTGACCACCATTCTGATTGCTCCATTGATGAGCTGTTCCGCGAGAATCCCAGTTTATACCACGCTTCTAGCTGCTGCCGTGCCCGTCGCCCTGGTTCCCGTATGGGGAAAGGCTGCGGCCATGCTGGGTCTTTATGTTTTGGGTACGGGAAGTGCGTTTTTCCTGGCCTGGGTGTTCCGGAAGAAAATGTTCGGGGGAGGCTCTCCTCCCCTGATCCTCGAGCTACCACCATACCGATGTCCCGCATTTCGGACGGTGGCTCTGCGAATGTGGGAGCGGGCCCTGATATTCCTGCGAAGGGCAGGGACGGTGATTCTGGCCCTTTCCATACTTCTCTGGTTTGTCTCCAGCTTTCCGAGGAGCTCGGGGGATGAGTCGATCAACCTGGCGGGAAGCTACGCGGGGCAGTTGGGACACTGGTTGGAGCCGTTGATCCGTCCCCTCGGCTTCGATTGGCGGATCGGAATTGGGTTGGTGGCCTCCTTTGCCGCACGGGAGGTGTTTGTGAGCACCATGTCGATCGTCTACCACGTGGGGGGCGAGGGGGAGGGGCTGATTCAGGCCATGCGAACGGCAACATGGCCCGATGGAGCGCTCATCTACACTCCGCTCACCTGTCTTTCGCTGATGGTTTTTTACGTTTATGCGCTCCAATGTCTAAGCACGGTGGCTGTGGCGAAGAGAGAGACCGGCGGCTGGAGGTGGCCTGTCTTTATGATGATTTATATGACCGGCTTGGCCTATCTGGGGGCGTGGCTGGTGCAGTTGGTCGGACATGCACTGGGGTTTTAAGATGACGGAAAGTTGGCAGAGTGTCCTTGTGGGCGGATTGGTCGTGGGGGCCCTGGTTTATCTCGTGATCAGGTTTCTCGGCAAGGGCGGAGGGAAGGGGAAGGGTTGTGGAAAGTGTTCCTCCT
>RFMG01000127.1 GCA_009927835.1 Verrucomicrobiota bacterium | reverse complement strand
CGCCTTAAAGTCGTGAATACTCTCGATCCATGATTCGGATTCAGGCCACGCCCCCCCATCCTCAACTTGGAAAGGCAGAACCGAAAAATATTTCGGCTCTGGACTGGATCCGGAAGACGGTCGCACTTACTCAGCCGGAAAATGTTTTCTGGTGTGACGGCTCAGAGGAGGAGAAGGCTTATTTGACGGAGCAAGCGGTGAAGCAGGGAGTGCTCGTTCCTCTTGATCCCAAACGTTGGCCGGGATGTCACTACCATCACTCCAACCCGAACGACGTGGCACGGGTGGAGCAGTGCACGTACATCTGTACCCGGAGACAAAAAGACGCGGGTCCGACCAACAACTGGATGGATCCGAAAGCGATGCGACAGAAGCTCCAAGGCCTGCTGGAGGGGTCGATGAAGGGTCGGACTCTGTTTGTGATTCCTTATCTGATGGGGCCGCCGGGTTCCCCCCTTTCCAAAGTCGGGGTGGAGCTGACCGATTCGATCTACGTCGTTCTGAACATGCGGATCATGACACGGATGGGAAAAGTGGCTTGGGATCATCTGGGCTCCTCTGAAGATTTTAACCGTGGGACCCACACGGTTCTCGATTGCAATCCCGAGCGGCGTTACATCTCCCATTTTCCCGAGGAGAACGAAATTATCTCTGTGGGCTCCGGGTATGGCGGGAATGCCCTGTTGGGAAAAAAGTGTCTGGCCCTCAGGATCGCCTCCTATCTGGGAAGGGATGAGGGCTGGTTGGCCGAACACATGTTGATTCTTTGTGTTGAGGATCCTGAGGGACGAAAAACCTACGTGGCGGCCGCTTTTCCCTCTGCCTGCGGCAAGACGAATTTCGCGATGATGATTCCACCCGATTCCTACCAGGGGTGGAAGATTACGACCATCGGGGATGATATCGCATGGATGAAGCCCGCACCGGACGGGCGACTGCATGCGATTAATCCTGAAAATGGATATTTCGGGGTGGCTCCCGGAACGAATCAGAAATCAAACCCAAACGCGATGAAGACGATCGCACGGGATACGATTTTCACCAACGTGGCCCGCACTCCGGATGGGGATGTCTGGTGGGAGGGGAAGGATAATCCGCCGCCCGCCGGTCTGATCGATTGGAGGGGAGATTCCTGGGATCCCAAGAGCGGGGAGAGGGCCGCCCATCCGAACAGCCGCTTCACATCCCCGATGAAAAATAATCCCGCCCGAGCGGTGGAAGCGGAGGATCCGATGGGGGTGCCGATCAGTGCGATCATCTTCGGAGGACGCAGGGCGACCACCATGCCCCTGGTGTTCCAGGCCTTTAGCTGGTTTCACGGGGTGTTTGTGGGGGCCTCGATGGGGTCGGAGACAACGGCGGCCGCAGTGGGCTCGGTCGGGCAAGTTCGGCGGGACCCGATGGCGATGCTTCCCTTTTGCGGGTACAACATGGGTCAATATTTCGATCACTGGATGGAGATGAGGCGCCATATCGAGATTCTTCCCCGGATCTTTCACGTGAACTGGTTTCGAAAAGATGGGGAAGGAAAGTTCTACTGGCCGGGTTTTGGGGAGAACATGAGGGTGTTGGAGTGGATCATTGGGCGTTGCCACGGCCAGAAAGATGCGCGGGAGAAGTCGATTGGTTGGGTGCCGCGCTTTGAGGACATGAATTTGAGAGGAATCGAGGGAATGACCAGGGAACGTTTTGATGAAATGATGAAAATTGATCCGGAGGAGTGGCGAAGCGAGCTCGTGTTGCAGAACGAGCTTTTCTTGAAACTGTATCACGAGCTGCCCAAGGAGATGGTGTATCAAAGGGAGCTTCTGGTGGCGCGGTTATAGGAGAGGGAG
>RFMG01000040.1 GCA_009927835.1 Verrucomicrobiota bacterium | reverse complement strand
ATCCCCGTCCGGATCGGCTGTTTTGGCTGCGTTCGATCCCGATAACCCATACCCGGTGCACCAACTGTCGAACGCGGCGGCACTGACCGTCCCGCTCACCGCCACGCTCTGACCGTTGGCCCCTCCTCCCGTGTCGGTGATCGCCAATGTTCTGGTGCCCACCTGGGCCGCCGTACTCAACCGGACATAAATCACCGCCGTCAGATTCCCATTCACGGGCACCAAGGTCAGGGTTCCGGCGAAAGCGACGTTATCCACGCTCACCTCATAACCTGACGGGGCCGTCACCACCACGTTCGCCGTCAATCCCGTGCCGTTCATGGTGTAGCTCTGGCTCGCGCTGGCTGTTCCAGCGGTGGTGGAAAATCCCCCCAGGCTGGTTTTCGACAGGGTCAGGGTGGGGGGGGAAGTCACGGTGAAAGTTTCCGCGCTGGTATCGCTCCCATTGCTGCTGCTGGTGACCGAGATCGTCCCCGTGGTCGCGGAGGTCGGTACCGTGGCCGTGATCTGGGTTCCCCCGCCCGTCACGCTCGCCGTGGCGGTCACCCCGTTGAATTTGACCACGGGGGTGGTTCCAAAGTTGTAGCCGGAAATCGTCACCGTGGACCCCGCCGTGCCCGAAATGGGACTGACCGCACTGATCACCGTCGGGGTATTCGGACCGGATCCGGTGTCCTTCACTTTCCTCAGATATCGTGCGACCGATGTGGGAAGGGAACTGAAGAATTGAAATCCCGTGTTCGCTTCAATTTGCTCCACCGTCGTAATATAGCTGGCCCAACTCGAGCCCACGGTTGCCGTGTTCGGGGTAAGGATCGCAATCACCCGGCAGGCGGTATTCACCTTGCTGGGCGCCGTGGCGGTGCCTGACGGCGCGACCACCACCACCTTCCAAACCGACCCGGGCAACTTCATCCCGTTCGAAATCGTGGTCGTACCAAAATCACCCGGGCCGCAGAGGATCAAAACCTCACTCCCCCCCGAGGCCAGGCTGCGGCAATAGGTTTCAAACGTGGCCCACAGCCCCTGGTTGTTCTGGGAAGTTTGCGGAATCATATTA
>RFMG01000184.1 GCA_009927835.1 Verrucomicrobiota bacterium | reverse complement strand
CCGTAGCGGGGGGTGTGGGGGTAAAAAAATTATTGATCTGACCGTTCCCCTTGTTATGAAATGGCCGCAACAAACAACCAAAGGAGAAACACCCTAAAATGAACAAAAATATATCAGTGACGCTAAGTATCCTTGCGGCCGCGGCCAGCTTGTCCTTCGCGGACAGCACCCCGACAGCCTCCGCTCAAGACACAAAAAAGATGGTTCAGAACAACTTCGTGGAGACCGCCCAAAAAGGCATCAAGCTCAGCGGCTACGTCGACACGGGCTACAGTTACAATTTCACCGGAACAAGCCAAGGTTCCTCCACGGTAAACGGGCGTCTGGGTAGCGACACGGCCCAGCGGGGTGATTTCAACCTCTATGCGGTGAAAATTGCCCTCGAAAAAGCATTAAGCTCTGAAAATAAGGCGCAGGCCGGTTTCCGGGCGGATGTGATGATCGGCGAGGATGCAACTTACTTTATTAATCGTACCTCGATCCAGAACCCGAATCCGGGTCCCAACAACACGGATATGAATTCGAACTCCCTTTTCCTGGAGCAGGCCTACGCATCGATCCGGGCCCCGGTTGGCAACGGGTGGGACTTCAAGGTGGGCAAATTCGTTTCGATTCTGGGCTACGAGGTGATGGAACGGCCGGCCAACATGAACACCACGTACGGTCTGATCTTCAATCAACTGCCCCTCTACTACACCGGCGTCCTGTCCTCCTATAAGTTCGACGACTACATCGATGGCAAACTCGGGGTGGTGAACGGATCGAATTCCGACAACAACACCACAACCAACCCGAACGACGGAGACGGGTGTGCGGTGCTGGCTGCGCTGAATTTCACCGCGCCGGGTGGAAATGCAAACTGGAGCAACAACTTCCAGTACAGCACGGGGTACGACAACAACACGGCGACGGGAACAGGAAACTCGAGCGAAGGTTACAACAACGGAGGAAATCCCGTATCCGCATACACCTGGTATTACAACTCATGGGGAAATTGGGCACCCAAGTTTGCGGACGACAAGCTCCTGCTGGCTTTCAACACCATTTGGTTTGTGAAAAGTGGAAACACCCTTGGGCCAACCACGGTGAATTCGAGCGTGTATGGAGTTGGGGCGTATGCGAAGTATCAGTTCAATGATTGGTTCAGTTTGGCCAGTCGAGGTGAGTATCTGGGCAGCAACAACGACCTGAAGTTTGGAACCCAGGGCAATCCTTCCACAAGCGTCCAAAATGGAGGCCACGTCACGGGCACCAATCTGTGGGAGTACACCCTTACGGCCGGCTTCAACATCATCGATAACCTTCTCCTCCGTGCTGAATATAGAATGGACTGGGGCAGCAATATCGTGAGCAACGGCCACACCGCCGGACAAAACAGTGGAGCGGTTTCGGGAGGCCCCGCCTACTACGCAGGTGCGGAGGTGGTTTACAGTTTCTAAAAAATATCTGGTGCGAGATTCCCTGAGGCCTCCCCGTGCGGTGCTTGAAGCCGCAAGGGGAGGTCTTTTTTTTCTAAAACATCAGGAGCTTGAGGTGGCATATGCTTTCGGGCACTTTGTGCGTTATGGCACTGCCTGCTGAAACCGTCGACCTTGCCTCCGTGAATTCCCGCCTTCGGGAGTTACGGAGGTTTCTTTGACCCGGCAAAATTAGAGGGGCAGCTGAAGGAGCTGGAGGGCCGAATGTCGGCCCCCGATTTCTGGAACGACTCAACGAAAGCGCAGAAGATCGCGGCTGAGGCCAATGCTTTGCGAAAAAAATTGGAGCAGATGAGGGAGTTGGAGCGAAAGGTCGCTGATCTGCCAGTCCATCAGGAGCTGGCGGAGGAGGATGGAAGTCCGAGCGCCCAGGCCGAATTCGCCCGGGAGCTTCGGGAGGGAGTCGCGATGCTGGAGCAGACCGAGGTTCAGTTCATCCTTTCCCAACCGGACGATCGCCGGAACGCAATTTTAAGCCTGAATGCCGGAGCGGGGGGGACGGAGGCGTGTGACTGGGCGAATATTCTGATGCGAATGTATCAGAGGTGGGCGGAACGACGCGGCTTTAAGGTCGAGGTGCTGGATATTCTTTCGGGGGAGGAGGCGGGCATCAAAAACGCGATGCTGCGAATCTCCGGCGAAAATGCGTACGGGTACCTGAAAGCTGACCGTGGAGTCCATCGGCTGGTTAGAATTTCGCCCTTTAATTCGCAAGGAAAACGGCAGACGTCTTTTGCATCCGCGGAAATCGTTCCCGAGCCGGATGAGGAGGTGGAGGTGGAGATTCCGGATAAGGATGTCCGGTGGATGTGTTTCGCGCTGGGGGGCACGGCGGCCAGGGGGTGAATACAACCGATTCGGCTGTTCGCATCACCCACTTTCCCACGGGGTTGGTGGTGACCTGTCAGAACGAGAGATCCCAGATCAAGAACCGGGCCACGGCGATGAAGGTTCTGGCCGCCAGGATCAAGCAGGCGGAGTTGGATAAAAAAATGGCGGAGCAGGAGCAGAACTATGCGGCGAAGGGTCAGATCGGATGGGGTCACCAGATTCGCTCCTACGTTCTTCAGCCGTACCAGATGGTGAAGGATCTGCGGACGGGGGAGCAGACGAGCGATGTGCAGGCGGTGTTGGATGGGGAGATCGACCCGTTTTTGAACGCTTTTCTCAAGGGAAAAAAGAGAACGGGCCCCGTTGAGGACGAGGAGGAAGAATGAGCACGGGGAAAGACCGTTTGGCGGCAATTCTCAGCAACAAACGGAAGGAAGCGGAGGCCATTGAAGGGAAAAAGGGTGAATTCCGAAAGCAAGCCCTTCTGCGAAACGATTTCCGAGGTTTTCGTTCGAATCTTTTTCAGCCGGGGCTGGTTACGGTGATTGCTGAGTGCAAGGCAGCCTCACCGACGGCGGGGAGTCTTGTGGGAAAGTATGATCCGGTAGCCCAAGCCAAGTTGTATGAGCAGGGAGGAGCCGGGGCTGTTTCCGTCCTGACGGATCAGGAGTTCTTCAAGGGTTGTCTTGCGGATATGAAAAAAGTGAGAGAGGTAATCTCCCTGCCTGTCCTGAGAAAGGACTTCATTCTTACCGAGGCTCAGGTTTATGAGAGCGTGGCTGCCGGGGCGGATGCCTTTCTTCTCATCGTGGCGGCGTTGACGGATGAGGAGTTGAAGAGACTTTATGAGCTGGGAAAAACGCTGCAGGCGGATGTTCTGGTTGAGGTGCATGACCTGGCGGAGATGGACCGGGCTCTGGAGATTGATGCGGACATCATCGGGATCAACAACCGGAACCTGCACACCTTTGCAGTGGATCTGAAGACAACGGAGGAGCTGGCGCCGGAGATTCCGTCCGATTGCCTGGGAATCAGTGAGAGCGGGATTCGGACCCGGGAAGATGTGAAAACCGTGACCGCTCAGGGGATCCACTGCCTGCTGGTCGGCGAAACCTTGATGAAGGATGGTGATCCTGCAAACGCTTTAAGGCAGCTGAAGGCGTAATCCACCCGGCCAGCTAGGGAGTTTCCTCCAGGCAGTTTTGAGGTAGAATCCGACCATGAGCGCAAAGAACGCCTATCTGCCTGTACCCGATGCCTCGGGGCATTTTGGGGCGTACGGGGGAAGGTATGTTCCCGAGACCTTGGTGGCTCCTTTGGAGGAGTTGGGCGCAGAGTTTGAGAAAGCCCAAAAGGATCCGGCCTTTCTGCATGAGCTCAAAGAGATGCGCCGTGATTTTACGGGACGTCCGACTCCTCTTTATTTTGCCGAACGACTGACTCAACATTGCGGGGGAGCGAAGATCTATTTAAAGCGGGAGGATCTTCTTCATACCGGGGCGCATAAGATCAACAACGCTCTTGGTCAGGTGATCCTTGCCCGTCGGATGGGAAAGAAGCGGATCATTGCCGAGACGGGTGCGGGTCAACACGGTGTGGCCACTGCCACGATGGCGGCCCGGTATGGGATGGAGTGCATCATCTACATGGGGGAGGAGGACATGCGGCGGCAGGCACTGAATGTGACGCGGATGAGGCTGCTCGGAGCGAAAGTGGTCGGAGTCACGGCTGGGCAGAAGACACTAAAGGAGGCGGTGAATGAGGCGATGCGGGATTGGGTGACGAACGTGAGGACGACCCACTACGTCCTCGGCACGGCTTACGGGGCGCATCCCTATCCCTACATGGTGCGGGAGTTTCATAAAGTGATCGGGGAGGAGGCACGGGCGCAAATGATGGAGAGGGAGGAAGGATTGCCTGATGTCATCTGTGCCTGTGTGGGCGGGGGAAGCAACGCGATCGGCATCTTTTATGCTTTTCTGAATGATGAAAACGTTCGCCTGGTCGGGGTGGAGGCGGGAGGGGAGGGAATCAAGCCCGGAAAACATGCCGCCCGCGTTTTCAGGGGGGAAAGCTGGGGGTATTGCAGGGGTCGAAGTCGTTTTTACTGCAGAATGCGGATGGGCAGATCGAATCGACCCACTCGGTATCGGCGGGGTTGGACTATGCGGCGGTGGGGCCCGAACATTGTCACCTAAGGGAGATCGGAAGGGCCGAGTACACCTACGCAACCGATGACGAGGCTTTGGATGCTTTTTCGACCTTGGGCAAGATTGAGGGTATTCTCCCCGCACTGGAAACAGCGCATGGGGTGGCCTTTGCGATGAAGGAGGCTCCCACCATGAAAAAAGATCAGATCATATTGGTGAACCTGTCAGGTCGGGGAGACAAGGACGTGAACGAGGCGGCGCGCTTTCTGTTGAAGGGTTGAGCCAACTTGGGGCCCGACGTGGGCACGTTTTGGAAATTAGATTTCCAGGATGGTCTCTGCATTCTGAAAAAAACGGTGAATCATCAAGCGGGCGATTTTGCGGCCGCGGTCGGAAAGCTGGAGGAGGGTCGGACCGTTGGTCAAGGGGATGGAGAGGGCAAGGGCCACCCCGAGACGATAATCACGCCATGCGTCCAATCGACGGTAACGGGGAACTCCCCGCCTCTGCAGCGTTTCATGCCAGATGCCGACCAGTCTTTGCTGATCCCCAGGGGTGAGGGGGCGGGCGGAGCTTCCTCCGATCAATCGAGCCAGATCGAAGGCGCCCAAGCCGCGGGCCGAGATCTGCCAATCGACGATAAAAACCCTGGACGGAGCGAAAAGTAGGTTGTCGGCCCGTAGATCGCCGTGGATCAGGGTGACTGGGCGTCTTTTGGCCTCGCGAAGGGCCCGGAGAATCCGGGGAGGAAAAAAAAGAACTCGCTTCGCTTCTTTTTTCGTCAGCAGTGTCCCGCAGCTCCTGAGAAATGACGGGGTAGTCTTGCCCGCCTCCTGGGCCCGGTTGTAGTGGTGCAAGGGGAGGGCCTGAGACTTGCGGAGCTGGGGGGAGTTCCAAAACTTCGCATGAACCGCTCCGATCGATTGAACCACGGAGGACAGTTCCGAAAAGGAGAGGCCACGAATCTGGTCCCCCGTGCGGGAGGGAAAGATCTCCTCAAGCAGAAGTAGACCATCCGATCCATCCGGAGTGGAGGCCGAGGCGATGCAGCGGGGAACGAATTTTCCGGACAGTGGCCTGAGGAGGCGATAGGCAGCAGCCTCACGCTCAAACGCGCGCAGGTGACGCGAAAACCTTCGGGCCACAGGTTGGTCAGGACCGACTTTCAGGATGAATCGTCGGCGCTCACCCGGCAGGGACGCGTGGAAAGTTTGGCTCAGGAATCCCGCGCTTGCCGTGGGTTGGAGAAGGAAACGAGAACTTTTCAAGGGTGGGAAGTGGGGGTTTTCAGTATTTGGCCGGGCCGAAGAACGGAATTGGTGGGGAGATGATTGAGGATGCGAATTTCCTCCGGAGAAGTGTTGATTCCCCGTTTGGCAAGATCGCGCGAAATCCGGCTTAATGTGTCGCCATTTTTCACCACGTAAGAGGTTGGCGAAGTTGCGGGTTTGTTTTGAACGGGGGATGTGGGCGGGGTGGCTTGTGAGGAGGTGGATGGGCCAAATTTTTTCAAGAGGAGCCGCAGTTTTTCCGAAGGGGAGGCAAAGTTGAGGGATTGTCCGTCTTGAAGAAGAAAAGAGGCAACACCGATGACACGGCCCTGCGCATCGAGAACGGGGGAGCCGCTGGAGCCTTTGGAAATGGGGGCACTGATTTGAAGCACATCTCGCCGCTCCTTGGGCAGGCGTCGCCTGGCGGATACGATCCCCTCCGTAAGAGTCCCCTCCAGCCCAAGAGGGCTCCCCACCACGGCGATCCGGGTGCCTGCTTCGGCACTTCCGTCGGGGGCCAACGAGAGAAACGGCAAATCCTTTGCCTTGATTTCGAGCAAGGCGAGATCGTTGATCTTGTCGATGGCAACGATCCGGGTGACAGGGAAAAGGCCGCCGTTTTCCGCCTTGGCGACGACGCTATGGGCCCCCGCGATGACGTGCTGGTTCGTGACCAGCAGCCCTTCGGAGGAGATGGAAAAGCCAGTTCCTGCACCGATCGTGTTTCCATCCTCATCCTGAAGGACCAGAAGGTAGACGGCGGGGCGGGTCTGCTTTGCGATCGCCGGGAGGTCAGGAGGTTCGGTCCCGGCAAGAAGGGTGGAGACGGAAAAAAGTCCCAGAATCCCAAGGAAACAACTCATCTCCTTCAGTAAAGAGGAAGTTGGAAAAGAGGCGAGACCTTGTCGGGGGTTGCGGGTGGGGGAGGAAGTGGGGCATGATCTTGCGAATGACATTTGGGGGTGTTGTGAAAGCGGGGCTGACCATATTGGCCGGTTTTTTTGGGGTGGGGGCCACGCTCCTTTTTCAGCCAGAGGTTTTCCGTGGAATCACCCTTCCTTTGGCGGCACGGGCGGTGGGGTGGAAGGCGCGGGCTGTTTCGGCAAGTCTCAGTCCCCTGGGGAAACTTCAGGTGGAGGGGCTGGAGGCGGTGAATGCTGAGAAGTCCCGGCTGGATCTGGATTCGGCTCTGGTTGTGGTGGATCTCCCAAGCCTGATGACGGGCCAGCCGGAGATTCTTCAGGCAGACATCAAATTGGGGCTGATCGATCTGGAGCTGAAGCCCAACACGGAAACCAAAACAAGTTTCGTCTTTCCTTTCCGCATACGGGAGGCGGATTTGGAGATCACCGAGGGAAGAGTGAGAAGGGGAAGTGGAGCTTGGATCTTAGGGGATGTGGGTGCCAAGGCGAAGGGTTGGGATGGAAAATCACCCCGCGAGATTCGGGGAAAGATTGGGAAACTTTCCTGGAACGGGCCCGGAAAGCAGGAGCTGAGCGGGGCTGTGGAGCTGCAGATTGCCAAGCAGGCAGGAGGGATGGGGGTGGACGAGTGGACGGGAAAGTTGGCCGTGGATATGGGGACGGTGGTGGACTTCTCTCCCCTCGAGTTGTTGGCGCCTTGTCGTTTGGTGGTTGAGGGCAAGGGAAGCGGCTTCCTTGGGGAGGATTGGAAAATCGAAACGATGCATGGATCGTGGCAGGGGGTGGGCGGAGTCCAGCTATCGACTCTGGTCACGGGTCAGAGGAGTGGATCCGGAGATTGGAAATTGGATCTCCAACTCGATCCGGTGGATCTGGCGGTCGTAGGGGTGCTGTTCCAGACGCGAGGGGTGAAATCGGTAAGTGGGAATCTGGGGGGGGAGATTCATCTGGAAGGGGGAGTGAAAAAGCCAGTATCGGGCAGTGCCAAGTTGCAGGGACATGGGGTGCAAATTGTTTCAGGAGTCGGACTGCTATGGCCGGCGCAACCGGCGGATCTTCTTGGAGTGACTCAAGGAGCCTGGAGTCCGGACCGTCAAACCTTGCGGATCGAGGATGTTCAGCTGGAGCTAGGGCAAAGGAGCGGGTTGAAGGATTTGAAGGCGAGTTTGGATCGACCTGCGGAGTTTCATCTTCAGGGAGGGCTTCCAACGTCGAAAGAGACGGCCACCCTGCAGTGGGCGTTTCAAGGAGTGGAGTTGGCTGCCGTGGTCCCCCTCCTTGTCTCGCCTAACCTGTTCAAGGTGCGGGGTGGTCAACTGTCCGCGCAGGGAGAGGGAAAGATTCAAGGGGGGACGGTGCAGGTGACGGGGCGTGTCGAAAGCCGTGCGATGAAGGCGAGCGGGTCGTGGTTAAAGGGAGATTTGCAGGTGGATTCCGCCGGGGTGCAATTCCGGACCGTTTTTGAGGGCTCGAAAAAATTCCGTCTTGAGGAGGGCGTTTTTCAGGCAAGTTGGGCCGGAGGGGAGGCGGAGGATCTGAAGGCAAAAATCGGTGCGGAGTGGGATTGGGCGAAGAAGGAGGGATGGGTGATGGGGGACGGGCAGGCAGGACTGGTTGGGTTGGGGAATGCCTGGTCGGGAGCGAAACTTTGGCCTGATTCGGGAACGGCCAAGCTCCACATCGAATTCTCCGGAAACCTGCAGGAAAAGGGAAAAGGTTTGGCTTCCCTCACCATGGAGAAGATGCACTGGCCCGGGGAGACAGCGGCACCATGGAAGGCAAGGGCCTCTTCCGAGCTGATGTATCAATCGGGGTGTTGGAGTTTTCCCGAATTCATCGGGCAAGCGGAGCGGGGAGGACAGACGTTGCTGGAGAGTCACGGAGCTGGGGGATTGGACTCCCTCACGGAATGAGGGCAAGGCCAGTTTGGAGCTGACCCGGGTGGAGTCATCCTGCCTGGTCCCCCTTCTGGGGTTGATCACCCCGAATTGGAAATGGCAGGCGGCGAGCGGCAAGGGCTCTTTTTTTTACGAGCGGAAAGGAAGTCAGGATCGGGTGAAGACCAGCCTCGACGGTTCGATCACGGTCGAAACCGGCACCGCGAACCATTCCCGTCTGGTAGATTTTTCATCGATTCAGGGGGGTGTCCAGGCGACTTGGCCCTCCGGCACGGCCGGCAAGCTTTCGGTTGAGCAGCTCTCCCTGATGGCGCTTCATCGGGACGGGAGCGAGGCGATCCGGGCATCGTTGGATCAAACCTTGACTTTGGAGAAGATCGGAAAAGGGGAGTGGAGGCCGGGCGGGCAAGGAGTGGCGCAAGGATCGATTCGGTACACAAGTTGGCCGGTCGGATTGTTCGCCCCCCTGATCTTTCCGGAGGCGAAGGAGACTTCCCTGTTGGGATCGGCATCAGGATCCATCCAGGTTCGCAGCGATCCAAAGAAAGGAGTCTTCCAAGGGCAGGTGGATCTGCAGATGCCCGACTTCACGATCGATTTGCCTCAGGTTCAACTCAAAGACCACGAGGTGAGTTTGAATGCTGGAGTCACGCTGGGAGAAAAGGGGGATCTGGACGTGCCGAAAGTAAGTTTGGTGCTGAAGAGGGGAGGACGTGCCTGGTTGGATGTTCAGGTCGAAAAGGAGTCCCGACCGGCCTTATCGGCGAAGGGCACCTTGGATCTGGCGGTTCTGAAAGATGTTTTCACCGGCTGGTCGGACTATCTTTCCGAAGGGAACATGACCCTTGAGGCGGAGGTGGGGGATCCCAAGGATGGGGCGAGGACGATTGGGTACAGTGCGGTCATCAACGGTTTTTCGGGGGGGGCTAGCAGCTTGGGCACGATCACGGGAGCGGAGGTCCGCAGTCAGGGGATTCTCCAGTGGAAAAACGGGCTGCAATCGATCAAGGATGCGGAGTTAAGTGCAAAGAGCGACGTGGGAAACCTTTCCGTGAACCAGATGAATTGGGTGAGGGATGGTGCGTGGGCGTGGGGAGGTGGGCGCTTCTCGGAGGGATGGGCAGCTTGGCTGATGAATCGGTGGCTGACCCCCGCCCGATGGGTGGATGGGGATGTGGTTGCGGGGGCCGGATTTTTTCAGCCCGGAGAGTATGGCGGCAGCGGTGAGGTTGATCTCAGTTTGTTGGATGTGCGCCTGATGGATGACATGAAAAAGGAAAGTGTGTCAGCCCGGTTGAATGGGGATTTTGATTACGACAAGAGAACGAAGAGTTTTGTCTTCAAGGACGGGTCTTTGACCTTTTCCACGTATCCCAACGATCCTGTTGAAATCCCCTCGCTGATGGTGGGCCGTCATTCTGTGAAGGCCCAAGTCAGGGGCGGAGTTCTTGATCTGCGGGGAATCCTGGCCCAGACGGAGCAGATTCGAAATGCGAAGCCAGCAGCCGGAGTCGCACCGACCCCCGAGGAGCCGTGGAGGATCGATTTCTCCGCATCCTTGCAGCAGGTGCTGGTGGAGGAGGCGACGGTAGGGCCTGTACAGATCCCGCGTTTTCGATGGGGTCCGGAGGGTATTTTGGTGGACCCGTCGGTGGTTCAGGTCAAAGGCGGGCTCATCCAGGCCTCGGTGGTGCAGTCGGGGGGGGTGGATCAACCGGTTCAGGCCAAGGTGGTGATGAGCAAGTTTCCGCTCGGGGCCATTTTGGGGAATCTCATCACGGATGCAAATGGTCCGATCGGCGGGTGGGTGGACCTGCAACTCGCGGCGCAGGCGGGAAAACCGACCCTCGAGGAGCTGAGGCGCTCGTTGACCGGACAGGGCACCTTTCGACTTTATCAGGCGCATTTGGAGAGGTTGCCCTCGTTGGCCAAGGCGTTGCGGGCGGCGGGAGCATTTTTGGGGTCCAGCTTTATTGCAGGAAGTGAGATCAATGATTTGGGATCCAACTTTACCCTTCAGGGGAAGCGGATCAGCGTTCCCAATCTGAAGGTCAGCGGAACGGCTCTGTCGGCAGATTTGGATGGGTGGTTGGACTGGTGGGATCAGACGCTGGATTTCAAAGTGCGTTTGGCCCTAACCAAGGAGGCGATGCAAAGCAGCGGACAGCTGCAGGGGGTGATGACACAGTTGATCGGATCGAGCAACGATTACTATACGAAGATTCCCGGCAATGCCCGGATCACGGGGACTTTGGCGGATCCCAAAGTAAGCATGGATGTTGGGAAAATGCTGGCGGAGGGCGGAATCAACCTTTTGCTGAATGCTCCAACCGGGATTTTGCAGGGAGCGGGCAGCGCGGCGGGGGGGGCGGCGGGGGCGGTAACACAGCCTGCGAGCTCCATCCTTCAAGGAGTCGGCAATCTATTTAAAGGGTTTTGAGTTGCGGGGTGAATCCCGTAGGATTTGAGAATGCGCAGCATGACCGGTTTTGGTTCGGTGGAGGTGCCGACGCGGCATGCCCGGATCCGGATCGAGGTCAGCTCGGTGAACAAACGGGGGTTGGAGGTCATCGTTTTTACACCCGGAGATCTGGCACGGCTCGAACGTCAGGTTCGGGAGGATGTGGCAGAGGCGGTCGCCCGTGGAAAGGTTACGGTTGCCATGCACATTGAGGCGGTTACGGATCGGAATGGGCGTGCTTTGGATTTGGGCAAAGCGGAGGCGTATGCGGCCGAACTCAAAAAAGCGGGGAAAAAACTAGGGGTGGAGGGTGGGCCCTCCTGGTCGGATCTTTTGGGTTTGCCCGGGGTGGTGGTAAGTACAGGTCGGACGGTGGCACCGGCGGAGGATCGAAAAATCCTGGATGGGGTGCGTCGGGCCGTGAAAAAGATGGTGGAATCACGGGAGAGGGAGGGTGCGAGGATGGTCGGGGCGTTGCGCGCACATTTGCGCAAAATGGAGGGGATCCGAAAAAAAATGGAGCGGGCGGCAGGAGAAATGCGGCGCAAGCAGGGGCAAAGAATTTGCGGTAGGATCCGGGAGTTGGCCGGGGAGGCGGGTGTGGTGCTGGATCCGGAGCGGGTTGTGCGGGAGGTGGCCTCGGCCGCCGACCGTGGGGATGTGACGGAGGAGCTGGGTCGCCTCCGGGCGCACCTTCTGGAGGCGCAGGGGTTGGCATCCACGCGGGCCCCGGGGGGTCGAACCCTGGAGTTCCTGATTCAGGAGTTGCAACGAGAAGTCAACACGGTCGGGTCGAAATCCGGGGACCTGGGTCTGACGCGGTTGGCAATCAGCTTTAAATCCGAGCTGGAGAAACTCAGGGAACAGGCGGCCAACCTTGAATAACTTCAACCGATCCGGAATCCTTTTCGTCGTCTCGGCACCTTCGGGAACGGGCAAAACGACCCTTTGCACGAGTGTTCGCCAGACCCCGGATCTTGTGTACTCGATCAGCTGCACGACTCGCCCGATCCGCGCAGGCGAGAAAAACGGGGTGGACTACTTTTTTCTCAGCGAGGCGGAGTTCCGGAAGAAAATCAAGGAGGGGGAGATGTTGGAGACGGCGGATGTGTACGGACACCTCTATGGAACTCCCAAAGCGCCTGTCCTGGAGCATTTGGCAGCGGGCAGGGATGTTTTGCTGGATATCGATGTTCAGGGGGCGCGGCAGGTGCGAATGACGCAGGATGCGAAAATCAAGGAGGCCCTGGCGGATATCTTTATCATGCCCCCGGATCTGGAAGAGCTGAGGCGAAGGCTGCAGGGACGCGGAACGGAGGACGCGCGAGAGATTGCCAAACGAATCCAAGCCGCCGATTCGGAAATGGCGGATTGGAAAAGTTACCGATACACGATTTTAAGCAGCTCGATGGAGGAGGATCTGATCAAGTTCCGTGCCATCATCCGGGCCGAACGCTATCTCAGCCGGAGGCTGGACCTGCAACATGGCTGAGAGACGTCCCCCCTGCATTGTGCTTGGCGTGACCGGATCGATAGCGGCATTCCGTGCCGCCGATCTGGCGAGTGGCATGGTGCAAAAAGGGTGGGAAGTGCACGCGATTCTGACAGGGGACGGGGCCCGTTTTATCACTCCGCTCACCTTGTCGGCATTGACCCACCGGCCTGTGCACACTTCCCTGTGGGAGGAGGCGGAGGGTGGAAGAATGGGTCATCTGGATCTGGCACGCATGGCCGATGTGGTGGTGGTGGCCCCGGCGACTGCGGATTGCCTCGCCCGAGCGGCCCACGGGATGGCGGGGGATGTCCTAGGAGCCGTGCTGTTGGCATCCCGGGCACCCTTGGTTTTTGCACCCGCGATGAACACCCAGATGTGGAGGCATGCTGCAACCCAAGCCAATGTCAGGATTCTGACCCAGCGAGGGGCACGATGGGTCGGTCCGGGGGAGGGAAGATTGGCCTGCGGGGAGGTGGGTCCGGGCCGGATGGCACCCGTGGCCGAAATTCTTGCGGAAGTGGGGAAAGCTTTGACAAAAACCAAGGCAAAGAAGGTTTCGCCATGAAGCATCCGGAAACGTACAAACCCTCCCCCTCCTTCACGAAACAGGCGGTTTTCGCAAGCCGCTCCCGCTATCAGACGCTGTATCGGGAGTCGTTGAAACGTCCCGACACGTTTTGGGGCCGGATGGGAAAAGGGGAGCTGGCCTGGTTCACGGAGCCGAAAAAGACGTTGGTTTGGAAGGCTCCGTTTGCGAAGTGGTTTGTCGGCGGAAAGTTGAATGTCAGCTACAACTGCATCGATCGCCACCTCGAGAGCGGCAAACGGCACAAGGCGGCGATTCTCTTCGAGGGGGAACCCGGAGATGTCAGGGTGCTGACCTACCAGCAGTTGCATGACGAGGTGTGTCGGTTTGCGAATGCACTGAAAGCGGAAGGAGTGAAAAAGGGGGACCGTGTCGTGATTTATCTACCCATGGTTCCGGAGGCTGCGATTGCCATGTTGGCTTGTGCACGAATCGGGGCCGTTCACAGCGTGGTATTCGGGGGGTTTAGTTCGGAATCCCTGAAAGACCGGATTCGGGACAGTGGGGCCCAGCTGGTGGTCACGGCGGACGGTGGGTATCGGAGAGGTCAGGTGGGAGGGTTGAAGCAGAATGTGGATGCCGCGGTGGCGGTTTGCCCGGGAGTGCGGAGGGTCATTGTCCTGCGGCGAACGGGTCACATCGAAACGTTGAATCCGATCGACCGTTGGTGGCATGAGCTGGTGGCGCAACAGCCCACGACCTGTCCCCCTGAGAAAATGGATAGCGAGGATCCGCTTTTTATTCTTTATACAAGCGGGAGCACGGGCAAGCCGAAGGGGATCCTGCACACCACGGCCGGATATCTTCTGGGGGCGCATCTGACCACGAAGTGGGTGTTTGACCTGAAGGAAAACGATCTTTTTTGGTGCACGGCCGACGTGGGCTGGGTGACGGGCCACAGTTACACCGTGTACGGGGCGCTGAGCAACGGCACGACCAGCATGATGTATGAGGGGGTGCCGAACCAACCCGAACCGGATCGTTTTTGGCAGATCATCGAAAAGCATCGGGTGAATATTTTTTACACGGCACCCACGGCCATCCGGTCCTTCCTTCGCTGGGGGGATGCTTGGGTGAAGAAGCACGACCTATCCTCGTTGCGTTTGTTGGGATCGGTGGGGGAGCCGATCAATCCGGAGGCCTGGCGTTGGTATCACCAGGTGATTGGCGGGGGGCGGTGTCCGATCGTGGACACGTGGTGGCAGACGGAGACGGGAAGTCACCTGATCACCACCTTGCCCGGGGTCCACGAGACGAAGCCGGGCTCTGCCGGGGTGCCTTTTTTCGGGGTGGATCTTGCGGTGGTGGACGACCAGGGAAAAGAGGTGAAGGCCGGAGTCCAGGGGAAGTTGGTGGTGCGAAAACCGTGGCCGTCGATGTTGCGCACGATTTATGGGGATTCCGGGCGCTATGTAAAAACGTATTGGAGTGATGTCCCGAAAAGTTATTTCACCGGCGACGGAGCCAAAAAAGACGCGGACGGCTACTACTGGATTTCAGGGAGGATTGACGACGTGTTGAATGTCTCGGGCCACCGATTGGGGACGGCGGAGGTGGAAAGCGCGTTGGTGACCCACCCTGCCGTTGCGGAAGCCGCGGTGGTGGGCCGTCCTGACGACCTGAAAGGTCAGGCGGTTGTGGCCTTTGTGACATTGAAGGCGGGGCATGGGTCGGGTCCCGAGTTGATCGCCGCGTTGCGCGAGAGAGTGAGCAAGGAGATCGGTCCGATCGCCAAACCAGACCAGATTCGTTTTGCCGAGGCCCTGCCCAAAACCCGGAGTGGAAAGATCATGCGTCGTTTGCTGAAAGAGGTGGCGGCGGGCGGGTCGGTGAAGGGGGATGTGACCACGCTGGAGGATCTGAATGTGATCGCCTCTCTGCAGGCCGATTCGAAAGAGGAATCGTAAATGTCCTGGCGTTTATCTGCCGCGGAGGCGGCTTTGCTGGTTGTCGACGCCCAGGAAAAGCTGGTCGCGGCCGTGAAAGAGCCGGGGGACTGGCTGGAGAGGTTGGAGATCCTGGTGAAAGGGGTGAGCTTGTTGGGGGTCCCGATCGCGATTACCGAGCAGGCACCCGCCAAGCTGGGAAAAACGGTTCCAGCCATTCTTCGTGCGGCGGGTCGCGGCTGCAAACCGTTTGAAAAAACCCAATTCTCCGCATCCGAACAGGGAAAGATGTTGGGCAAAAAGAGGATCCTGGTTGCGGGATGTGAGGCCCATGTCTGTATCCGGCAAACGGTCTACGACCTTAGGCTGAGGGAGTTGACGCCGATCGTGGTGGCGGATGCGATCGGGTCGCGAAGGGAGCGGGATCGGGAAATCGCCCTGGCCGAGATGAGGGCCGACCGGGTGGTGGTCACCACGGTGGAGGCGGTTCTATTCGAAATGATGGGAAGCTCCGATCATAAAAACTTCAAGGAAATCCAGGTGCTGGTGAAGTAGTCGTCACGCCACATTTTTCTAGCCCCGCACGCCACCCCAGCCCAACCTCAAAACCTTTCATGGAAACAACGGACTATCAAGTACCTGCATGGCCTGTTCATATCTCCGTGGTGCCCCGTGTGCCGGAGGGACTGGAGGGGTTGCGCAGCCTGGCATTCAACCTGTGGTGGAGTTGGAATGATGATGCCTTGGATCTTTTTCGGGAGCTGGATCCCCAGCTTTGGGAGACATGCGGGCATAGCCCGGTCAGAATGTTGCGTTTGGTGAAGCAAAACCGTCTGGAAGTGGCGGCCAAGGACAAGGGTTACCGCGAGCGGGTTGAAAAAATGCATGCCCGCCTGGAGGCTTATCTTCATCGAAAGGAGACCTGGTTCACCCGGAACCTACCCAAGGAGAAGAGGGATTCGCCCTTTGCCGCCTATTTTTCGGCGGAGTTCGGATTTCATGAGTCTCTCCCCAACTACTCCGGCGGTTTGGGAATTTTGGCGGGAGACCATTGTAAATCGGCCAGTGACCTCGGCTTGCCCTTTGTGGCCGTGGGTTTGCTTTATCGGTTTGGATATTTTTCGCAACGGATCAACCGGGATGGATGGCAGGAGGCCTCTGCCATCGACAACGTTTTTCAGGATTTGCCGATCCGGGAGGCCCTGGCGGCGGACGGAAAGACCCCGGTTGTCGTGGAGTTGGCCATGCCCGGGCGAATCGTCCACGCCAAGGCTTGGGAGGTGCGCATCGGGCTGACCCGCCTTTTTTTGATGGATACCGATTTGGCGGAGAACGAGCCGGAGGATCGGAGAATCACATACCAGTTGTATGGAGGGGATCATGAGATGCGGGTGCAGCAGGAGATCGTCCTGGGGATCGGCGGCGTGAGAGCCTTGGCCGCCATGGGGCTGGAGCCGGGTGTTTTCCATATGAACGAGGGGCATGCGGCCTTTCTGGGGCTGGAGAGAATCCGCCGTTTGGTCAAGGAAGCGAAACTGACGTTTATCGAGGCCCTGCAGTCGGTCGCCGCCAGCAACGTGTTCACGACCCACACCCCCGTGCCGGCCGGAAACGATGCTTTTTCCCCGCAGCTGATGGAAAAATATTTTGTGGAATTTGTGGCGGACTGCCAGATCGGGTTTGAGGATCTTTTGAAGTTGGGCCGGCCGTGGACCTACTCAGCCGAGGAGCCGTTTAGCATGACGATTCTTGCCTTGCGCCTTTCGCGGCAGGCGAACGGTGTCAGCGCCATCCACGGCAAGGTGTCCCGGGGAATGTGGCAGAACGTTTGGCCCGGGGTTCCCAAGGAGGAGATCCCGATCCGGCATGTGACGAATGGAATCCACACGTTCACATGGATGGCCCCGGAAATCCGCAGCCTTCTGGAAAAACAGGGCGGGGTATGGACGGAGGAGGAGGTGGCCAAGGTGGATGAGTGGAAAAAGAGGGTGGATTTCAAGGACAAGGAGTACTGGAAAGTCCACCAGAAGCTGAAGTTGAAGCTGCTTCAGTTCGCCCGTGCCAATGTCCGGACCCAACGGCTGCGAAACGGATCGAAACCCGCGGACATTCGGGAAACGGACCAGATGCTGGATCCCAAGGCGCTGACGATCGGCTTTGCCCGCCGTTTTGCGACGTACAAGAGGGCGGCACTCCTTTTCCGGGATTTGGAGAAGTTGGCGCAGATCGTCAACGATCCGGCCCGCCCCGTGCAGTTTCTTTTCGCGGGGAAGGCCCACCCGGCGGATGAGGGGGGGAAGAGGTTGATCCAGCAGATCGTGAAAATTTCCGCCCTGCCCCAGTTCAAGGACCGGATCGTTTTCGTGGAAAATTATGACTTCAACGTGGCCCGGTTTCTCTACCACGGCTGCGATGTCTGGCTCAACAATCCGACACGTCCGCTGGAGGCGAGCGGAACCAGCGGCGAAAAGGTGATCACCAATGGATGCCTGAACTTCAGCGTGCGGGACGGGTGGTGGGACGAGGCTTTTGACGGGACGAACGGTTGGGCGATCGGGGATGACACGTTTCGTTTGGAACCGGAGGTACAGGATGAGTTCGACTCCTTCTCCATGTACGAAATTCTGAAGCACGAGATCGTCCCGCTTTATTACGATCAGGACGGGGAGGGGGTCCCAAAGCGATGGATTGACCGGGTCCGCCGCAGCTTGGTGACGATCGGTCCGGTCTACAACACCTCAAGAATGGTGGCGGAGTATGCGGGCGATTTTTATCGGCGGGCGGCGGAGAACGGACGGATGTTTGCCGAAAGCGGGTGGGAAAAGTCCCGGCAGCTGGCGTTATGGAAAGACAAGGTCCGAAAGGCGTGGCCTCAGGTTCGGGCCAATGCGGTTCGTTGGAATGGTCCCGGGCGAACGACGGTAAGCGTGGGGGAGACGGTGCCGGTCAGTGTGAATGTTTTCCTCGGAAGTTTGCAGGGCGGGGAGGTGGCGGTGGAGGCCTATTTGATGGCGGCGGAGCCGGATGGAAAATCCAAAGTGGTGCGGTTGGAGCCCCAAGGTGAGATTCGGGACGGTTGGCAGGGTTATGGGGGTCGAGTTCCGGTCGATGATTCTGGAAATTTCAAATTCAACGTCCGGGTCCGCCCTTCCCACCCGTCTTTAACCCAGGCCCACGAGTTGAGGCTGATCACCTGGGCGGAGTCTTGAAGTGTTTGGTGTTCATAATATTACACAAGAAGATTGAAGTTTGACCCTCGAGGTCCGGACATTAGGATAAGCCGTCATGCCGGCCAAATTTGAGTCCTCTTCGTCGGTTCGGTCACCCAGTCCTGAGTTGGTGGGGATGGATCCTGCGGACGTCGACCTGGGAGCTTTGCGCAAGGCCGTGGACGCCTGCAGGGATTACCTGTTGGGGTTGCAGAAAGAGGATGGCCACTGGGTGGGGGAGCTGTTTGTGGATTCCACCGTTGCGTGCGATTACCACCTCTTGATGTATTTGAGGGGAAAGGTGGATCGGGCAAAAGAGGCCAAGATTGTGAGGCACATTTTGCAGCGGCAGTTGCCCGACGGTGGCTGGCCGATTTACCCGGGAGGCCCCAGCAATGTCACGGCCACCGTAAAAAGTTATTTCAGTCTGAAATTGGCGGGTTTCACCCCGGACGAACCCGAGATGAGAAAAGCGCGGGCCGCGGCACTTCGTTTGGGGGGGATCCCTCGCACCAACACCTATTGCAAACTCTACCTGGCGATGTTGGGTCAGTACCCTTGGAAGTATTTGCCGAACATTCCTCCTGAAATTCTCCTGCTCCCCAACTGGGCTCCTTTCAACATGTTTGAAATGAGCTCGTGGACAAGGGCGATCGTGGTGCCCCTCTCCGTGATCCGTAGTTTCCGCCCCACGACGCATTTGCCGCCCGAAAAGCAGCTGCATGAGCTGTATCCGTACGGGGTCGAGGGTGGGCCGTTCTTTCATCCCGTGGAGAGACGGTTTCTCTCGATGAAAAACTTTTTTATCCGGGTGAACGAGCTTTTGGGCATTTTGGAGGGGCTTTCGTGGAAGCCGTTTCGTAAGCACGCGTTAAAGGTGGCGGAGAGGTGGATTCTGGATCGCACGGGACCGGGGTCGGAGGGATTGGCCGCGATCTTCCCCTCGATGATGAACACCATTCTCGCGTTCCAGTGTCTCGGCTACTCCGACGAGCATCCTGCGATGCGAAAGGCGGTGAGGGACCTGGAGGGATTGGAGGTGGATGACGCGGCCCATGGGGATTTCCGGGTGCAACCGTGCTTGAGTCCCGTATGGGATACGGCGATCACGTTGACCGCGCTCGGTGCGGCAGGGGTCAAGCCGGACGCACCGGCCATGCAAAAGGGTGCGGATTGGCTGCTCTCGAAGGAAGTCAAGATCCGTGGGGATTGGGCGGTGAAAAATCCCACCCGTGTGACCGGTGGGTGGGCCTTTGAGTACTTCAATGACTGGTATCCCGACGTGGACGACACGGCCAAGGTTCTTCTGGGCCTGCGGATGGTGCGGGCGAGTGATCCGGCGACGCAAAAGGCAGCTTCCGAGAGGGGTTTGGCCTGGGCAAAAAGCTTCCAGTGTGACAACGGCGGCTATGGGGCGTTTGACAAGAATGTGAACAAAAAGTGGCTGGAGGACGTGCCCTTTGCGGACCACAACGCGATTTTGGATCCGCCGTGTGCCGACATCACGGGGCGGATGCTGGAAGTGATGGGGAAGTGCGGGGTTCCGAAAAGCGACCCCCAAGTTCAGCGGGCGATACGCTTTTTGCAGGAGACGCAGGAGGAGGACGGCTCCTGGTATGGACGCTGGGGGGTAAACTATATTTATGGCACGTGGCAGGTGTTACGGGGGCTTCATGGAATCAGCTACGACATGAACGAGCACTGGGTCATTCGCGGGCGGGACTGGCTGGAGTGCGCCCAGAATCCGGACGGAGGATGGGGGGAGAGTTGTGGCTCCTATGATGATCCACGTTTCAAGGGAAGAGGAATCAGCACGGCATCGCAGACGGGGTGGGGGCTGATGGGGCTGTTGGCGTGTGGTGACATCCAAAGGCCCAGTGTTCGACGTGCGGTTCGATACCTGATCGAGACCCAACAACCCGACGGAAGCTGGGAGGAAAAGCTGATCACGGGAACGGGATTTCCCTGCGTTTTTTACCTGCGGTATGACATGTACCGGTTGAATTGGCCCCTTTTGGCGCTCGGGGAGTACCAGCAAATGGTGCAAAGCTACGGGGCCCACTAACAGCCCCGGTTTTGTTTCTTTTTTTTATGGCTGGATCTGAAACTACCCAGCCGGTTGGGATTCTTTTTCCGATGGAGTTCGAGGCTGGGCCCACGTGGGGACGGTTGGGTGGAACCAGCCGCATGGAGGCGGGGTTGGAAACCATCCGGGGATTTTGGAAGGGAACTCCAGTGATCTCCGCCCGGACCGGTATGGGCCATGAGGGAATGGAAAAAAAGGTTTCTGCCTGGCTGAAGGAGCATTCCTGTCGGGGGGTCATCCTCGCCGGATTGGCCGGGGCGTTGGATCCGGCCTGGGACGAGGGGGATCTGACCTCGTTCCATTCGGAGGATTGGGAGCCCTTTCATCGCTGGTGCCGGAGCGAGAGATCGGTGCGTCCAGGCCAGTGGCATACCGCCCGCGAAATTATCGGGACCGGAAAGGCAAAGCTGGAGTTGGGACGCAGGACGGGCTGTGGAATCGTCGAGATGGAGTGGGAGTATGTGGCCGAAGCGTGTCGCGAGCACCGGGTTCCCCTCGTCGGCTTGCGAGCCGTGAGCGACCATGCGGACAAGTTGCTGCCGGCGGATCTTTTTTTACTGGGTTGCGATCGCGAGACTGGAAAAAGCACACCTTTCAAGATCGGGATTCACCTTGCCCTTCGCCCCTGGCGGTTGATCGAACTCCTTCCTGCGGTGGCGGGTTGTACCCATGCCAGAGATGCGATGAGCCGGGCTTTGGCTGATTTCCTCGATGGCCTTGAAAAAAACTCAGCCAATCGCGAAGGCTGATTTGAGTCCTGAGAGGACGGCCCCCTCAATCGTGGCGGGGAGGCCTGTCTGGGTCCAATCTCCCGCCAGGAACAGATTCTGAATGGAGGTGACGGGGCCTGGGCGAGTGAGCGGCTCGCCGGGAGATCCCATGAAAGTCGCATCCCGGGACTTATAGACCACGTGATGGGTCACGTTGCAGTTCCGGCTTCCGGGAAGGAGCCTGTGAATTTCCGACAGGACGAGTTCGAGCAACTCTTTGCCGGATTGATCGATCCGGTCGGAAATGGCGCTAATCACTGCGGCATACAGGTGGCCCGTATGTCCGTCCGGCAAGGTGGACGTGCGATCAAAAAGCCAGTGGAGAGGGGAATCGAGAAATCCTGTGATCAGGTCGGGAGCCAGCGGAAGATCGGTCCAAAGATGGATTCCGAGGATTGGACCGGGCAGAAAGCTCGCGGCCAACTGCTGTGCCCGATCCCCCATCGGTAAAAGCTTTGCGGCTGCCGCCCATGGAACAGCGAGGACAAAGTCATCAAAAACCTTTTTTTCCCCGTTTTTCAGAAGGATGGAGGTGACCTTTTGTTTTGCACTGTCGAGCGTGAAGGATTCGATCGGCGTCGCGAGGTGAAGACCGCCTCCCGTAGCCTCAAGAAAGATACCCAACTCAGGCTGAAGCAGATGGGTAAGCCCGCTCCGATCAAAATAAATCGCCGCGTCCCGTGCGGTGCCAAAAAGTGCCCTGCAGGTGACTTCCCAGAACAGACCCGCATCTGCAGAGCCGATGGGGGCATTCAGGGCAGCCAGACAGAAGGGCTCCCATAGCGCTCGGATCGATCCCGAGGTTTGGCCCAATCTTCCCAGCCAATTTTGGGTGCTTTCTCCTGCTTGTGGCGGATGTGACTTTGCGCGGGTCGGAAAGTTCAGGATTGCCCAGCGATCCGTCCAGGAGAGCTCCGCAAATCCAAAAAGGCCTCCCAAAAGATGAAAAGGAGGCGGCAGGGGGGAGGAGCGGAGAACGCTGCGGCCGCGTCGGGAACTTACGAAGGCCAAGTCCAACCGGTCATGTTTTTCCAAACGATCCCCGTTGCCCAGTGCCTCGATCATTTCAAGGGTGTGGTGGTAGCAGCCCATGAGGATGTGTTGTCCATTGTCGAGCGTCGTGCCTGTCTTGGTTTCGCGGTAACTGTGCGCCCGCCCACCCAGTTGGGGTTTTGCCTCGAACAGCTCCACCCGGTGACCTGCCCGGGCGAGGGCAAAAGCAGCGGCGCTCCCCGCAAAGCCGCCCCCGATCACCGCGATACGGGAGGGGGCGCGACGCTTTTCATGAACTTGGCCCAGCCGGGCCCTGCCTCGACGAAGGGCTTTGAGCTTTTCCCACCGCGTGAGTTTGACGGGACCCCGAAGCACCTCGAAGTGATTTTGACGCAGCTTTTCGAGTAGATCCCGATATACCCCGGTCATGAGAAGCGCGGCAGAAAGGTGGGGGCGATCACTCTCGGGGATGAGTCGGTCCGCCTTCTCGAAGTAGTGTCGGGCACGAAAGTATTGAAGCCGGAACAGCCTCGCGACTCCCGGGGTGAGAACCGTTTTTCGTAAATCTTCCTCCAAGACTCCAAAGGTCCGACACTCCTCCAGGGGAAGATAGATGCGGCCAAACTTCTGAAGGTCGTAAGCAACATCCCGAAGAATGTTGGTCAGCTGAAAAGCCATCCCCAAGGCGATGGCGTAGTCACGGGCGGCGCGAGTCTGACAGCAGAAAATGTTGATGGAAACGAGGCCCACGGCGGAGGCAACGCCGTAACAGTACTTTTCCAACTCGGCAAAGGTCTCATACCGGGTTTTCGTCAAATCCATTTCCACCCCGGCCAGGATTTCAAGAAGAGGTTCGGGTGGGATAAGATATTTCCGAACCACCGGGGCAAGCTCCTGCGCGAGGGGTTGCATGGGGTTGCCGCGGTAAATCGCGCGGATGTCCTCCCGCCAGGCTGAAAGTTGCTCCTGGCGCTCCGAAAGCGTCTGGGTGGTTTCGTCCACAACGTCGTCGACCGTCCGGCAGAATGCATAAAAGGTGGACATGGCCTGCCTCTGCTCCTTGGGCAGGCAGATGAACGAAAGGGCCAGATTGGATCCGCTCCTGCGGGTGATTCGTTCTCCTGTGCCTCCGGGGGGCTGGGAAGAGTTCATCGGCCGAAGAAGGCCTGGAGACCGAGCCGGACGAAATCGAATTTCGAGACCTGCGGCCGTTGGCTTAATGTGTCGTGCGCGCGGGACTCTATTTTTCGGAGAATCTCCGTTCCGCCCAGCCAGGTGAGCCGAATTTCCCAGGACAAGGGACGGGGCAGACGACTGGAGAGGGGTTCCCCTTCGCGAAAAAAAGCCCATGTTTTTTCGCACTGGTAGCGAACGCAGTTGCGAAAATTGGGGGTGACGCGGCCGGCGAACAGATCCTCCTCGGCCACCCCGAGACGACGGAGATCGGACTGGGGAAGATAGATGCGGTCTTTGCCAAGGTCGACCGAGATGTCCTGCCAGAAGTTCGCCAGTTGCAGTCCGGTGCACACATGGTCGGAAAGTTGCGCGAGTTCGACGCTTCGTTCCCCATGGATCAGGAGGACCAACCTTCCGATTGGGTTGGCACTTCGGCGACAGTAGTCGAGGACGTCCGGAAAGGTCTCGTATCGCCGCTGGACAATGTCCTGGGCGAAGGCACTGAGAAGATCGGTGAAGAGAGAGTCGGGAAGGTTGAGCTCGGCTTTTGTTCTTTGCAGCGGGGAAAAGATCCACTGGTACTGCGGGTCGTACGGTTCGCCCTTCAGGGCCTGTTGCCAGGCCTCCCGGTAGGACTCCAAGACGGCGAGTCTCTGGGCTTGAGTCGGGGCCTTCGAGTCAGGGTCTTTTTGGCGGGGATCAGCGTACCCCTCGTCCGCCAGGTCGTCGGCCACCCGGGCAAAGGCATAGACGGCGTGGACGTGGGGGCGAAGTTTCTTGGGCACGAGGCGGCCGACGGGAAAGTTTTCGTAATGTTCCCTGGCCAACCGGGTGCACGCTGCATAGGGATCGGTTGGCAAGGCAACGGACGCCGGGGAAATGGAGCTGGGTGCGCCAACCATCGGGGTAAATTCGCAGAAAAGGTGCGATGAGGCGAGACGACATGTGGAGATGGTTTTTCCATTGCACCTTGAACAACTTACAGAAAAATCTGGCCGAAAAGGAGATTCCAAGGCCACGATCAAGGATGCGTTATCTGTCCGGAATTCAGCCCACCGGGAGGCTTCACCTGGGCAACTATTTTGGAATGATTCGGCCCGCCGTGCAGATGCAAAATGAGGGGGAGGCCTACTACTTTCTGGCTGATTATCACGCACTGACCGGTGCGACGGCCCCCGGCCAGCTGACCAGTTTGGTGGCCGAGACCTATCTGGATCTTCTGGCCTGCGGTGTGGACCCTGAAAAAGCGGTCGTCTTCAGGCAAAGCGCTGTTCCAGAGGTGCACGAATTGGCTTGGTATCTCTCGACCGTAACCCCGATGGGGTTGTTGGAGAGATGCCACAGCTATAAGGACAAGGTGGCCAAGGGTATTGCTGCTTCCCACGGGCTCTTTGCTTACCCGGTGCTGATGGCCGCCGATATTCTTCTTTATGATGCCGACCGGGTTCCGGTGGGTCAGGATCAGAAGCAGCATCTGGAGGTAGCCAGGGATATTGCGGGAAAATTCAACGAGAGGTACGGACAGGTGTTCAAATTGCCGGAGTCGGTCATCCGTGAGGATGCCGGTGTCGTCCCCGGGGTGGACGGGCAGAAAATGAGCAAATCCTACGGCAACACGCTGGAGATTTTTGCCCCGGAAAAGGAGTTGCATAAGAAAATCATGGGCATCAAGACCGACTCCACGCCCGTGGAGGCACCCAAGGTGGTGGAGGGGAGCATCCTGTGGGGGTTGGCCCGTTTGGTGGGGTCGGAGGGGGAGCGGGCGGAGTACCGCAGGCGGATGGAGCAGGGTGGGAGCGGATATGGGGATTTGAAGAAGAGCTTGGCCGACCTGGTTCTCAAGGAGTTTGAGGGAATGAGAAAAAAGAGGGAGGAGCTGGTCGCCGACCCCAAGCGTGTGGAAATGTGGATGAGGGACGGGGGCGCCAAAGCTAGAAAAACGGCCGAAGAGGTTTTGAAGCGGGTGCGTGCCGCCGTGGGGACCCGGGAATGATTCCGATGCTCGAAACGCCAGGAAGCGAGGCGCTACGGGTGGAGCTTGCCGCCTTTACGGGACCCCTTGATCTTCTGCTCCATCTGATCAAGGAGCAGGAGATGGATATTTACGAGATCCGCCTGGAAAAGCTGACGGAGCAGTACCTGGAGCGGTTGGACAAGATGAGGGAGGAGAATCTGGCCGTGGCGGGGGAATTTTTGGTCATGGCGGCGACCCTGATCTACCTCAAGAGCCGAACCCTGCTGCCTGTCCAAGATCGCCCGCCGGAGGAGGTGGAGGACGAGGATCCGAAGTGGGAGCTGATCCGGCAGCTGATCGAGTACCGAAAGTTCAAAGAGGCGGCGGGTCGGTTGGGGGACCGGGAGGCTTTGCATTCACGGATCTTTGGAAGGATTCCCGAACGGGTGGTGGTGAAGCAGGCGATGCAGGGGCCCGGACAGGTCTCCATGTTCGATCTGGTTTGGGCGTTCCAAAAGGTTCTGCGTTCCCTGGAGGAGAGATCGAAGGTCGGGCGTTTTGAGGACGAAAAATTCACGGTGGGTCAAAAGATCGAGTTCTTGCTGGATCGTATTGTCACGGGGGAGGAGATTCTTTTTGAGGATCTTTTTCGGAGCGTCTCATCCCGGGGGGAGGTGGTTGTGACTTTTTTAGCCTTGTTGGAGTTGATTCGCCTGGGGCAGCTGGCTGCTGTTCAGGAAGGTCCGTTGCAGCCGATTCGCATTCGTCGGACGCCTGACGTGGTTTTGGGTGCGCCGGCCGAGGTCGTTTCCACCGCGGAAGGAACTGGTCAACCGAGCGGCAATTCCGCAGTTTCCTAAGAACGATGATGGAATGGGCACGGGTACTGGAGGCACTTCTGTTCGCGGCAACGGAGCCGATGGAACCTTCGCGTCTTGCGGCGATTTTGCGGGACGGGCCGGAGGGGGGCCAGGGCTGGCCGGGGGTGAGCGAGGAGGCTGTTCGGGAGGAGTTGGGCCATCTGGGGGAGAGGTTGCCAACGCGGGGGCTGATTCTGAGGGAGGTTGCGGGGGGCTTTCGGATCGGCACGGCGCCGGATCTCTCCGGATGGATTGCAAAGTTGAAGGGGGTGGTTCGGCCACCGCGGCTGAGTCCCCCCGCGTTGGAAACGATGGCGGTCATCGCCTACCGCCAGCCGATTTCCAGGGCGGAGATCGAGGCTGTGCGGGGCGTGGATTGCAGTGGAACGATCGCGACGTTGGAGGAGAGGGGAATCATACGGATTTCAGGCCGGAGCGAGGCCCCGGGCCGACCCATCCTGTATTCGACCACTCCTCTCTTTCTTGAGCATTTCGGTCTCCGCGATTTGGAGGAGTTGCCGAATTCGGAGGAGCTGCGAAGGGTCAAGTTGCCCGTGCCTGCCGATCCTGGGGGACCCCAACAAGAGGAGCTGATCCATGAAGCTATCGAGTCTTCGTCGCAGGGTTGATCAGCTGGACGATCAACTGGTCCGCCTGCTTGAGCAGAGGGCCGGGATTGCGCACGAGATCGGCCGGCAAAAACTGGAGAGTGGCCAAGCCATATTTGCTCCTGCGCGCGAGGCGGCTCTCTTTCGGAGATTAAGTGCCCGTCTCAAGGGCAAGATGGATGGGGCTAGTTTGAGGGCGATTTACCGGGAGATCTTGGCCACGGGTCGGCAGTCCCAAGGGGGAATGAGGGTGGCCTACCTGGGGCCCGCCGCCTCCTACTGCCACCAAGCCGCCCGGGAGCGGTTCGGAGTTGGAACCGATTTGGTTCCTTGCCCGACCATTGCGGAAATCTTTTCGGCGGTGGAGAGGGGCGAGGTTGAGGTGGGAGTTGTGCCGATCGAAAATTCGAACGAGGGGGCGGTCGGTGCGACCCAGGAGGCGTTGTTGAGCTGTCATGCAACGGTCTGTGGCGAAATCTACCTGCCCATCCGACATGCGATCCTGAGCCGAACGAAAAGTGGACCGATCCGTGTTCTCTACAGTCATCCCCAAGCGTTGGCCCAGTGTCGCCACTGGCTGGCCTTGCATTTGAGCGAGACGAAATTGGTGGAGGTTGCCAGCACCGCCGAGGGTGCACGGCGGGCCTCTTTGGAAAAGGGAGCTGCCGCACTCGCCAGCCCGTGGGCGGCTCAGATCTATCGTTTGGTGGTGCGGCATCGCAACGTGCAGGACAATGCGGAAAACAGCACGCGATTCTATATTCTCGGGCAGGAGCCGACTCCCGCAACGGGAAAGGACAAGACCAGTCTTCTTTTTTCGCTTCCCCATCGGGCGGGCGCACTCCACCGGGCGCTGGGAGTTTTGGCTGGAAAGGGCCTGAACTTGCTGAGGGTCGAGTCCCGGCCGGCTCCCGGAAAGTCCTGGGAGTATGTTTTCTTCGTGGATGTGAGGGGTCATGTGGACCGTCCTGATTTCCGAAGGGCCTTGAGGAGACTGGAAAGGCAGACGCAGGACTTGCGGATTCTGGGAAGTTACCCGGAAGAGCGATAGGATGTCGGAACCAACCAACCCGCCGTCGGAGGGTGGGCCAAGTAAGCCGCCCCAACAAAAACTGAGGCTGAAGGTCAGGCCGGTTGAGGAAAATCGGCCCCGGGTCCGTCGACGAGTCGTCACGCAGGTTCATGCCCCGGCCCCGGGCGTCGAGGCAGCCGGTGCGGTTGAGGAGCAGAGGGTGGGAGCGGGGCGGATTGCACGGGATTTGCTTGCAGGTCTCCTCCAGACGTTGCGAGGTCTGGATCGCAAGGTGTGGGTGGGAGTGGGTGTGGCCGTTGGGGTGATGGTGATGTACGGGTTGTGGTCGGAGTGGAGAAAAACGGTTGTGCGGGTCAAGGTGAGTCTGGATGAAGTTCGCCTGGGGGATCGTCCGGAGGTGCTGGTGCTTTACGATTTTTCGGAGCGGTTGGCGGGGTTGAGAAGGGATTACGGCCGCAGATTGGCACCGATCCGACCCCAGATTCGGGAGCTGGAAAAGACCCTGGTTTTGGCGAAGGCGGACGCGGCGGGAACATCGGAAAAGGTACGGATGGTGGAGAAGGTTTTGGAGCAGGACACCACGAAGGCGAAGGCGGTGTACGAGGATTACCGGACCTCGGTCAGCCGATTGTGGCTGGAGGAGGCAGGGTCCCTGGATCTGGAGTTCGACACGGCCCGAAAGCAGTTTTTGGAGGAGGTGGAGGTCAGGGCGCGGGAAGTGGGCCTCTTTTACCATCCGGAGGAGGATGCGGATCTTCAGCAGCCGGAAATTGCCGCCAACGAGTATCGGTTGGCCCTGTACCGGGCTCCGCCCAGCATCAAGATGCCGGACCAGTTCGGTTGGATTGAAAAAAAACTGAGCGATTGGCACAAGTTCGAGAAGGACTGGAATGCGAGGTACAAAGGGCTGAGCACAAAGGCAAAGCAGTTGCGAAGCCCGGCGAGCACGAGCCTGGATGAGAGGAAGCAAAACGTGAGCGCCCAAAAGCAGGAGCTGGAGAAATTTCGCGGGGATGCAACCGCCATTCAGAAAGAGATTGCAGGATATGAGGAGCGGCTGAAGGAGTTGCGGACCAAGGAGACGGAGGCCAAGGGTCCGTTTGAGGAGGATGTCGCGGCGATTCCCGATGCCTTTCTCTGCCAGCGGGTGCCGTTGAATGCGGACGTGGCGGAGGTTGTGGTCGGGAAAGGTGGCCGAGGCGGCCCCGAACACCCTGCGGTTGGTGATTCGGGGAAAACGGGGGGGGCAGACCGCCTGGGTGATCTTACCGTTTGAGCCTGTCCCGCATCAACGGATCGAGAAGGTGGTACGAGATACGGATTTTCATCCGGTCGACGACTGGTTGGACGAGTAGCAGCGGGGGGCTAGCGGTACAGGCGGAGGATGCCAAAAAAGACTTTGGCCGCACCCAGGGAAAGAACCATTCCGATTCCGGAGTAGAAAAGCCAGTTTGGAATGCCCGGGTCAGGTTTTTGGGGGGAGGGAGATGGCGGGGTTTTCATTCGATGCTTTCCAGAGAAGGTACTTTTTAACATCGCGGGAGAGTAAGGCGAGGAAAACCCCGAGCACCAGGGTGTCGTCAACGACACCGATGACAGGAATGGCCTCGGGGATGAGATCGAGCGGGTTGAGGATATAGAGGATGCAAAAGATGCCTCCTACCAGCGTTCCCCATGGCGTTCCGCGGTATTTTCTTTTGAGGGAATCCCGAAGCATCGAAGGGGTTGCACGCAGGAGGGTTGGGATCTCTGCAACCTTCGGCATGAGGGAGAAGCGGCTCACCCCATAACTCTCGCACATGCCGTGGGAGGTGGAAAGGGTGGGGGGAAATGATAAGGATCGACCAGGAGGAGCTGTACGGTAGGATTCTTCCATGAATATGAAATCCAGTCTCATGGTTGTTGCTCTTGCCATCCCTCTCCTCACCTCTTTCTCGCCGGCGCAAGCACCTGCGCCTGATCAGAACGCACTTCTTGCCAAAGTGACAGCAGCGATCAATCCGGATGCGGACGGGGACCGGAAAGAGCTGTTTCGCAAGGGTCTTGCGGCTTTGGCGGATCTGAATACCGCCGGGGTCCAACCTGAGAGTTCGTTGAGCCAGGCGAAAGCAAAAGGAAACTTGAGCGGGGAGAAGACGGAAAAAATGAGCAAGATGCTGATGGAGATGTGGAGCTTGAACACAGCCCGGATGAGTGAACCGGCCACTTTGGAAGCCCTACGTCAGGGCAAGATGCCTGAACCCGCGCTGAAACGGCCTTAACCGCCGTTGGGACCAGAAACTACTTTCCGTGCCGCTGGGGTAGCCAGCCCGGCTTTGGAGGGTTTGCCATGTTGGGGGGACGCTCGGCCGTGGGGGTCAGATTCCTGGACGAATCGGTTGCGTCTCCGTTACTGTTTTTATCCTCACCGTATACGGGGAGGAGAGCCAAGGTGGCAAGGAGGCAAAGGATTTTCTTCATGGACTTATCCAAGCCAACGGATGGGTTTCGTCAAGGAACAGGCTTGCGGAAAATCGGAAGGGCATCAGTTTCGAGAAAAATGAAATGGGCGGCTTATTTTCTGCTGGGGCTCCTTTTCTGTCCGTCCTGGGGAGAGGGGCTCAATTCTGCCCCCAAGTTCAGCGAGGAGTTGCGAAACAAAGCCGCGGATGGGGATGCGGATGCGCAGTTTCAGCTGGGGGATTGCTACTTTTTTGGATTGGGGGTGCCCAAGGATATGCGGGAGGGAGCCAGTTGGTACCGAAAGGCGGCGGAGGCGGGCCAGATGAAAGCCCAGTTCAACCTGGGGGGGTGTTTCCATGAGGGGATGGGGGTGGAGCCGGACCTAATGGCGGCGATCCAGTGGTGGAGGAAGTCGGCTGGGCAGGATTATGCCCCGGCGGAGATCAGCATTGGGGACTGCTATATCTTCGGAAAAGGGCTAGCGCAGGACGAGGAGGAGGGGGTGAGGTGGTTCCGAAAAGCGGCTGCGCAAAATTATCCCGCGGCACAGCATCGTTTGGGCAACTGCTACTACCATGGGCAAGGAGTTCGGAAAGATTTGGTGCAGTCGATCCAGTGGTATCGGAAGGCGGCCGCGCAAGGCTATCGCCCCTCCCAAAGGGCGTTGCGGGACCTGGGGGATAACGGGTCGGATTAAGGGGTGCGGAGCTTCAGGTAGCTGAACCAAAAAACGGCGACGGAGATGGCAAGGGTGCCGCCACCGACAAGTAGGGTGAAAATCCAGCTCCCTTTGTCAGAATCGTTCATGGGGCGAGTTTAAAAAACATAGGGAACGATTGGAAGTCCGGATTGTTTCAGGGCAACGGGATGGGAGTATCGGGCATGTATTTCACACGAAAGGGAAAAGGAGGTCGGGGGATCGTTGGCTTCCATGGGTGGAGCGGGGATCACACCACTTTCTTGCCTTTGATGGAGAGGTTGCCTGAGGCGGTGTCGTTCTACAGTTATGATCTGCCGGGGTGTGGCCGGTCCCCAGAACCCGTCCGATGGGAGATTCGGGAAGTCGCCAGGGATGTGGCGAAGGAGTTGCTGGCCCTCGGGAGAGAGAATCTGACACTTGTCGGGAGCTGCACGGGGGGATTGATGGCGGTTTTTGTGGCCAGAGAGCTGGCAGAGATGGGTCGTGGAGGTGTGGTGGGTCGACTGGTGCTGATCGATCCCTTTGCGGAGTGCCCCTGGTACTTTCGGATCTTTCTGATCCCTGTGCTGGGTGGAATCATGTATGCGACTGCTTTTGCGAATCCGTTGGGTCGGTGGTTCACCAACCTGATGCTGAGAGAGAAGCGAACAGGGAATGTTCATCTGACCGAATCGTTTCGCAGTGCGAATCACCGTTCCACCCTGGCGTACCTGCGCATGCTGGTGGCGGGAGGGGTACCCGAGCAGTTTCGGGAGCTCAAGGTTCCTGCAGTGATTGTGTGCGGGGAGAGGACCTTTGGGGCGGTGAGACGGGGAGTGGAGCGGTGGCAAAGGGTTTGGCCCGAGGCAAGCGTGCAGGTTCTCCCTGGGGTGGGGCACCTGCCGATCGATGAGGGGACCGAGATGGTGGAGCGGATTCTTTTTGCGGGTGCAGGAGAGAGAAAGACGCCGAAGACAGAGAAGCTTTCCGCCCAAAAAGCCCGGGAGTTGAGGGAGTGGAGAAATGAGCTGACCCGTGGGGATTCGGTGAACCGGTAAATTGGCTTGGTGCGGGGAGTGGAGATTGCAGAATTACGTCATGAGGCGGGATGCTCTTTGGATCATGCTTTCCGTGGTGGTGCAGTGGCCGCTTTCCGGGGTCGGTGAGGATGCGGTATCCACGGTGTGGAATGAGTTGAACCAAAATGGGGCGGTGATGATCGAGCCGTCTCCCGGATTGGAGAAACCGGCATCTGCGGAGGCCCGATTGGAACGGGAGAAGGAAGAGGCGAGGGATGTGGCGTTGAATCGCTCCCTGGTCAGGCAGGAGATCTACTGGTTGGAGGGGCGTTGGGTGAAGAAGGGGGAGGCACTGGAGGCTCCACGATCCCTGGGGGAGCTGATCGATAGCGATCATGACGGGTATGACGACTTCACGGAAATCAAGTTTCACTGCGATCCGACGAATCCGGATTCGAATCCGGCACACTACTTTGAGGCAAAGGGAAGTAACCGGGTGATTTTTTACTCCACCAATGCCAAGGCTGTTCATCGGTGAGAAAACTCTGTCTGGCTTGTGGATTGCATTTTTTGGCTTTGGGGGCGGGGTACGCTCAAAAACTGGATTTAATCCAAGAACCCTGCATTACAGGGGGAGAGTTGCCGATGTCCCTGCACGCGGGACGGCAAGAAATGTCCTTGTATCAAGAAGTGCGGGCCAAGCGACAAAATCATCAATGAATTAGTTCCATAAG
>RFMG01000041.1 GCA_009927835.1 Verrucomicrobiota bacterium | reverse complement strand
TCGAGAGCCGGTAACGCTTCCAATGGGAGCCTGATGAAGCTGGAATCCCCAGTCGAAACGCACGGTGACAAAACGATCGATGTTGTAGCGCAATCCGGGCCCGATGCTCATGAGATAAACGGTCTGCTCCAGCGAGCCCGCTGGCGCTTGGATGTCCTCCGTATAACCGTAATCGAAAAAGCCGATGAACTGGAATGAGTCATCCACACTTTGGTCCCCAAAGATCTTGAAGATGCTTCCGGGGGGAGTCCGCAACTCAACATTGACAATATACCCCTGATCCCCGTTTGCCGATCGCTCATCATATCCTCGAACCGTGTTGTAACCACCGATCCCATACTGCTCGGTTGGCATCATGGGAGTGGAAGCCAGTTGAGCGTTGAAATTGCCCGAGATGGTAAATTTGTACGGAAGAATAAAGGTGCGGTTTAAGTTAAACTTTCCGTAAACATAGTTGTCATTGGCATTGGCCACTACTTGCTCAAATTGATGCTGGTTATTCCAACCGCTCACCCCGCCGGGGCTGTAGTAGACGGCAGCCTCACCTGAAGTCAATCCCCAGTCGTCCTGCACGGTTGCATCGTACCCCGCGGTGAGTTGAAAAATGCTGAACGGGGCCAACCCGCTGTTCGATCCGGACCCTATATTCGTCCCAAAGATCACCAGTGCGTTCTGGGACTGCTTGAAGTCGGTCCCCGCAAAGACCGAGTGACTCAGTGGCCCGAAAGTGGGCAATGGGATATTGTACCGTTCACTCATCTGCCAACTGTCACCCTGCAAATTTTGTCCAGCAGTCAGGGTAGCGTCAGATTTGGTATAACTTCCGTAAATGGTCATGCTGTTGCGCCAGGGAAACGGGATGGAGTAGGAGCCGGAGTAGGCGTTCATGGAGTTAAAAATATCCTTCCAGGCCGTGGTGTACTGGAAACCCGCCTGGTGGTCCAAACTGAAAAGATTGCCGACATTGAATCCGAGGGACTGACGGTTTTTTCCGGTCAAATCGATCCCGTAGTTATCGAACGTCGTATAGAGACGCAACGGCAGCCGATCCTTCGTCTGGATGACAAGATCCGTTGTTCCCTCTTTCTCCCCCGGTTCAAAGATCAGGTCACAGGTCCGAAACGGGTTCGTATTCAACCACCCCACGTCATCCTGCAACTGATTGGCATCGATCTTATCTCCCTCCCGCAGCCCCACCTCCGCACGGATATTATCGGGGCGGAACCAGCGGGCTCCCTCCACCTTGACCCGCCCCACTCTCGCTTCGATTGCCAAAATCTGGATGACTCCATCCTTCACGTTCTGCTGCGGGACAACCACATTGACCACGGGAAAACCCTGATCCCGGAAATAGTTGATCACCTCCTTCGTGATCTCATCCAATCCACCCAAAGTCACAGGCTTCCCAATGAACCTCTGCATCCTCTTTGTAAATTCGGGTTTCTGGAGAAGATCGGAACTTCCAATCACCCCAACAACTCCCGACACCCCATCCGCCTTGATCTGATCTTCTTTCTCAACAAAGACCAAACCCTTGAGTTCAGCCGTAATAATCGATTCCCGTCCCCGACTGGATCCTTCAGGTTGCTCCACCTTCGGGATCGTCTGGACACTCCCTGGCTTCGAGGTTGGAAGACTGGGGCAATGTCCTGAAAGCCCTGGCCAAACTGTACGCTGGGAGGTTGCGTTCTTGACGGCAAGAAGGCGTTATCGTTCTGGGCATATGCGATTCCTCCCAACAAGAGAGAAATCCACCCTATAGCCCTCCATGTACACCCGTACCCCATTCCTAGGGATGATCACTTTCATACCTGAAGGGACAAGTGGAACGGTCCCTAAAGAAGAACAACTTGTTGAAAAGTTAAGAAAAGATCAGAAAAGACTAAAAACCGCACCCTCTACCTGTTTTGCACAACCGGAGCCGACCCCACACTCACCTCAGCCGCCATGCGCTCCGACTCGATCACCTCACTCCCATCCAACCCGGAGCGCAGGGCCACGGACCGTGTCGGCCTGATCTTAAGCATCCTTTTGGAATCCCCTCTTTCCTGATCCGATTTGGCTCCCGCCAGGGGCTTTCCTTCCAGCAGCACCTGAGCCGTGGGAGGAACGGAAGGCATGGGGCGTTGAGGGCTCGAAGCTTGGGGTGTCCTTCCCTCTGCGGGTGCCCCGATCTCTTCCCCCTCACCACCCTCCCCCTGAAGAATGACACGCGAAGACACCTGCCTCTGCTGGTTTTCATACGCTGATCTCTCCGCAGGGGTCATCATCTCGATCTCATCCGCACTGTAGGAAACCCCCTTCGCAAATCCGTTTCCACCCGTCAGAGCTGCAGGCAACATCACAGGAGGAATCGCAGCCTGTTGGGCGAAGATGTAGGGCTGTCCCGTACCCGTTGTAAA
>RFMG01000267.1 GCA_009927835.1 Verrucomicrobiota bacterium | reverse complement strand
CCCAAGTCGTCGTGAATTTGGCCGTCCGCAACTTATTCCCGATGCATCGATAGGCTGCGGAGAAATCTCTGGACGAGGGCCTAGAAGTCGGCAGTGGTTGATGGAGTGAGGTATTTCCATTTACTTCTCTCCATCTTTTTTATTTCCGCGGCCGTTCACGGTCTGGCGGCGACGCAGACCGGCGGAAGTGAGGTGGCAGATCAGAAGCAGTTGGCTGAGGATCGGCAGCGGATCATGGGGGGCTTGCCCACCAGGGCTGAACTCAAGATTCGTCGTGCCCGGGCCACCAACGCCCCTGTTTCACTTTCGATCAATGCCAAGACAGAGCGACTGGAGGCGAGGGATATTGATGGTGCATTGATTCAGGAATATGCCCCGGGGGCCGTGGGTCATTTGTTGGACGTCGGTGGGTACGAGCTCAAGGTGAGTTTTGGGAGAGATGAAAATCGGCGACTTTCACTTTTGCTGAAACCCGGACCAGCACAATTGAAACCGGTGCAGGTCTCGGTGTTTCAGCGGCGCCTGATCCTGCCCTCGGGGACGAGTGTTTCCGCCTTTATGGAAGAGGATGGGTTGGTGACGATCGAGCCATGTCTGACGGGAACCATCTTCTATCTGGATACCCAACCCACGGCGGTGGATGTGCCGGAGGATAAAGTGACCATGCTGGCTTCGAAGAATCTAGTTCGCATAGGGCGGGAGGTGGAGCAGGGCAGGTTGCCAGATGAGGAAATGCTGGATGCGGTGGTGGCGGGAAAAATTGAGACCGAAGACAAGCAGACATCCAAGAATAATGCGGGGTTGGCAGTGGGCGGGTGGTTGCAAAATGCCGGAACCTCGCTGTTGGGGTTGCCCAATGCCCAGACGACGCCACCTGCGACCGTGGTTAAAGTTGCATCCGGAACCCCCGAACTCTCGGCGCCCGCGCCCCAAAGCTTGACCCCCAATTTTGATCCAAGCCCAGTGCCGTCTGGAAAGAACGTCCCGAGCAAACAGGTAACCCAGAACGTCAAAGTGATCGCATTAAAGGGGGATCTGGGAGAGGCCACTTTGGCCCAGAAGCCCTTGCCTTACGAAGAGGGGGATCGGGGGGATTTAAACATGGCAAGCAAGAGGGGTCTTATGGCCCGGCCTTTGGAGAATCCTGAACTGGCTTCGGATGCACCCGCAACCACTCTGGAGCAGAAACCGCCGGGGGATAACGCTGGAAACGCCGTGGTTCGCGCGTTTCGGTCTTTCCTTGG
>RFMG01000180.1 GCA_009927835.1 Verrucomicrobiota bacterium | reverse complement strand
AGCGGCTGTGGTGGTCAGAACACTGCAGGCCACGGGAATGGTTCCGGCGGAACGGTTGGCCGCCGTGGGTTATGGGGACAGTCATCCGGTTGCACCGAACGACACGCCCGAGGGGCGATCCAAGAACCGGCGGGTGGAGATTGTGTTTCGGCCGATCCCGAAGGGCTAGTGGGTCGGGGGGACGGCGCCCGGGGCGGGGGCGGTCGCATCCGCGGATTCGATGGTGAGGGGGCCGTCATACCAGGTGACGCTGATGACCTCTTTGTCAGCGCGGTGCGGGCCGTGGACGGTGTTTTTTGGGGCGTAGAAAAAGGAGCCGGGACCATATTCCACGTTTCCCTCGATCCATTTCCCCTTGAGGATGACGACCGATTCGGCGGCTTGGGGATGACGGTGAGCGGGAATGACGGTGCCGGGGGCGAACTTGCGGAGGAGGAATCGGGAGCCGTTGGTGGAATCGTGGGAAAGGTGGGCAAACTCAACTCCGGGGTAGGGGCCGGGTTCCCACATGGTCGTGTTGGGAAGGCGGATGGTGGGAAACATGGGGGGACTATGCGACAAAGGATTCGCTCTGACAATCCTTGGGGTTGAGATAGTGTGAAAGGATGAGTACAGCCAAGCAACAAGAGGTGGATTACGGACCGCTGTTCCGTCTGGCGGGGGAGATCGGAAGGGAGGCGGATCTGAGCGGGCTTTTGCTGATGATTCTGGAGAAAAGTCGGCCCTGGATTCAGGCCGAGGCATGTTCGATTTTTCTGCCTGACGAGGAAACCGGGGAGCTGGTGATTCATTCGGCCCAAGGGGACAGCACCCCCCAGCTGGGGACCCTCAGGGTGCCCAGGGGGCAGGGAATCGTGGGGACGGCGTTACACGAGAGAAAAACGATCCGGGTGGATGACGTGAGCAAGGATTCCAGATTCTATTCGAAGGCGGATGAAAAGACGGGGTGGAAGACGAAGGCGTTGCTGGCCTCCCCTCTTTTGGACGGGGGGGAGTGTGTCGGGGTGATCGAGTTTCTGAATCCCATCGGGCGACCCACCTTCACGAGGGCAGATGAGATGATGGTGGAGTATTTTGCGGGGTTGGTGGCGGCTGCGCTGGTCCGGATCCGCGCGCACGGGGCGGCTTTGGAGCGGGCGGCGGTGCAGCGGGATTTGGATCTGGCGAGGGAGTTGCAGGGGGGGCTTCTGCCCAAGGTGTTTCCGACCCGGGAGGAGGCGCCGGGGATCGAGCTATTTGCACGACTGGAACCGGCGAAGGAGGTGAGCGGAGATCTTTATGATTTTTTCACGATCGAACCGGGGAAGATGTGTTTCGTGGTGGGGGATGTGTCGGGAAAAGGGGTGGCGGCGGGGATTTTCATGGCGGTGACGCGGACGTTGATCCGGGCGACCGCGGTTCCGGGGAGAGGGCCGGTGGAGATCATGAGCCGGGTGAACGCACAGTTGGCGAGGGAAAACGAGGCGAGTTTGTTTGTGACGATGATTTTGGGAATTGTGGACACGGGTACGGGCGGAATGGTGTACGGGCAGGGCGGGCACAATCCCCCCCTTCTGGTGCCTGTGCGGGGGAAGCCGACGTACGAGCCGGCGGGCGGGATGCCCCTGGGGGTTTTCGAGGACGCGAAGTTTGGGGAGAGGGAGCTGCAGTTGAAGCCCGGGGAGACCCTGCTGGTGTATACGGACGGGGTGACGGAGGCGATGAACGAGGCGAAGGATCTGTTCGGGGAGGACCGTCTGGAAAAAGCGGTCACGGGGGTGGACGGTTTGTCGGCAGAAAAGATCGCGGAGCGGGTTATCGAACGGGTGGAGAGCTTTGTTTTGGAGGCGGAGAGGTCGGACGACATCACTTTGTTGGCGATCCAACGCCGAAGCTAGTTGAGTCCCGATCTGAAGCGGGAGGTTTGGGCGGAGATGCGGGAGGTGGGGGACCGTCTCCAGGGGGTTTTGGGAGCGGATGTCCGGCATCCGCGGGGGCGAAACCCGTACGCCCATGTCGCGGGCTGTGTGAAGGAGAAGTTTGGGTGCAGTTACGGCGAATTGCCGGATGAGCGGGTGGGGGAGGTGAGGCGGTATCTGATCGAGCTGGAGGCGGAGGAAAAAAGCCGCGCTGCTGGAGGCGGGGGCGATTAGTTGAGCAGATGGGCCTGGCGGAGGGGTTCCAGATCGGGATCCTCGTGGGCGAGTTTTTCGAGGTCGTGATCGAGTTCGATGGCCCTGCGCACGTAGGTTTGGGCGGAGGTGAGGTCCCCCCGTTGGGCGGCGTAGCAGCCGAGGTTGAACTGGATGAGGGGGTCCGTGGGGTGAAGGCTGGCGGCATCGGCGAGAATTTTGGACGCGGTCTCGATCGAATCGCTCCTTCGTTTGGCAAAGGCCCACGCGATAAACCAGCGGGACTCGTTGGGGTGCGCAGTGGCCAACCGGGCAGCGAGCCCTGCGGCGTCCTGCCAGCGTCCGGCACGCTCCAGAAGACGGAGTTTAAATTCCTGAACACCATCATCGGTGATCATTTGGGGGGAGAGGTTCTCGAGCTCGGTTAAGGCATCGGAGTACATGCCCAAGTTGGCGTAACCGACTGCGGATTCGGCACGATGGAAGTCTTGGCGAAGTTTTGGAAGGATATTCACGCTATACCATATCACAGGAGGCGTAAAAATGGTAGGGGCGAGAATTCAAATAATACATATCATGTTGATGTAAAGAGGCTTATGAAATATCAGATCTGTCTTTTTTTTGCCATTTTGTCGACCCACCCGACGAGGATTGCGTGGGGGAGGGTGAGAACAGCAAGGAGAACGAGGTAGGGGCCGACCCAATTTTGTCCTTTTGGAAATGAGGAGGCTAGAAAGGGGGGGATCCAGCGAAGGAAGGCCAGGCTTGCGAGGGTCAGCGGAATGGAGAGAAGAAGAAGGCGGAGGAGGGAGTGGATCCAGCGATCAAGTGGCTGAAGGGGGGTGAGCTGGTCGCGGAGGGCGGAGAGGCGGAAAAGGTGTCTCCAAGCGTGGAAGGCGACAAAGTAGGTGCCGACGGAGAGGAGAGGGGGGGTGAAATAAAATAGAAGAAAGAGAAGCGTTATTTCGATGGACTGGTGTATCGAGGGTCGGCACAGGAGGTTGACGAGAGCGGCCATGAGGAGAGCGGGGAGAAAGGGAAAGGAAGCGGGGGGAAGGCCGGCGTTGGGGGCCATGAGAAGGATGACCGACCAGGTGTCGTTCAGATGAAAGGCGAAAGGGGCCAACATCACGAGAGATCCGCGGCTGAGGCCGAAAAGAAGCCAGGAGAGGCCGGGGGTTGTTTCGAGGGAGGCGTCGGCCGTACCCCAGTGCCAGGCGGTGAGAGCCAGGAAACAGAGGGTGGCGGGGAGGGGGCAGGCTACGCCAGGCCAGCAGGTAGAGAAAAGAGAGGGATAGGTAGATGAGAAAGAAACAGAAAAGAAAGGGGATACGGGAGGGGCGATGGAGATCCATCCGGGGACCCAGGGATCACAGGCACCGTGCGGAACGCCGAGAAGAAGGGCGGAAGAGAGGAAAAACCAGGGTGCAAAGGTGAGGGCGGATTGGGGAAAGAGGAGGCCGAGGATTGTGAGGAGGCTGGCGGAGAGCCAGGGGATGGTGCGGCCCAGGAAAAAAGGCATGGGGCACTGTAGTGCAGCGCAGGTGGTGGGAGAGGGAAAAAAAAGGGGGATCCCCTTGCGGGGATCCCCCAATCCGGCGCAGGAGAAAATCCTGCGCCTAACAACCGAGTGAAGGACTATTTCCCGCGCTTGGCGAGATTCCAAACGATCAGGCCGAAGCCGATCTTGTTGACGGCGTCACCGATGTTGTAGATGACGTTCATCTTGGAGGCCAATTCGACCGAGTTGCTGAGGACGTTGCCGGGCAGGGTCATGTATCCGATCGGGTAGATCGCCCAACCGATGAGAACAAAGCCCCTGAGGAGATTGAATGCCATGCGGACGTTCGCGTCGCTGCTGCCGTCGGCCAGCTGTTTGGCTTCCCCAAAGAAGATCTCATAAACGATACCCGCCCAACCGATGGTGGAGATGACGCCCCAGCCGAAGTTTTCGAAGCCACGGATCGGCTGGCCGATCTTGGCGGAAACTTCACCGATGTAACCGGCGACGAGCATGAGGACCGAGTACCCGACTAACCGCCAGAGCATGTTGACGCTGGCGCCGGCGGCCTTCAGAAGGAGGTAAAACTCCACACACATGAGAGGCACCGTGAGGAGCCAGTCGATGTAGCGGAATTCGGTGGGGGACGCGGCACCCGCATTGGTCCCGTTAAACGTCGAACACCAGTATTCCCTCATATAGAGGTAGTGGGCGGCCGCGATCGTGGTGATCAGCGCACTGATCAACAGCGAGGTCTTCCATTTGTCCGAGACGGTCTGCCGCTCGAAGTAAAAGAAGACCGAG
>RFMG01000042.1 GCA_009927835.1 Verrucomicrobiota bacterium | reverse complement strand
AACTGGATGATGACGGTGTAGTCGGGAGAGCCGAGTCCGGCGGGCAGAGGTTTGGGAAGTCGTGGGGTGGAGCGCACAGCCTGTTCGACGGACGCATCCATTGCAGGATCGCCCGAGGGGCGGGAGATTCGGAGGAAGGTGACCGCTCCGCTATCGGAAATTTTGATCTCCACCTCGGTATAGATCTTTTCTCCAGCGGGAATCGGGGGTTTTTTCCAGGCGGACTGGATCGACTGTTTGATCAGCGCCCGGTACCAGGAGAAATCGTCAGCCACACCGTCGGGTCGGCCGGCGTTGCCTGCCCCGTCACCTCCGCCCCCGCCAGCTTCACCGGGGATTTTTGACGCCAGACGGCTTTTGATATCGGATACGCTCGGGCCCGCTGGCTCGCGGGATTGGGACGATGAGGCCTTGTCATCCGTTGGGGTGGCTGAGGTTGGAATGGCAACTTTTTTCTTAGCGGTACTGACTTTAACCTGATGCTTCGGTTTTGGCGGGATGGGAAGGGGAGTGGGTTCGGGTCTTGTTGGCGGAGTTGGAGCTGGCTCCGGCTTTTGGACCGGTTCGGGTTCAGGAGTTGGGTCGGGTTGGGAAACAGGATTTTGGGTTTTGGATTCTTGATTTGGAATCGCGGATGCGGGTTGAGTTGGACTGTTTTGAGCCTGCGAGGGGTTGGGGGAGGGGAGTCCTGGCCCGGGCCGGAGGGATCCCAGGTCGATCATTTCGACGGGCTGGAGGGTGTGGTTTTATGGCACTGCGCCATCGGGAGGCCGAGGAGAAGAAGGAGGGCTGCGTGGATACCGAAGACGATGAGAACGGTACGCCGGAAGGGGCGCCCGTGGGGGTTCACTTGCGGATGTCCGGAGTGTTGGCGAGGTCGAGTCGGGCGCCCGCGGAGCGGACAGCCTCCAGGGCGCGGAAAATCGTTTCGTAAGCGAGGGAGGAGTCGGCGCGAAGGGAGACAACGAGTTCAGGGTCGCGAGCTTTACGTTGGGTGAGAAGTGAAGTGAGTTGATCCAGACGGACTTTTTCAGAGCCGAGGAGCGCGGAGCCATCCTTGGCAAGGGTGAGCGTGAGAATCGATTTTGGATCAGGCATCGTGGTGGGGAGGGATGTGGAGGATTTGGGGAGATCCACCGGAAGTTGTTGCTCCATCAAGGGGGTGGTGATCATGAAAATGATGAGGAGAACGAAGACCAGATCGAGCAACGGGGTGATGTTGAGCTCGGCTAAGTTATGAGTCTGGGCATGGAAACGGGAGCGTCTCATGAGCGTGGGGTGAAGCGGTGTTCAAAAACGGCGGCGCACTCCGCAGCAAAGTTCTCCATCTGGATATTCTGGCTGCGGATGGAGGTGGTGAGAAAGTTGTAGCCAAACATCGCGGGAATGGCGACGAGAAGGCCTACGACGGTGGTGATGAGGGCTCCGGATACGCCGGGGGCCATGGCGGCGAGGCTGGCTTGGCCGGCCATGGCGATGCCGCTGAAGGCGTCCATCACGCCCCAGACGGTGCCGAGAAGGCCGAGGAAGGGGGCGCCGCTGACGGCGGTGGCGAGGAGGATCAGATTCGATTCCAGTTTGAGGATTCTTCCCGACGGCACGCTCCATGGCAGTTCGGACGGAGTTCATTCCGGTCTCACTGATTGAGCGGGCGGTGGAGAGGCGGGCGGCGAGGGTGGAGTCGACCGCAGAGGAACCGGTCAGGTGGTAGCAGAGCTCCTTTGCGCCGGCGTGGTAAATGACCGCTTGGGGGGATTCACCCGGCAGGCGACCGGATAGGTAGGGATCAAGGGGTTCGGCGGCGGAGCGGAAGGCCTTGAGAAAGGAGCGGGTGGAGCGAATCACGGCATTCAGCTGGGTCCATTTCGACCAGATGACCGACCAGCTGAAAATCGAGCCCAACAGGAGGCAGAGAAGGACTCCTTTGCCGGCCGGCTCGGAGTGTTGAAAAGCGTAGAGGATTCCGGCGGCAGCAAGCATAAGATGGATATAAGGAATCGTTAGCCGGAGACAAGAGAGGAACGCGGAGAAAGCAAACACTCCAGGTAAATTCCTGAGGCGAGATTGACTCCACTCCTCTTCAAGAGCATTATTTTGACGCGGGGTGGAGCAGCCAGGTAGCTCGTCAGGCTCATAACCTGAAGGCCGCAGGTTCAAATCCTGCCCC
>RFMG01000140.1 GCA_009927835.1 Verrucomicrobiota bacterium | reverse complement strand
TTTCGAAATTCAGAACCGCTCGTTTGACGATCTGGATGCCCCGATCGAGCGGGTCACCGGCTTGGATGTGCCGCAGCCCTACGCGCGTGTGCTGGAGCAGGCGGTGATGCCCAGTGCGGAGCGGGTGACGGAAGCGGCCAAGAAAACCTTGGCGTAAGCCGGACAAGGATTGTGGCCGGAGCTTGGCTGGAGTAAAAAATTCGCATGAGTGAGGCGCTTTTCCAACCCGGACAGATGATTTTCCGCGAGGGGGACACCACCCAGGAGGCGTACCGCATTCTGAAAGGGCGGGTGGAGATCAGCATCGCGGGGGAGGGGAAGTCGGTCATTTTGGCCCAGTTGGGGGAGGGGGATATTTTTGGTGAGATGGCGATGGTGGATGAGCGGCCGCGTTCCGCCTCGGCCCAGGCGCTGGAGGTGACGGAGTGCGAGGTTTTGACGGCAGAAAATTTCAATGAGGCGGTTTTGCAGCGTCCGGAAATTTTGATCCCGTATCTGGCGTCGTTCTTCGAGCGTTTGCGGACGGCGAACGATCGGTTGCGGATGGAGATGCGTCTGCGGGCACAGGCCGAGCAGAAGGCCGCCTCTCCGGCTCCCGCTGCCCCGGCGGCGCCCTCGGCCCGCGTGGTGGTCGCGCCGGTCGCCAAGCCGATTGTGCCCCCGTCCATCGAGATGACGCGGGTGGCGGCACCCGCACCTGGGGTCCCCAATCCCGCTTCCGCCCCCGTGGCCCCGCCGCCGGAGGGGGGATATCAGTCTGTTGTTTTAACCGCCTGCAACGATCACGCCCGGGCGCGTTTGCCCGAGAGCTCGGTCACGATTCAGAAGTTTCCTTTTCGGATTGGACGGAAGCACGAAACGCCCGGAAAAGGGGCGACGGTGTTTGCGTCGAACGATTTGCCGATTGCTGATGACAAGCCGTTCCAGATTTCCCGGAATCACTGTTCGATCGAGCGCGAAGGAGACCATTTTTTTGTGCGGGACCGCGGCAGCTCCCTGGGAACGGTGGTGAACGAGGCGGCGATCGGTCTGGCAGAAAACACCCTGACGCAGGATCTGCGGGGCGGGGTGAACGAAATTTTGCTGGGCTCGGATGACAGCCAGTTTCGTTTCAAGGTGACTTTGAGCTAATCGCTGGAACCAACCGTGCGATTGGGGTAAATCAAGAACATGGATACGGAAGAGATCTCCTATGTGATCCGCTGTTTGGGGGCTGTCGCGGCTTGTCTGGGCGTGGCGGGGGCCATCTTTACGTACAACATTCTCCTGGAGCTTCCTTTTTTCACCAACCTGCTGATCCGAATCGGCCTGCAGTAAGCCCAAACGGCGGTGGACTTTGCCCAAGTGGCGATCGTGGGTTTTGAGGCTTCTTTTGGGATGTTCGCCTTGCCCTGACTTCAGAAGAAGTCGAAGATCGTGAGGTGAGCGAAGGACCTCTTTTACCTTCCTTGGCGGAGAAGTTGGCCAAGCACCCGAAACGGATTGTTTTTCCCGAGGGAACGAATGCCCAGGTGGTCCGGGCGGCATCGCGGTATGCGCAGATGCGGATGGGGCCTGTGGTTTTGCTGGGGCAACCCGATTTGGTCCGGCGACAGGCCAAAACCCAGAAGGTGGAGCTGGACCGGGTGATGATCATCGATCCTGTCGAGGGGCAGGATCGCCAGATGTTCAAGGATCACCTGCGGAGTGAGGCGGGCGGGGCAAAGCTCAAACTCAGCCAGATCGATGACACTTTGTCCGATCCGATCGTGTATGGAACCTTGATGCTGCGGTTCGGCCAGGTGGACGGGTTGGTGGCGGGGGTGGGGGCGTTTTCAGGCAATGTGTTGCGGCCTTTGATCCGGATGGTTCCGCGTCTGCCTCATATTTCGAGAATCTCCAGTGCGACGATCCTGGAGTGCGAGGATGGAAAAACCGGGGATGGGGGGCTCCTGCTGGTGGGGGATGCGGCGGTGGTGCCGCGACCGACCTCGGATGAGTTGGCCGCGACGGCGGTGGGGTTGGCGGCTCTCAAAAAAAGGCTGACGGGCAGGAATGCGCGGGTGGCCTTGCTCTCCTATTCGACCCACGGGAGCGCATCCCTGAACGAGGAGACGGGCAGGGTGATCGAGGCGACGAAAAAGGCGCGGGATCTGGCCGGTCAGATCGGTTTGCCGGGGGAGTTTGACGGGGAGATGCAGTTGGATGCGGCGTTGGATCCGAAAAAAGCCTCGTTGAAGATTTCGGGGTCGAAAGTGGCGGGTCGGGCGGACTGTCTGGTGTTTCCGGACCTGAATTCGGGAAACATCGCGGTGAAGAGCATCCAGCATTTCGGGCGGGTGCGGACCTACGGGAATATCCTTGTGGGGCTGCGTTTGCCCGCGGCGGAGCTGAGCCGTGGGGCGGACGAGGAGGAGGTGCTGGGGGTGGCGGCCATTGTGGGAATCCTGGCGGTGGAGTATCGAAAGTTGTATCCCGAACCCTCTTCTCCGGAGGTTGCCCTGGGAAGGTAGGAGAATGGATCTCAACAGAGTAACGCCACGGATCTACGTGGCTGCGACCCGGCAGGATGATGGGAAGACGACGACGTGTCTGGGGTTGTATGCCGCTCTCTCGGCCAAGTTCAAAAAGATCGGTTACATCAAACCGGTGGGGCAGAGGTTTGTGGAGGTGGCTGGAAAAAAGGTGGATGAGGATTCGGTTTTGGTCAGCAACACCTACGGGGTGAATTTGCCGATCGAGGCGATGTCTCCCATCGCGGTGGATCGGATGTTCACCCGGGAGTATCTGGAGCGCGGAAACCTCCCCGCGATGAAGGGCACGATTCAGGAGGCCTTGAATCGGGTGGCGTGGGAGCACGATTTTGTGCTGATTGAGGGGACGGGTCATGCGGGGGTGGGGAGTGTGCTGGATCTGTCCAACGCGCAGGTGGCCAAGTTGCTGGGAAGCCAGGTGGTCATCGTCACCACGGGTGGGGTGGGACGGCCGGTGGACGAGGTGAGCCTGAACCTGGCTTTGTTCGAGAAACACGGGGTCAACGTGGTGGGGGTCGTTCTGAACAAGGTCTTGCCGGCGAAGATGGATGCGTTGCGGCCGTGGGCCGAAAAGGCGTTCCACAGGATGGGGTTGCCGATTTTGGGGATGATCCCGTATCACGGGGAGCTGCGTCGTCCGACGCTGGGTCAGGTGACCCTGGAGTTGGCGGGGGAATTTCTTTCCGGGGAAAACATGAGGCGTAGAAAAGTGAGATCGGTGGCGGTGGGGGCGATGACGGCGGCAAGGCTCAAAGATCAGCTCCAGCCGGGAGCCCTCCTGATCACGCCCGGGGATCGGGAGGATCTGCTTTTGGCGACGCTGGAGGCGCAGGCCAAGGGAGGGAACGAGGCGAAGCCCGCGGGGGTCATTTTGACGGACGGGCTCAAGCCACAGGCAGGATTGATCAGGATGTTGCAGGAGCGCGGGCTACCCACCGTGGCGGTGACGGGGGACAGCTACACTGTCGCGGCAAAGATTGAGAGAATGACGGTCAAGACCGATCCTGGAGACAAGGAGAAGATTGGAATGATTCAGGAGGTGATTGCGAAGCATCTGGATCTGGGGGCCATCGTCCGGGGCAGCAAGCCGGTGAGTGCGGAACGAGGCTAGGCGTTCAGGGAGCGGACGGGGCTGGGGACGGGACGAAGGGAGGGGGTGATCTGGGGGATGTCGCTCGCGTTGGGGGTGTACCTCAGGAGGAAATCGTCCTGAACGCGGCGGGCGGGGGTGTTCGGGGACGGGGCGGGGCGGGTGGAGATCCCGTTGGGACCCAAAATTCGGGCTTTCCGATTGTCGCTGGAGTAGGCGGGCACGATGATCTGGAGAAATTGGCGACGGAGTTCCGCGTCGAGAATGGGAAAGACCACCTCGACGCGGCGGTGGAGGTTGCGGGGCATGAGATCGGCGCTGCCCAGAAACACAAGCGGATCCCCGCCGTTGGTGAAGACATAGATGCGGCTGTGTTCGAGGAAACGGTCCACGATGCTGCGGACGTGGATGTTTTCGCTCAGTCCCGGGACGCCGGGGCGCAGGCAACAGATCCCGCGGATGAGGAGTTGGATGGGAACCCCCTCCTGGGAGCTGGCGTACAGGGATTGAATGATCTCCTGGTCAACGAGCGCGTTGGCTTTGATAAAGATTCCGGAAGGGCGGCCGGCACGGTGGTGAGCAGATTCCCGGTGGATGAGTTCGAGGAGGCGGGGTGCGAAGTTGAAGGGGGCGACGAGCAGTTCATCGAAGTGGGCGGTTTCCGACATCCCCGTGAGGACGTTGAAAAGGGAGGCGACCTCGGAGGTCAGGGCGGGGCGGCAGGTGAGCAAGCTGAAGTCGGTATAGAAGCGGGCCGTGCGGGGATGATAGTTTCCGGTGCCGAGGTGAAGGTAGGATTGGAGATGACTCTCCTCCCGGCGGACGATGAGCAGGACTTTGCAGTGGGTTTTTAGGCCAACCAGGCCGTAGACGACGTGGATGCCGGCCTCCTCCATTTTGCGGGCCCAGGCGATGTTGTTGGCCTCATCAAAGCGGGCTTTCAGCTCGACGAGGATCGTCACCTGCTTTTCGTTGTGTGCGGCGGTGATGAGGGCGTTCAGGAGCGGGGAATCCCCGCTGGTTCGATACAGGGTCATCTTGATTGCGAGGACTTGGGGGTCGACGGCGGCCTGTTCGAGAAGGGAGATGATGGGTTGAAAACTTTCGTAGGGATGATGCAGGAGGATGTCGTTTTGGCGGATTGCCTCGAAGCTGCGCCCGGGGGATTGGAGCGGAGGTGGGACGGAGGGTGTGAAGAGGGGATCGTGAAGGTGGGGGAGGCCGCGACCCGATTCGGTGAGGGCGAAAAGCTGCGTCAGATTGACGGGGCCCGTGACCCGGTAGACGTCGTCCGGCGTGAGCTCGAGATGACCCAGGAGGTAGGTTTCGATTTCAGCCGGGCAATCCTGTGTCAGTTCAAGGCGAACGGCGGCTCCCGGTTTCTTTTTTGCAGCTCCTCCTCGATGGTCAGGAGCAGGTTTTGGGCCTCCTCCTCGTCGATATAGAGTTCGCTGTTGCGGGTGATCCGCGTCGGCCAGGCGCCGTGGATTTTCATCCCGGGAAAAACCTCGGAGACAAAGTGACGGACCAGTTCGGAGAGAAGGATGAACTCCCTTGGATTGGAGCTTTCCCTGGGGAGGGAAATGAGACGGGGGATGCCGCGCGGAATCTGGACGAAGGCGTGGCGGGTGGCTTCCTGCTGGCCGGGTTTCGAATAGAGGATGACCAGGTTGACCGATTTATTGAGGAGCTGGGGGAAGGGGTGGCTGGGATCGACGGCGAGGGGGGTGAGGATGGGAAGAATATCGCGTCGGAACTGTTCCCGTGCCCATGCCATCTGGGTTTCGTTCAACTGCGGAACGGGGCGGAGGTGGATGCCCTCATGGGCAAGGGCAGGGAGAAGGGTTTCGTGGAGGAGTTGGTACTGGTCGGCAACCATCCGTAAAACGCGGTTTCGAATCGCGGAAAGGACATCCGGGGGGCGAAGGCCGTCAGGCCCGTGAACATCGCTTCGGTTGTCGACCAGCTGCTTGAGGGCTGCGACGCGGATTTCGAAGAACTCGTCCAGGTTCGAGCTGACGATGGTGAGGAACTTGAGCCGTTCGAGAAGGGGTTGGGTCGGATCCTGTGCCTCCTCGAGGACGCGCTGGTTAAACTCGAGCCAACTGAGCTCCCGATTTAGGTAAGAAGATGAGTC
>RFMG01000256.1 GCA_009927835.1 Verrucomicrobiota bacterium | reverse complement strand
CTGGTCAAAGAGGGGAAGTTGTCCGAGGCAGTCATCAACGAACGGGTCAGCGACGTGTTGCGGGTGAAGTTTGAGCTCGGCCTTTTTGATCGTCCTCCGGTGGAGGATCCGGGGACTTCGGATGCGGTGGTGCACTGCGCCGCCCATGCCGAGGTGGCCCAGCAGGCGGCCCGGGAGTCTCTGGTGCTCCTGAAGAATGCCAAGGAGACGTTGCCGCTCGCCAAGACCCTGAAACGGATCCTGGTCTGCGGGCCGGCGGCCGAGGAGTATGACACCTCGGTCGGTCGGTACGGTTCGTTCGGCGGGGAGGTGGTCTCCGTGCTGGAAGGCATCAAGAAGCTGATGCCCAACACGGAAGTTCTGCATACCGTGGGGTGCGAGTATCAGGATGAGCGGTGGCCGACTTCGGAAATTCTTCCGGAGCCCATGTCGGCCGAAGCCCAAAAGAAAATTGAGGAGGCCGTGAAACTCGCCCAAACCGCCGAGGCGGTCATTGTGGTGCTGGGAGAGTCCCGGATCATGGTGGGGGAAAGCAAGACGCGGACCTCCCTGGATTTGCCGGGCCAACAAAACGACCTCGTGCGGGCTCTGGTCAAGACCGGCAAACCGGTGGTGGCGGTTCTGCTCAATGGGCGGCCTTTGTCGGTGAATCTTCTGCAAGAGAAGGCCTCGGCAATTCTCGAAGCTTGGTATCCTGGGGAGTATGGCGGAATGGCGGTGGCTGAGGCTCTTTTTGGGGATGTCAATCCAGGGGGCAAAGTGCCGGTCACTTTTCCCAAGACGGTGGGGCAGATTGAGTACAACTTTCCATACAAACCCAACAGCCAGGCGGGAATGGGAAGAGATGAGGATCCCAACGGTTCCGGCGAGTGTCTTGTCAATGGACCGCTCTATCCTTTCGGTTTTGGGTTGAGCTACACCCAGTTCGCCTACAGCAACGCCAAGATCCAGCCCGACCACGATCAAGCCGGGAGAGGAGGTCGTCGTTACGGTGGACATTAAGAACACCGGGAAACGAGAAGGGGATGAGGTGGTGCAACTTTACCTCAAAGATGTTCTCTCCTCCGTGACGGCGTATGAGAAAGTGTTGCGCGGGTTTGAGAGGATCCGACTCCAACCGAGGGAGAAGAAAACCGTAACGTTCCGGCTGGGACGGGAGGACATGGAACTGATCGACATCCGAAACCAACGGACGGTGGAGCCTGGGGATTTTGTGGTCGAGCTGGGCTCCTCCTCCGCTGATATCCGTCAGTCGATAAAATTCAAGGTGGCAGGGCCTTGAAATCCATCCTCCTTTTCGGATTATACGCCCTCCTTGTCACCCAGCCTCTTTGGAGTGCTGCCGATGAGGAGCCGGCCGAGGATATGGGTGACGTCTCCGCGCCCGTTCCGGAAAAAACGACAACCAAAAAGGTAAAGGCCCCCAAACCTCCGCTGGAAATTCCGGCGGATATTCCGCATGAGGAGGATGTGTCCTATCTGGAGGGTGACCGAAAAGAGAAAGCCGATCTCTATCTTCCGATGAATCTCCCCGAAGGTCAGAAGGCACCGGCCCTGATCGTTATCCACGGGGGAGGGTTTAATGACGGGGACAAAAGAAAGTACCGGGAGCTGAACTTCTGCACCAACGCGGCCAAACGCGGTTACCTGGCCATGAGCATCAACTACAAGCTACGCAAGTCGCAGGGGCAGGTCACGTGGCCGCAGAATATCCAGGACGCCAAAGAAGCCGTTCGCTGGCTCAAGCTCAACGCGGATCGATACAAGATTGATCCTGAACGGATCGGAGCGATGGGGGGTTCGGCCGGTGGGAACGTGGCCGCCATGCTCACTCTAACTCGGCCGGAGGATGGATTCGACAATGCCGGTTCGCGCACCAACATCCCGGCCCAACTCGTCTGCGGCGTCGATTTTTACGGGGCGGTGGATCTGATGACCTATCACGACATGAAAATGTTCGCCAAGACGCGTGAAGAGGCACCTGAGCTGTACCGGAAAGGTTCACCCACCAGCTATGTCAGGGAGAAATCTCCTCCGTTGTTGATGATTCACGGAACCGGGGACGAAACGGTGAAAGTGGAGCAGAGTCAGGTTCTACGCGCCAAACTGGAGGCAGCGGGAAACGCGTGTCCGGAATATACAATTAACAATCAGGACGAGGTGGATGCCTTGAAAGGCAAGTTGAAGGGAAATCGCCATGCTTTGCTCCTGATTCCCAAAGCTCCGCATACGTTCGATTTGGCTGTGAGTATGAAGAAGGACGGGCCGGTGATGATGGATATCACCGATCTGGTTTTTGCCTGGTTGGATCAGCACCTCAAACCCAAAACCAAATGAAGAACCTGTGAAGCTCCGCGCCTTCCTTCTCCTTCTGGGCTTTTTCGGGTTGGCCTGTTGGGCCGGGGCGGAGGGAAATTCCACACCGGCTCCGAGTAAATTTGCCTCGGAGGTGGCCCAGTTTGCCTCCTTGCCGGCGCCCCCACCGGGCGGGGTTCTTTTGGTGGGGAGCAGCATCTTCAAGCGGTGGACCAATGCCGTGCAGGATCTGGCGCCCCTGCCGGTGACCAATCGGGCCTTTGGGGGATCCCAAACCTCCCATCAGCTCATGTTTTTCGACCAGGTTGTGCCGCCCTGTCAGCCGGGACTGATCGTATGGTATTGCGGGAGCAATGACATCAAGGGAAAGAAGGGCGCCGCCGGCATTTTGAGTCGAACGGAAGAGTGGATCAGCCAGGTAAAAAAAATGAATCCCGCAACAGGAGTTCTTCTGGTTTCCGTCATGGGCTCCCCCCAGAAGCGGCGCGACGGCCAACTGGAGGCGGTGGATGAGGTCAACAGGGGATATGCGGAGTTGAGCCGAAAAAGGACGGGCATCTTTTACGTGGATGTGAATCCGGTTCTCCAGACCCCGGTGGGCGACTCCAGAAACGAGCTTTACGTTGAAGATGGTCTCCACTTGAACGTTGAGGGATACCATGAACTGACCAGCGTCTTAAAACCTGCCATCGAAAAACACTGGAAAAAGAAGCCGATATTATGAACCTGATCGCCAAACTCATCGGTCACCGCTGGGCCGTCTGTACCCTGCTTTTTTTTGCCACCACGATCAACTATATCGATCGTCAGATTCTTTCCTTGCTTAAGCCGATTCTTGACGACCAACTCCACTGGACCAACGCCGAGTTTGGTCTGGTCAATTCCGCCTTTCAGGGAGCCTATGGGGTCAGTTTGCTGATCTTCGGATGGTTGATCGACAAGTACGGCACCAAAATCGGGTACGCCATTTCGATCGGGGCCTGGAGTTTGGCGGCCATGGGGCACGCGTTGGTGGGCAGTGTGGCGGGGTTCCTGGCAGCCCGGGTGGCTTTGGGTTGGGTGAGGGAGGAAACTTTCCCGCAGCCATCAAAGCCACCGCCCTCTGGTTTCCCAAAAAGGAGCGAGCGTTGGCCACCAGCCTTTTCAACTCGGGGGCCAACGTGGGCGCGATCCTGGCCCCCGCCATTGTTCCATGGTTGGCACTCAATTTCGGCTGGCACTCGGCCTTTCTGGCGGCGGGAGCGGTCGGATTCGTGTGGCTCTTTTTGTGGATGCCGTGGTTTGAGGCCCCGGACAAAAAACCGGCCGTTCCCCGAGACGAACTGGCGTGGATCCATTCCGATGGACCGGAGGCAAAATCGGAAAAGATTCCTTGGGCTCGCCTCTTGGGATTTCCTCAGACGTGGGCCTTTATCCTGCCCAAGCTGATCACCGATCCCGTCTGGTGGTTTTTTCTGATCTGGTTGCCGGATTTCTTCAAGCAGACCCGCGGCTTGGACATTAAAAAGAGCTGGGTTCTGCTGGTGACGATCTATGCCATCGTCACCGTCCTGAGCATCGCCGGGGGCTGGTTGACGGGGCATTTGACCAAGATGGGTTGGTCGGTCAATCGCGCCAGAAAGACAGGGATGCTCTTTTTTGCCCTCTGCGTGGTGCCGATTCTGGCGGTGAAGGGAGCTTCGGATTGGGGAGCGGTGCTGCTGATTGGGTTGGCCGGGGCGGCCCATCAGGCCTTCTCGGCCAATCTTTTCACCACGGTCTCCGACAGTTTTCCGAAACAGGCGGTGGCTTCGGTCATCGGCATCGGCGGAATGGCGGGGGCGGTGGGTGGGATGCTCTTTCCTATCGTCACCGGCATGTTGCTCGATTCCTATGGGTCCTCCGGAAATGTGGCGGCAGGGTATGGCATTCTTTTTTCCTTCTGTGCAGGTGCTTATCTTTTTTCTTTGATCCTTCTTCAGATCCTGAATCCGAGGCTGGACCCCGTGCGGATTCAAAACTCGTAAAAATAAATTGTATCGGGAAAAAAGTCTGGAAAGATACAGACTCCACCTACTGGGAAATCGATCATGAAAAAACTTACCTGCCTAACCCTCCTCATCCTCTTCGGAACTTTCTTGGGAAATGCTCAAGAAGCTTCGGCACCTGCCAAGATCAAAAAGCCCGCTGTGACGAATTCCACTGCGGAGGCAGTCACCGGGAAGATCGGCTACGTTTCCGACAAGAAGATCACGGTCAAAGCCAAGGGGGCAGAGGCCTCCACTGCTTTCCTGATCGATGCCGAGACCAAAGTCACGGTGAATGGGGAAGCAAAAGCGGTTGCAGACCTCAAAAAAGGTTGGAGCGCCTCTGTGACGCCAAATGCAACAAACTTCCCTACCGCAGCAGTCATCGCCGTGACTAAAGCTGCAGGTACTGCGGAATCCCCCGCCAAAACCGAAGAGTAATCGCTCTTCTTTGGTATTTTATCGGGGATAGGAGATGATCTCCGCCGAGCTCCATTCAACAGGCTCAGGAGAGATCTGATCTCCCTTATTTCGAATATCCCTTGTGATTACAATTTGCAACCCTTCGGACCCTTTGCGCCCAAAGGCAGAGGTGATTTCGATCCATGCTTCGGATTGGGTCGGGGAGTAGGTAAATCCACCGATCCAATCCAGATCGGTGCCCAAACCAGATACGGTCAAACCGGAGTGCTCTGCTTTTGGCATCTGTTTTTGGCGAAAGAAAAAACTATCTCCAGAGATTGCTGGTTTGCGAACAGCATAGAGGTGCAGGGGAATGGGTTGGGCGCCAGAGTAGTTGCCCTTCAGATGAAGGAAGCAGGTTGTTGGTTTTTTTGACTGAGGGGTTCCAAAAGTGAAGAGGGTCTGAGCAAGATTGGTCCCACCTGACTGGAGCATCGAACCCGAGGTAGATGCAGCGGATGTTGAGGGGAGAGTCTCTGGTTTGACCCCAGAGAATGAGCGGAGGGTGAAAAGACCGACCGACTGAGAGGGAAGATCGACCTGCCACACTTTTCCAGAGCTTTCGTTGCTCAGGATTTGACAACTTCCAAAGGTATCGCGGGTGACTGTTTCCCATGTCGCCAGAGAACCCGAAGCTCCGCTGGGGAGCGAAATTTTGACCTGAGGTTGAGATATTTCATTCGTGCGAGCAAGAAGCACTCGAAATTCATCGTTTTGGCGAGTCGTAGTCACCCGGAGCTGGCCTGTGACCTGTGTTGCTAACCGCTCCCGTCCTCCAGTGAGAGTGGCCGAGGCTAGGCGGATGACCTCCGCGGCCCGGGTGGTTCCGGTGATGTCGGGAATTGTTCCCTCCTCGTTGACATGGTGAATGCCGTTTTTCTTCACCCCGCCATCATCGAGATTTTTGCTCAAGGTAAGCCGGAAGAAGTAGAGCTCCTCCAGCCCCGATTGGGCGATGGAGACGGCCATCGATCCGAGATCGGGGAATTCCTCAGGCGAATCCATGGTGGTGGCGCGTTGGGCGAAGTCCCGGGCGGTGTGAAGGTTGAATTCCGACATGACCATGGGGAGATCCTTCCCGCCGTTGGCATGACGGATCTGCCCTGCCAGCTCCTTCAGCTGATCGAGAATGGAGACGGGGTTGGCGCTATAGTACTGTACGGCGTATTGCTGGAACTGGTCGAAGGAGGAATCCGATTTGCCACCTGGGCGGAGGTGGCGGTCGCGCATGCTTAACTCACCCCAGCCGATCCTCTCATCACGGGCGTCTTCCTTGCCTGTTTTGCCGAAGATCTTGATACCGGCGGTGCAGGGGGCGGAGATCAGCGGTTCCAGCTTGGTCCCGGTGTCCCGCCCGGCATCGGCCAAGGCCGCTTGAATGGCGTCCGTGCCGATTTGCATCCGCACGGCATACTCGTCCTGGGTCAGCTTCAGGCTGTCGCGGTGGTTGGGTTCGTTGAAGAGTTGGTAGCGGCGGATCTGATGGAGCGAGGCCAGTTGGTAGGATTCGGCGTAGTAGGCCTCCCAATATTGCCAGGCGTTGGCCCAGTTGGTTTTGCCGTCGGCCGACAGGAGTTTGAAGAAAAGGGGCAGGTGATGGTGGCCAGCAGTTCGATGCCGTCCTTTCTCAGGGAGTCGAGCGGTTGGGCAGCGATTTTGGAGGGATGTTGCCACAGCTTGGCAGTCTCCTGTTTGGGGGAAGCCCGCAAACGACGGGCGTTGGACTCAAACTGGGATAAGGAGGGGATTTTTTTCGGATCCCCCTCCTGCGGGGTGGCATTGAGGCGAAGACGGGCGCCGTTGACCCCCAAGGCGCGGATCCATTCGGGGAAGGCGGATCCTTGAGGCATTTCGCCCGTGTTGATCCCGATGATCTGAGGGGTTTTGCCGACCACTTTTTCCTCCACCGTCACGCGGGAGATCTCTTCCGCCGAGGCTAGAAGGGGGAGGGTCAGGAGGAGTAGACCCGGGAATCGGAGAAACATGACCTTAGAGATGTTTTTTGAGGAAACGGAGGACAATGGGGGTGAGGTCTTTTTCCAGCGGATCTTTTTTCTCTTTGGGATTGCCATAGCGGAGGGAGAAAGAGTGGCCTGCCTGGTTGAGCCAGACGAGTTCGTATTCCGCCCCGACTTTTTTCAGCTCTTCCGCGAGGAGTTGGGATTGGTCGCGGTCCACCGTGGTGTCTTTTTTTCCGTGAAGAATGAGGGTGGGGGGAAGATCCTTTCGAAGGTGGCCGACGGGGGAGGCCTTTTTCCATTCCGCCGGGGTGGAACCGAAGATCGACTGCACCTCGGATTCAACGCCCTTGGCTCCGGTGGGCTTGCCCTCGGAATCGGTCTTTTTGCGGGATTCGATGTCGGTGATGCCGTAGAAGTCGATCACACAGGAGACCTGGTCGGAGATTCCCGGATAGGGTTGGGAGGGGGCGAGGGCTGGGTCGTCCCCGGTATAAGCGACCATGAGGGAAAGATGGCCCCCGGCGGAACCCCCCATCACGGCGATGCGGTTCGGATCGATCCCCAGTTCCTCCGCGTGGGCTCGCAAATATCGGATGCCGTTTTTGCAGTCCTGTAGGTTGATGGGAAATTTTCCCGCCGAGCGAAGGGCGTAGTTCACACTGGCGGACACATAACCGTTTTCGGCCAGGGTGGTTCCGAATTCGATCTCCCGGGCCTGCCGTTTGTCCCCCTCCTTCCATCCACCGCCGTGAATCAATAAAACGGCGGGACTCTTCTCCCCGGGCTTACGGTTCTTGGGTAGGTAGAGATCGAGCTTTTCCGATCGGCTCGGAATGAGAAAGGAGATGTCGCCCGTCACCTCAACCTTTGGGTTGGCACCCAATTCGTTGAGACTTGCTTGCGGGTTGCTCCCTCCCGCAAAGGACATTGATAGAAACAAGCTGAGCAGACTCAAGTAGCGCATGGAGGGAAGTTACGGTTGATCAACGGTTCGTCCACGAAAACGCTGGTCATTGCGATCACACTCAATGCGGGTGGAGCATGGTTCTCTGGCGAAGCGTGCTTTGTAAATGCATGTCCATCATTTATATAAAATAAAAATGCAATTTGAATGATTTACTTCTGAAAAAGTAAAAGATATGTGCTATCATCTGATTATTAGTAATTTATGACCTCCCTTAACATCCGGTGGCATGGGTATCGCCCTGTTTTTCTTGGAATTCTAGGTCTCGTTTCTGTTCTTTGTTCTATAAGCGAAGCACAGATTTCCATCACAAGCGCGTCGAGTTTGAGCGGGGCTGCCGGAACAATCGTTAGCTATCAAATTACGGCGAATAATTCGCCCACAAGCTTTTCGCAGACAGGTCTGCCCTCCACTATGAGTCTCGATAGTAGCACTGGAATCATTAGTGGAACGTTGCCGAGCAGTCTGGGAACCACCGTGGTGACAATTGCGGCCACGGGAACCTCTGGAACCGCAACCGGCATTTTGAATCTGGTCTCCACGGAATCGATCCTCGTCACCACCTCTCCGGAGGGAACCACTCCCAGCCTACTCGGATACAACTTGGGCCACTTTATGACTTCGGGAGATGCGGCCGACTGGTTCCGGTATTCGGGAGTGAAAGGTGCCCGCGTTTTCATTAGTGCCACCGACCTTCAGAGCTCCACATCGCCCGGACGGTCGAGGGTAAGTAGTCAAGCCACCTTTGACAGCACCGTGGCGGCGGCGCGAAGCGCAGGGACGGCAAGCAGCACCTACATCAAGTGGACGAATTACAACTACAACATCGATTCCACCTCTGGCAGCAATGACATCAACTACAAGAATGCCTTTACTGCTCTATCAGGATTGGGTGTCGATATTCTCGCGAACATCACCTGCAGTCCCACGACCTTTCCTTTGACCAGTGCAACCGATTACGCTGGATGGTGGGAAATCTGGCAGCACTACTATGCGCAGGCCTATCTCCTTTCCCGGGACTATGGGATCCGACGCTTTTCCATATTCAACGAACCAAACAATTACAATGGGATGACCGAATCAGACTGGTTGCTGCGTTTGCGCATCTGTTCCGATGCTATCCAAGCCGGCGTGACGGATATGAATACTTCCTACGGGCGGAGCATTGTCCCCCAGATTTACGCGCCCAACACCGCCAACGGAAAAGAAAAGTACAACTCAGCTGCTGACACTTGGGGTCATGATGCTGTGGCGAACCGACATCTCAAACTGGACGGAACGACGAGTCCGAGTTGGCTCCTGATGAACTTTTATAACTATCAGAAGTATTCCATGTATACGGACGAAACGGGAAGCTTGACGGGTTATATC
>RFMG01000043.1 GCA_009927835.1 Verrucomicrobiota bacterium | reverse complement strand
GCGGTGATTTGTGAAATTCTGAATCCGGACGGATCGATGGCGAGGTGGGCGGACCTGATCGAGTTCAAAAAGAGGCACGGGCTGAAGCTGGGGACGATTCAGGATCTGATCGAGCACCGGAGAAGGAAGGAGCGGTTGGTGGTGCGGGAGCAGGTGGTGAAGCTACCGACGGAGTACGGGATGTTTGATCTGCACCTGTATCGGGCGGTGACGGATGGGAGTCATCACTTGGCCCTGGTGAAGGGTAAGCCGAAAGCGAAGGATGCGGTGTTGGTACGGGTTCACAGCGAATGTCTGACGGGGGATGTGTTTGCCTCGAGGAGATGCGATTGTGGAAATCAGTTGCACGATGCGTTGCGGAGGATTGCGCAGGAGGGAAAGGGAGTGCTGGTGTACATGCGACAGGAGGGGCGGGGCATTGGTTTGCCTGCGAAGATTCATGCGTATCGGTTGCAGGAAAAGGGGCTGGATACGGTCGAGGCGAACCGGAAGCTGGGTTTCTCGGCGGATTTGAGGGAGTACGGAATCGGGGCGCAGATTTTGACCGATCTGGGGGTAAGAAGGATGCGGTTGCTGACCAACAATCCGAAGAAGGTGGTGGGATTGGCGGGATACGGGTTGGAACTGGTGGATCAGGTGCCGATCCGAACCCAGCCGAATCCACATAACCGGAAGTATCTGGCGACAAAGAAAAAGAGAATGGGGCATCGGCTGTGAAAAAGGGAAAATTCATCATCGTGGTGGCCGATTACCACCGAAAGTATACGGATGGGATGGTAAAGGCGGCGCGGAGGGTTTTGCACGGACACAAGGTGGAGGAGGTGCGGGTGCCGGGAACGTTTGAAGTTCCGCTGGCGGTGAAACGAGCTTTACGAAAGAGGCCGGATGCTGTGTTGGCGTTGGGGTTGGTGTGGCAGGGGGAGACGTCCCATGCGGATCTGATTTTGAAGTCAGCCACCGAGGCGCTGATGCGGATGATGATCGTAGCGGATATTCCTGTTTTGCACCATTTGGTGGGAGTGAAGACGGAGAGGCAGGCGAGGGAGCGTTGTTTGGGGAGGTTGAATCGTGGAAAAGAGGCGGCGGAGGCGGCGTTGAGGATGTGGAAGCAGAAGGGGGTGGCTCGTGGCCGGTAAGCGCAGGGAGGGGAGGATTCTGGCGGCGCAGTTCCTGTATCAGCGGGAGGTGGGGACTTCGAGTATTCCGTTGGATGAGGCGCTGAAAAATCTTTGGGACCAGACGGAGGCGGTCCCGGAGGCGTGTGCTTTTGCCGAGGGGCGGATCCGTGCGGTGATGGAGAAGCAGGTGGAGGTGGATGCGGAGTTAAAGAAACTGGTGACGAATTGGGAGCCTGGTCGTATGGCCCCTGTGGATCGGGCGATTTTGCGGTTGGCGTTATGGGAG
>RFMG01000093.1 GCA_009927835.1 Verrucomicrobiota bacterium | reverse complement strand
TCAAAATAACTTCGTTGAGACCGCCCAGAAGGGCATCAAGCTCAGCGGATATGTGGACGCCGGATATGCGTATAACTTCACCGGTTCGGGCAACTACTCCACCGTAGATTCCCGTTTCGGTTCCGACACCGCCCAACGGGGTGATTTCCAGCTCTATGCTGTGAAAATCGCCCTGGAGAAGGCGTTGACCTCGGAAAACAAGGCGCAGGCCGGATTTCGTGCGGATGTGATGATTGGTGAGGATGCTAACTACCTCTCTGATCGCGCATATCCCAATTCAAACTCGTCCGTTCAAGGTGCATCCGTCGGTACGGGTGGACCGAGCAATGCGGACAGTAATTCGAACGCTTTGTTCTTGGAGCAGGCTTATGTCTCGATCCGCGCCCCGGTGGGCAACGGTTGGGACTTCAAGGCTGGTAAGTTCGTTTCGATCCTCGGCTATGAAGTGATCGAACGTCCTGCCAACATGAACACCACCTACGGCATTCTCTTTAACCAGATGCCTCTTTACTACACCGGATTGCTTTCGTCCTATAAGTTTGACGACTACATCGATGCCAAACTAGGCGTGGTGAACGGTTCGAACAGCGATAATAACACCACTTTGAATCCCAATGTTGGGGACGGCGTGGCTGTTCTTGCGGCGTTGAACATTACCGCACCCGGCGGCAACGCGAACTGGAGCAACAACTTCCAGTACAGCACCGGTGCTGACAATAACACTGCGACGGGTATTTATGATTCGACCGTTCCAACCAACACTGGCGGAACTGCCACGTTGAACGGTCAACCCATCGGAACGGTGACGCAATCTGCCTACAACATTATTTACAATTCGTGGGGAAATTGGGTGCCTAAATTTGCTGACGGTAAGCTGCTGTTTGCTGTTCAAGGTTTGCTCGGAATCACCAATGGTGATTTCTCGGTGAATGGAGCATCCGTCCAAGTCGCGCCAGGAACAACGTTGAGCGGTGACGGGGCTTATAATCTGGCGAGCACCTATTACGGTGCTGGTGCCTACGCCAAGTACCAGTTCAACGACTGGTTCTACTTGGCCAGCCGCGGTGAATACCTTGGCTCCAACAACTCAGCTAAGTTTGGCTCTCAAGGAACGGGAACCACAACTGCAGGAGGCAGCATCACGATCCCCGGGTT
>RFMG01000001.1 GCA_009927835.1 Verrucomicrobiota bacterium | reverse complement strand
CCCAGACGGATGTTATTGTTAGTACCCGAGACCACTGCGATCGTGCTGGTGACCGCTCCCCCAGCCGTCACCGTGCCGCCGAAGGCAAAGGCGGAGAGGGTGCTGGCCAAGCCACCATTCAGCGAAACCGTGCCTCCGTTGAGGGTAAGGTCGCGCAAGGTGTTGAACTGGTTGTCCGAGGTCATGTTGCCTCCGTCGTTGATGATAACCGGTATGGTACTGGTAGCAGTGGCTCCTCCCCAAGTGTCTGTCCTGAGCATGCCCAGAGTGCCCCCGCTATTGACCACGATGGTATTGGCAGAACTGATGGATCCGTAGTCACTGGTCAAGATTCCACCTTCAATCGTGACGCCACCCACAAAAGAGTTATTATTTTTTGTCAGGGCAAGCTTGCCGGTTCCGGATTTGACCAATCCTCCCGCGCCGGTGATCTGTCCGCCAAAGATCTGATCATCCGCCTGAACGATGGTCAGGCTCTGTCCATCCGCCAAGGTGATGTTACCGCCGGCCGTTCCCCCGCCCCGCAACGAGCCGATGGTTTCGCTGGCATTCACCTTGAGGGTCACCCCCGCAGTGTTGGAGAGGGTGACCGCCCCGGTATCGGAAAGACCTTGGCCACTGTTCAGGGTCAGGGTGCCGCCGAGAACCGTCGTGTCGCCCGTGTAGGAGTTGTTTCCGGAGAAAATCAGCTCCCCCGCGCCCGCCTTGACCAAGGTGCCCTGCTCGCCCGACTTGTCGGCCAGCGTCGCCGTCGAGGCCACCGTGATCGTCCGCCCGCTGTCGACATTGAAGGTGTGGGTCCCCGTGCCGGCCAAGCTGAGGACCATGTCTTGGGTCGCGTTGACGCCCCGGGAAATGGTCAGGGAAGCATTCGTTCTGTTCCGAATCGTGCCGTCATTCCAGTTGAAGGCCAGGCTGGTGCCATCAAAATCGCGCCGGATGGTGTCCGCCGTCAGCGTGCCGCTGTTGAAGTTGAAGGTGTTGGTGTAGGCACCGGCCGTCACGTTGAAGATCATGGTTCCGGCGTTGAGCGTCCCGCCGTTCAGGTTGAGGGTCGATTGCCCCGAGGCGGGGATTCCGGCCAGATAGGTGATCACGGCGCTGAAGGTCTGTCCG
>RFMG01000213.1 GCA_009927835.1 Verrucomicrobiota bacterium | reverse complement strand
AGCGCGATGGGCTTCATTCTTATGTGAGAGCCAGGAGGAGTTTGGCGTAGACGGCGGGGAGGTCGCCGGGATGGATGCGGGTGGCGCCGACGGTGGTCATGAAATTGGCGTCGTTGGGCCAGCGGGGGACGACGTGGACGTGGAGATGTTTTGGAACGCCTGCCCCTGCGGCTGTGCCGAGGTTGATTCCGATGTTCAGGCCGTCCGGGTTGATGGCTTTTTTTAAAGCTGCGGTCATGCGGTTGACGAGGGCCCAGAGGTCGGCGGACTCGTGGGCGGAGAGGGAGGCGAGGTCGTCCACCTCGCGATACGGACACACCATGAGGTGGCCGAGGTTGTACGGATATCGGTTGAGAACGGCGAACGAGGCTTTGGTACGGGCGAGGACATAGTGGGCGGCATCATCGGAGGATTGGGCAATTTTGCGAAAAAGATCTTCACCGGGCTTTTCCTCCCCGGTGACATAGCGGTTGCGCCAAGGGGCCCAGAGGTGTTCCATCGTGAAAGAATGGCCACGAGCAAAGAGCAGGGCAAACCCCAACACCTGATGGTGGGAGGAGGGGACGAACCGGAGGTGTCGAGAAGGGCAAGGGAACTTTTTGCCAAGTGGGCGCCGGAGGATCCCCTGAATGTGGAGAAGATTGACGGGCGGGTGGAGACGGTGGAGGGAGCCCTGCAGGCGATCGCCAAGACACGGGAGGGGCTGGAGACGCTGCCGTTTCTGGGCGGAAGAAAGCTGGTTTGGTTGTCCGACTGCACCTTTTTGGGAGACAACCCGGCGGGACGAAACGAGGGAGTGCTGGATGCGCTGGGGTCCCTGCTGGAGTTGCTGGAAAAACTGCCCGCAGGGGAGGCGCAGCTGCTGGTTTCGGCCCCCGGGGTGGACAAGAGGAGGTCCTTCTTCCGGCAGTTTGAAAAATGGGGTCAGGTGGAGGTTTTTGATCCGCCGGATTTGCGGCGGGGACGCGAGCGGGGAGATTGGATGGATGAGATCGGTGATCGTCTGAGACGGGCGGGGCTGACGGCGGGCCCGGGGGTGGTGGAGTTGCTGGTGGAGATCGTCGGTTGGGACGGCAGGGTTTTGGAAAAGGAGATTGAAAAGTTGAGGCTTTATTTGAAGCCGGAGACCAAGGTCACGGAACAGGCGGTGCGCGAGGTGGGAGCGGGGCGGCGGGAGTTGGAGGTGTGGGACTGGTGTGATGCTGTGGTGGCGGGAAAATTGGGACCGGCCCGGGCCGGGTTGCGGAGATTAATAGAGCAGGGGGAAAGCGAGGTCGGCCTGGTGATGATGTTGGCGGGGAGTTTGCGCCTGGCGGCTTTGGGGCGCGCCCTGCAGGAGGCGAGGTTGTTGCGCTTGCCGCCGCCCGGCGGGTATGGACAAGCCAGTCTGGACCCGGCCGCGGACGGGGTCCTGCCAAGAAATGCAAAAGGGGAGAAACCGAATTTGTGGAGATTGGGAAAAGTGACGGGGCTCTGTGCGCATCGGCCTGCATCGGGGGTGAGGCGGGCCCTTCACCGGCTGCATGAGCTGCAGATCGAACTCGTGTCCGGAGCGGACCGTGTCCGGGCGTTGGAGGAGGGGGTGCTTCGACTCTGTCTGGATTAACAACGGGAGGGAGGTAAGGTTGGTGCATGCTAGGAGATGATCCCAGGGAGAATCGGATCTCCGAGTGGTTTCGCGGCCTGACGATGGGGGTTCGAATCCAGATCATCATGTTCAGTGCGTTGGCGGTGGTTTTGGGTGCGGCGGGGGGGATCGCCTTGATCCAGGAACCGACCGTTCTTCTGCCGACTGTGCCCCCCGATTCGAGTCCCGTGCCCGGCGAGCCCAAGCGGACGATCGCCACCAATGCGGTGAAGGATTGGAAAATGGCTGAAAACATGAAGGGCAAAGAACAGGCCCCGGGGGTCGGGGTGGAGGGGAAGGGGGAGGTGGAGGCGATGCGCAAACTGGTGGCGATGAGCCCCGAGGATCCGGACAGCTGGAATCAACTCGGAAAAAGTTTGTTTTTATCCGGGCAACACACGGAGGCCATCCAGGCGTTCCAGCGGGCACTGAAGATCAAGCCCGGGGTCGGCGAGGTGCTGGCGAACTTGGGGGTGACATACAAAACCTCGGGTGAAATGACGGAGTACGAGAAAATCGTCCAAAGTCTGGCTTTGGTGGATCCAAAGTTAGCCCGGGATTTGATGGCGTTTTCACCCGCAAAGGGGGCCGAGCCACAAGCCACCCCGGCGCCTGCCCCCGAACCCAGCCCCGTGAAATCCACCGCCCCTCCGGCCCCTGCCGGGGAGTCGGTCGAGATCGGGGCCTTGCGCAAGCTTGTTGCGATGGATCCGAAAGACGCGGATGGTTGGGATCGGCTGGGGAAAGCGCTTTTTGTGGCGGGAAATCTAAGCGAGGCGTCCCGCTGTTTTGAAAAATCCCTGGATTTGAAGCCGAACGTGGTGGAGGTGCTCGCCAATCTGGGAGTGGTGTACAAAACCCAGGGAAGAAAAGAGGCGTTGGAGGAAGTGCTGGCGAAACTATCGGCTCTGGACCCGAAAACGGCGGAGCAGCTCAAGGCGTTCGTCCCCGCCGCCAAGCCGTAGGACGTATCCCCAGGTCAGACTTTCAGCAGCTCGGTCTCCTTGCCGGCGACCAGGGCCTCGATTTTTCCCGTGTACTGGTCGGTGAGTTTCTGAACCTCTTTTTCCCCCAGACTCAGCTCGTCCTCGGTGATCTTTCCGTCCTTCTGCTCTTTCTTCAGGGCCTCGAGCCCATGCCGACGCTCGTGGCGAAGGGCGACGCGGCCATCCTCCGCAAGTTTTCCGATCAGTTTGATCAGGTCGCGGCGACGTTCTTCCGAGAGTTGCGGGATGGGTAGGCGGATGATTTTTCCGTCCACCTGGGGGGTGATTCCGAGCTGGGACTCCTCCAGCGCTTTGCGCACCGGATCGACGGTGGCGGCATCCCACGGTTGCACGACCAGGAGACGGGGCTCGGGGGCGGTGATGCCCGCCAGTTCCTTGAGGCGCATCGTCGACCCGTAGGCCTCGACCCGGAGATTCTCGACCAGGGAAGCGGAGGCCTTGCCCGTGCGGACTCCCTGGAAATCCTCCTCCACCTTGCGGAGGGTTTTTTCCATTTTCTCCTCGGTTTCGAGGAGGATGTCGTCCGAGGCCATGGGATAAGGTTGACCCGATGTCGTGCGTCAGCTCTTCGAGCCCTCGCCCGGGCGGTACTCCTCCTCGGCTTTCTCGAAGGCAGCTTCCATGCCGCCCAAAAAGTCGGCCGACTTGGAGGTGTCCTCCAGTGCGTTCCGCTCTTTTTCGAAAGCATCGTCCGAGTAGGCGGCGGCTTTGATCGAGAGGCCGATGCGGCGTTCCGCCTTGTTGAGGCGGATGACGCGGGCTTCGATCTCCTGGCCGGGTTTGAGTACATCTTTCACCTTGGCCACACGCTCCTCGGAGATCTGGGAGATGTGAACGAGGCCGTCGAGCTCTCCCTCCAGCTGGATGAAGGCGCCAAAGCTGGCGACTTTGCTGACGGTTCCCTTGACCATCTGTCCGATCTTGAAGCGGCTCTCCACCTGTTTCCACGGATCCTCGGCCAGCTGCTTGAGACCGAGGGAGATTCGCTGGTTGGCCTTGTCGATTCCGAGAACCTGGGCCTCCACCGTGTCCCCTTTTTTGAGGATCTCGGAGGCATGCGCCGGTTTGCGCGTCCATGACATATCGGACACGTGGATCATGCCGTCGATTCCCTCCTCCAGCTCCACAAAGGCACCGTAGGCGGTGGTGTTGCGGACGATTCCCTTCACGGGGCGTCCCACAGGGTAGCGAAGATGGATCTCCTCCCACGGGTTGGCCTCGAGGTGGCGAACGGAAAGGGAGAGCTTCTGCTCCTCCTTGCTGACGCTGATCACGATGGCGTCGATCTCCTGACCCTCCTGCAGGATGTCGCTGGGTCGGTTGATCCGGCGGGTCCAAGAGAGCTCGGAGACGTGAACGAGACCTTCCACTCCGGGTTCGAGTTGGATGAAGGCGCCGTAGGGAACAAGGCTGGTGATTTTTCCTCGGACCTTGAGATTGACGGGGTATTTTTCGGCAATCTTGTCCCATGGGTTTTCGGACATCTGCTTCAGTCCCAAGGAGACCCGGAGGCGCTCCTTGTCGATTTCGAGGACCAGGACATCGATCTCCTGACCGGTCTGGAGCATTTCGGACGGGTGCCCCAGGCGACCCCAGGTCATATCGGTCACGTGGAGGAGACCGTCCAGACCATCCAGATCCACGAAGGCGCCAAATTCGGTGAGATTTTTGACGCGGCCCTTGACCTTGGCTCCTTTGTCGAGGTGGGAGAGGAGTTTTGCGCGTTTCTCGTTCCGCTCTTCCTCGATGAGTTCGCGTCGGGAGAGCACCACGTTTTTGCGGTCCTCATTGAGTTTGACGATCCGGCATTCGAGGGTTTGGCCGAGGAATTCGCGGAGATTTTTCGGGGGGTTGATGTCGATTTGGGAGGAGGGGAGGAAAGCCTCGACCCCGACGTCGACCATCAGGCCGCCCTTGACGATGCCCTTGACCAGGCCTTGGACTGTTTTGCCTGCTTCGCTGAGTTTGAGGATTTTATCCCAATTCTGTTTATGGGCCGCTTTTTGGCGGGAGAGGATGACTTGGCCGTCCTCGTTCTCGAGGCGCTCGAGGAGGACCTCGATTTCCTGGCCGATGGCCAGGTCGTCCGCGGAGTTGAACTCGTTGAGATCGATGGCGCCTTCGGATTTGTAGCCGATGTCGACCATGACTTCGCGGGGGCGGCGCTCGATGATGCGGCCTTTGACAATGGTGCCTTCCTTGAAGTTCTGCATCGACTGGGACAAAAGAGTTTCGAAATTGGTCATATGGTTGATTTTCTTGGGTTAGAGTGGGGCGTATGAAGAGGCCCGATTTTGAGGGCGGTCGAAGAGCCGCTGTTGTTCTGTGTTAAGGGTTGATTCCCGTGTCCCCCGAAATGCTTCGGGTGGGAAGACACAAGGGGGAAAGAATACTCTTCAGGTTGGGGCGGGCAAGCCAAGGATTGTCGCGCGAGGGGAGTGGAGGTTGGGCGAGGAGGCGGGTGACCCGTGGGCGGGGGCGAAGGCGGGCAGGTGGTTGGGGGAAAAGGGAGGTGCATTGGTGCGGGCGGGTGTACGGGCGTGGAGGGAGAGCGGGGCGAAAGGGGCGGAGGGAAGAGCGGTGGGGATTCTTGGGGTGGGAGGAGGTGGAGAGTGGCCTGTTTGGTTGGAGGGAGCATCCGCGCGAGAAGTTGTGGAACAGTGGAGGAAGAGGTCACCGCTCTGGCTGCTGGAGGTTTTGCCCAACCTGCCTGCAGCCCAGTTGGCGGCGGAAATTGGAGCGAGGGGACCTGTGGAAACCGTTCGAGAGAGGGAGGGAGTGAAAGAGGATGTGAGGAGGCGAATTCAGCGATGGGGGAGGCGGGGCGTGAAGTGGGTGGTGGTGGTTTGCTCCACGAGCACGGGGGCCCAAGCGGAAGTGTGGGGATGGGAGGCAGAGAAATGAGAACGGCAGAGGAGTTGAAGGAGTTGGTGAGGCAAGCGGTGGGTGAGACGTTGCGGAAAAAGGATGCCGTGCTCGACCAGCAGAGGCTGGGGGCCGATTTGGGGGCCGAGAGCATCGACCGGATTGATCTGACGTTTCGGTTGGAGGAGGCGGTCGGAAAAGCGCTGGAGGACAAAATTCTTTTTACGGAACCGGATCCGACGGTTGCGGAGTTGGCGGAGCGGTTGGGTCGGATGCTGGAGAAAAAAGAGTGAAAAGGCGGGTGGTGGTGACGGGAGCGGGGGTGGTGACGGGATACGGGGTGGGGAGGAAGGTTTTTTGGGAGGGGGTGGTGGGAGGACGATCCGCAGTGCGCGCAGTGGAGTGGAAGGGATGGGAGAAGGCGCCTGTTCAAGTGGCTGCACAGATTCTGGAAGATAGGTTGGAGAAAAAGGGGGATTGGAGAAGTTTGAGTTGGGCGAGATTGGCTTTACGGGAGGCGATGAGTTCGAGTGGGGTGAGTCGCAGCGCAGGACTCGCCGGTGCGATCGGATGGCCTGGACCTGGGGAAAAGGGGGAGGGACAAGATCCGTTGGAAATTTTGGCCAAGGAGGTGGGTCTGGAAGGAGAGAGAGTGGAAAGTTTGGCGGCCTGTGCGGCGTCGACCCAGGCGATTGCGGAGGCGTTTTGGATGATCCGTGATGGGGAGGCGGATGAGATGGTGGCGGGGGGGGCGGATGGAAGAGCGCACCCAGGGGGATTGTTGGGGTATGACCGGTTGGGGGCTTTGGCGCGGGGATGGAGGGAGAAGCCGGAGGAGGCGTGTCAGCCTTTCGGTTTGGGACGATCAGGATTTGTGGTGGGGGAGGGAGCGGGCTTTCTTGCCTTGGAGGAGAGGGAGAAAGCACGGGCCCGCGGGGCGAATATTTTGGCCGAGGTGCGCGGAGCGGCGTTGGGTTGTGATGCATGGAGGGCGACGGATCCGAGGGAGGACGCGGTCGAGGCCGTGTCGTGTGTGCGGAGGTGTTTGGAGGATGGGGGAGTGGGGGTGGAGGAGGTGAACGGGGTGGTGGCGCATGGCACGGGAACCGTGGCGAACGACCGGGCGGAGGCGAAAATGTTGCGGGAGGTGTTTGGGGAGAGAGGGCCTTGGGTGACATCCCCGAAAAGCAGGATTGGTCACCTTTCGATGGCGTGCGGAGCGGTCGAGTCGGTTTTGGCGGTGGAATCGATTTTGGCGGATGTGTTGCCCAGCACGCTGGGGCGGGATTGGCGGGAGGATCCGGAGTGTTTGGTTCGAGTCGTGCGGGGAAGGGGAGAGTCAGGGATGCGGGTTGTGATGAAACCCTCCTTCGGCTTCGGCGGGCAGAATGCCTGCCTT
>RFMG01000044.1 GCA_009927835.1 Verrucomicrobiota bacterium | reverse complement strand
TGGGGCGCACTTGGACATTTTTCATTCGATGAACGATGCTCCGCTGAAGGTCTGTCCCAAGGACAAGTGCCCGAAAAAGGTTTGGGGCAAGGGAAAGATCGAGAAGCAGATGGGGACCGGGAGCGGTTTTCTTTTCAAGGGAAGCGGGTTTTACATCACCGACTACCGAAGCCCGGGGTACAAAAAAGCGGCCAAGGAGGCCACCGGGAGCGGGGAGAAAAGCGGGGAGAAGAAAAAATCCGGGGATGGGGGTGGATCGACCAAGGGTGGGGAGGGGAAGTCTGGGAAAAGCGCGTGAGCCCGTGGGGGCTGTTTTTTTGTCTGGGTTTTTTTCTTTTTTTCGAAAGAGCGGAGGGAGCCACCGGGACGGCGGAGGGCAAGAGCCTGAGGATCACGGTGGAGGGGAGGGATCGGGCCGAGGCCATGCGGGTGGCGGTTGCCTCCGTGGCGGCGGCGGATCTTTTTGACGAACTTTTCCAGATGCAACTTCAACCGCTGCTTTCTCTGCGCGGCAAACTGGTGGAGGGGGCGGTGGGGGTGAAGCGTGTGGCGGGGAAAGAGGGGCGGGAGTGGCTGGAGGGGGATGCTGCGGCGGCGGATTTTGCGGGAGCTTGGGTGGCGGAGGTGATCATGGCCCGGATCCGTGCCGCGGCGGGGCGGAGAGGGGAATCGGGATCGGTACGATGGGTGGCGGAGGGGTGTGTGGGGAGGGCTTCGGGGGAGGATGAGGGTGTGCGTGGCAGAGTGGCCGCCCGGGTGAGCGGGCTGGAGGAGGCGGGCTTGGGGAGGATTCAATCCTGGAGCGAGAAGGGGCCTTTGGCGGCGGACCGGTTGACGCGGGATTTGCGGCGGTTGTTGGCGGCACGGCTTTTGAACCGCGCCGCCTCGGCGCCTCAACGGCTGAGGTTTCGGGAGTGGGTGGTGGCGGGTTGTCCGGGGAAATTTTGGTCCGACTCGAAAGAGGAGGATGGGGCTTGGAGGCGGAGTTTGACGGAACCGGAGATGGCCTCGGGGGAAACCCTCCATTCGCCGGAGGAGACGCAGAGGCGGCTTCGGGAGCTGGCGCAAGAGGTGGCCAAGACGTTGGTGCGGGGCGCGCCGCCCTCCAACTCCCTGAGGGGGGAGCTGATTATGTTGGAGGCGAAGGCGGATCCGTTTCTACGGCCCGCGATTTTTCGCTATCGGCAAGCGGTGGAGGCGGGCTTGGGCGAGGGCGAGAAGGAGAGACGCGAAATGCAGGAAAAGGCCTGGCAAGAGGCGGATGGGTCGGTGCAACGTTGGCGGGAGATGAGGCGGAGGGCGGATCAGCTTCTGGACTGGTACGAGTTGAACGTGCCGGACGCCCGTTGGGGACCCATCTTGCGGGATGGGGAGGAGAGGATGAGGCTGCGTGATTGAGGCAACCTGGGTGGAGGAGGGGGCGACCGACGGGACTCGAACCCGCGACAGCCAGAATCACAATCTGGAGTTCTACCAACTGAACTACGGCCGCCATCGATGAGACAGATCAAGATAGCCCCGGAACGGGTCGCAGCCAAGCCCGGCCATGGACGGGTCCTGGCCGTGACCGGCACGATGGCTGCGGGAAAAAGCACGGCAGGAAAGATGTTGGCAGAGCTGGGGTGGGAGGTGGTGGAGGCGGATGCGATTGTCCACCGGCTGTATCAGCGCGGGGCGGAGGGGTACGCAAAACTGGTTGACGCGCTGGGGGAGGCGATTCTAGATTCCTCAAAAGATTTGGACCGCGGGTTGTTGGCCGCGACGATGATGCGGGATTCCTCCGTTTACGCCACCGTCAACCACCTGATCCATCCTCTCGTTCATCAAACTTGGAAATCTGAAGTCAGCAAAAGTTTGCGTCTCCATCCCCACCGATCGGTGGCGGTGATCATCCCGCTCCTTTTCGAGGTTGGGATCCAGGAGTCCTTCGATGGAAAAGTGATGGTCGGTTGTCGGGAATCGGTTTCCCGGCGTCGGCTGATGGAGCGGGGTCTGACGCCCGAGGCGGCGGACTTTTGGATGGGAAAGCAGTGGGCCGTCGAAACGAAGGCCCAGGCGTGCGACCAAGTTTTGTGGAATGAAGGAAGTTTGGCACTGCTCCGGGATCAGGTGGAGCGTCTGGCCGACCCCGAAAGGGAAGGGAGACAACCTGCCGATCGGCGGAGCGAGAAAGCGAAATCATGAATGGTGACGGACAGGATCAGGGAAACCAGGAGTACGGAAGACCGCAGGGCGGGGGAGAGTACGGCCCCCGCAACGACTATGGTCCGAGGCGTTTTCAGCGACGGGGAGGCCGGGGGGGGCGGGGGTA
>RFMG01000097.1 GCA_009927835.1 Verrucomicrobiota bacterium | reverse complement strand
GTCATCCTGAAAACCGGCCTTGCCGTCGACTACAACGAGGTCAGCAAACAGGCGGAAAAGCTGCGCCTGGGTCTAACCAAGTCCGATTGGGTCGAAATCGATTACGAGGTCGCAGGCAAGGCTTGCACCCTTCATCTCGACCTCGGCAAGCAGGAAGCCCAAAAATCCCACGGTCTGTGTCGCGGAAAGACCCCCGATGTCGCCAATCTCCCTGCCGGTGAGGTCTATTTCGTTCCCACCGATGCCCATGGACAAATGCCAATGAAGTTCGAGGACGGAACGTTGGCCATCCTGGACGTCAAAAAGGGCCGGCAGGTGGGCGGAACCTTCCTTTCAGGCAACCCCAAGACCTTCGAACATCACGTCGCCAAGCTCCAGCGCGATCCCGTCGTCGGAGAGTTGGGGGAGCTGGGCTTCGGCACCCAACTTCTCCCCTTCAGCGGAAGGGACATCCAGGATGAAAAAATTCTGGGAACAATCCATGTGGCGACCGGTCGCTCCGATCATCTGGGGGGTCACCTCACGCCCGACAAGTTTGCGGAGAAAATCAACGCCACCCATGACGATATTCTTTACGCCCCGCACAAAACCCCGGAAATCAAACTGAAGCAGGTCCGGATGCACCGGGGTGGTAAGACGGAGGTTGTCATCGAAGGCTACCAACCCGCTCCGTACCTCCAAAAGCTTCTCGCCTGAAATCGTCCACCTACGAAGACCCCTCCGTCCTCTCGGAGTACTTGGCCTTTCATTACCTCGAGCCGGCTGACCTTCTCCCCAAGGGGGCGCCCGTCCCGAGGGGTTTGACCAATTTCCCCAAGGCCTGCGCCCATCTTCTTCTCTCCCGATCAGAGGGTCGACCCACCCGGGCCCTGGACCTCGGATGTGCCGTCGGCCGCTCCTCCTTTGAGATGGCAAAAAAAATCCGTGAAGTGATCGGGATCGACTTCTCCCGAACCTTCATTCGCACGGCCAAGCAACTTCAAAAGACAGGCAAAATCCGCTTCCCGCTTCTTGAGGAGGGGCATGAAAAAAAACTCTCCCTGGCTCGCATCCCTCCCCCGATCGACCGGAACCGGGTCCGTTTTCGGACGGGAGATGCGCTTCGAATTCCCGCAAGGCTCGGTACTTTCGACCTTCTCCTGGCTGCCAACCTGATCGATCGCCTTCCCGAACCCCTGCGATTTCTCAAGCAGGCTTTGCCCCGGCTGGTGCGGCCCGGCGGGACGCTCCTACTCACCTCACCCTACACCTGGTCCACCGCTTTCACTCCAAAGACGCGATGGCTGAACGACTCCTTTGCAACGATCCAAAAAGCCTTACGTCCCCATTTCCGTCTTCTTCATCGGCAGGACCTCCCCTTTCTTCTTCGGGAACATCGACGTAAGTTCCAGTACACCTTCGCCGACGCCACTCTTTGGCAAAAAACCTAGTCCCCCTCTCCTATCCGGTAAGACAAACGCCCCCCGCGCCTCCCGCCCCCATCCCACTCCCCACTAAAATGTTACAATTGTAACACATGAAGGGGAACCTGGTGGTTGCGCTGGTGGTACGGGTAAAGCTGATTTGCGTTTCGAGTGAGGGTGAATTATTTTGGAATCTGATGAAAAAGACGCTTTTTCAAAAAGTTTGGGATCGGCACACCGTCGCACAACTGCCCGACGGATCGACCCAACTTTTTATCCGGACCCACCTGATTCACGAGGTCACCAGCCCCCAGGCGTTCGGGATGCTCCGTGACCTTGGCCTCAAGGTCGCTTTTCCCGACCGTACCTTTGCCACCGTGGATCACATTGTCCCGACCGATCAGCGGGTCGAACCCTTCCGGGACTCCCTCGCCGATGCCATGATCAAGGAGCTTCGAAAAAACTGCTCCGAATTTGGCGTCACCTTCTTTGACATCGCCTCGGGCAAACAGGGCATCGTTCATATCGTCGGGCCCGAACAGGGCATCACCCAGCCCGGCACGACGATTGCCTGCGGCGATTCCCACACCTCCACCCATGGAGCCTTCGGAGCGGTGGCCTTCGGCATCGGCACCAGCCAGGTCCGCGACGTCCTCGCCACCCAAACCATGGCCCTTTCTCCCCTAAAAGTCCGCAAGATTGAGGTGCGTGGGAAACTTGGTCCCGGCGTCTATGCCAAGGACATCATCCTCCACATCATCCGCACCCTGGGCGTGAACGGCGGGACTGGTTACGCCTATGAGTATGCGGGTCCGACGATCGAAGGCCTCTCGATCGAGGAGCGGATGACGATCTGCAATATGTCGATCGAGGGCGGTGCGCGCGTCGGATACGTCAATCCGGACGAAAAAACCTTTGATTATTTGAAAGGTCGCCCCTACTGCCCGAAGGGCAAGGATTGGGATGCCGCCCTCGTGGAGTGGAGAAAGGTCGCCTCGGATCCCGACGCGGTTTACGACGATGTGAAGGTCTTTGAGGCTGCAGATATCCGCCCCACGGTCACCTGGGGAATCAACCCGGGGCAGGGCATCTTCATCGACGAGTCGATCCCCTCCCCCGAACAACTTCCCGAGG
>RFMG01000098.1 GCA_009927835.1 Verrucomicrobiota bacterium | reverse complement strand
CTCGATGCAAAAACCTAGACGTTGTAGGTCGAGGAGGACGTCGTCCCCCCGTGACCGGTCCAGTTGGTGTGAAAAAACTCTCCCCGCGGCTTATCCACCCTTTCATAGGTGTGCGCACCAAAGTAGTCCCTCTGGGCCTGAAGAAGGTTGGCCGGCAACACCGCGTTCCGATAGCTGTCGAAAAACGCCAGCGCCGTGCTGAAGGCCGGCACAGGGATCCCCCGTTTGGCCGCCGCCGCCACCACGTTTCGCCAACCCTTCTGCGACTTCTTCACCTCGCCCCGGAAGTAGTCGTCCAGGAGCAGGTTGCTCAACTTCGGATTCTTGTCATACGCCTCCTTGATCTTCCCCAGGAAACGCGAACGGATGATGCACCCGCCCCGCCACATCAGGGCGATCCCGCCGTAATTCAGGTTCCACTTGTACTCCTTCGCGCCGCCCGCATCAACATGTACCCCTGGGCGTAGCTGATGATCTTCGAGGCATAAAGGGCGTCCCGGATCTCGGCCACAAAGGCCTTTTTCTTTTCGGCATTTTTCGCCGCGGGGAGCAGTGGCTTGGGGCCTTTCAGTTTCCTGGCCGCCGCCACCCGCTCATCCTTCAGGGCGGAAACACAGCGGGCGTAGACCGCCTCCGCCATCAGGGTGATCGGAATCCCCAACTCCTGCGAATTGATCACCGTCCACTTCCCCGTTCCCTTCTGTCCGGCAGTGTCGAGAATCTTGTCCACCAGCGGAGATCCGTCCGCATCCTTTTTCGCCAGGATATCTCCGGAAATTTCGATCAAGTAGCTGTCCAGCTCCCCTTTGTTCCACTCCGCAAAAACCTTGTGCATCTCGTCCGGGGTCATTCCCAAGCCGTTCTTCATCAGGTTGTAGGCCTCGCAGATCAGCTGCATGTCCCCGTACTCGATCCCGTTGTGCACCATCTTCACATAGTGACCCGCCCCCTGCTCCCCCACCCAATCACAGCAGGGAGTCCCCCCGTCCACCTTGGCGGAGATGTCCTGCAAAATCTTTTTCACAAACGGCCAGGCGGCGGGTGACCCCCCCGGCATGATGCTGGGTCCGTGACGCGCCCCCTCCTCCCCGCCGGACACTCCGGTTCCGATATAGAGCAGACCCTTGGCCTCGACCTCCTTCTGGCGGCGGTTGGTGTCCTCAAAGAGGGAGTTGCCCCCGTCGATGATGATGTCCCCCTTCTCCAACACGGGCAGGAGCTCCTGGATAAAATCGTCCACCGGAGGGCCCGCCTTGACCAGGAGCATCACCCGGCGCGGTTTCTTCAGTTTCGACACCATCTCGGCGATCGAGTGGGCTCCAATCACCTTGGTTCCCTTGGCCTCCTTGGCCAGAAAGTCGTCCACTTTGGAAACGGTCCGGTTAAACGCGACGACCGTGTACCCGTGGTCGTTCATATTGAGGATGAGGTTCTGCCCCATCACAGCCAGCCCGATCAGGGCCAGATCGCCTTGCGGTTCGTTTGCCATAAATTAACGCTGGATCCTGGCGGACCCGCCCTGTGCAAAAGCCTTCACCTGTTCCACCGTCGCCATGGTGGTGTCCCCCGGAAAGGTCGTGAGCAACGCCCCGTGCGCCCAACCCAGCTTCACCGCGTCATCCGGTTCGGCTCCCGAAAGGAGTCCGTAGATAAACCCGCCTGCAAATCCGTCCCCACCCCCTACCCGGTCGATCACCTGCAATTCGCAGGTGGGAGCCTGATGGGTCGTTCCGTTGATCCAGGCCACCGCACTCCAGCTGTGATGATTCGTGGTGTGCACCTCCCGCAAGGTGGTGGCCACCGCCTGCACATGCGGATGCTTTTTGGTGACGTTTTTCATCATGCTGAGGAAGGCGCTCGGATCGAGTTTCGACTTTGAGTGCACATCCGGACCCGGGATCCCGAGGCCCATCTGCAAATCCTCCTCGTTTCCGACCAGCACATCCACGTTCTTTACGATCTTGTCCAACACCGCCACCGCCCGATCGTGCCCTCCCTGAATGTTCCAGAGCTTGGCACGGTAGTTCAGGTCAAAGGAGGTAACCGCACCCGCCGCCTTGGCCGCCTGCATCGCCTCGACAATCAGCTCCGGAGTGGTCTGGGACAGCGCGGCAAAGATGCCACCACTATGGAACCATCGAACCCCCTCGCCAAAAATCTTCTTCCAGTCGAAATCCCCGGGCTTCAAAAGCCCGGCCGCCTCGTTGCAGCGGTTGTAAAACACAACAGGAGCACGCACCCCGTGGCCCTGATCGCTATACACGGCCGCCATGTTCGGACCGTTGACTCCGTCGTGCTTGAATTTTTTGTAAAAGGGCCGCACTCCCATGGCCCGGACCCGCTCCGCAATCAGATCCCCGATCGGATACTCCACCATCGCCGAGGTGATTCCCGAGCGCATACCAAAACAGTCGGCCAGATTGGCCGCCACGTTGAACTCGCCACCGCTCACATGAATTTTGCACTCTGTGGCTTTGCGGAACGGGATGATTCCAGGGTCCAACCGATGAACCAAGGCGCCCAGAGATAGAAAATCCAGCGCTCCCTCCGGTTTGATCTTCATTTTCGTACTCATGAGTCCAGTAAAAACTAGGGCTGGGATGCCTTTTTGTTAAGAAGAATGTTCATTCTCAAGACGATACAGATTTTCCCCCGCTTTAGGGACGAACAGAATTCCCTCGTCTTCCCGATTGGCAAAATCCTCTTTGCGGATCGTCTTGGGATCCCGATAGCCCAGGTTGATTTCCCGACAAACCTTTTCGGGAATTCCAGTTGCCAAAACCACCCGCGCGCGAGGCGTCTCTACCCCGTTTTCATACGTTCCTCCCCCATGGACGTGGGTGGAATGCGCCAGCACGCCCCAAGACTCGTCCTTAAACTTGTCCCACTGCTTGAGAAAATAGTCCCGGCAGTGGTAACCAATCCTGCGGATCAGCTTACCATGGGTGATCGAGACTTCAGTCAGATGTGGCGCGTAAATAATCAACTCCCCGCCATCCGCCAACACCGGCTCCAGTTTGTACATGCACTTCCCCGCCACCCACAGTTCGTCATACATTTCCGGCGCACAGGAGAGGATCTGGCGGAACGGCTTTTTCTTCCGAATGATGTGAAGCTTTTCGGAAAGATCGGCCGCTTTTTCCCATGCCGACTCGGGCGTACCGACAAACAGTCCCGCCAAGGAAGCATCCGGTCGGACCACCATCGAGGCACACCACTTGCGCGTCTTGACCAGAGCGGCCGCACCGGTCCACCACCTTGCGCACCGGCGTCCACTTCTTTCCAATGATCCCCGGATTCGTCACCACCGCCCCCAGCCAGTGAAAGAAGTTCAAGACTTCCGGACCGCTGATTCCCGGAAAGAGATATTTGTTTCCTCCGGAAAATCCGACGACTTCATGGGGAAACGTGGGGCCAAGGATCACAAGTTCGTCATACTCCAGTACCGCCCGGTTGATCCGGACCTTCACCTCCATCTCGAAAAGGCCTCCGGTCAGATCCCGGATCTCGCTGGATGGAATTTTTCCGATCTCCACCAGCGCACGATCATCATCCCA
>RFMG01000242.1 GCA_009927835.1 Verrucomicrobiota bacterium | reverse complement strand
GGGAAGAGGATATGGGCGGGGGGATTACGACAACTATCGCCGGGGCCCGGATGGGGGCCATCCCGAAGGGGGCGGGGATGCGCCGATGGCGGAGGAGCCACGGCCCACGGGACCTTTGCTCCGGTTGGACGACCTGCAGAAGATGCCGTTCCAGGAGCTGCTGGACAAGGCAACCGAGGTGGGTGTGGAAAATCCCGGAGGGATGCTGAAGTACGAGCTGATTTTTGAAATTCTGCATCGGCACGCCATGGAGAACGGGCGTGTGGCCGGGGAGGGGATCTTGGAAATTCTTCCCGACCAGTACGGGTTCCTGCGTTTGCAGGCGAACAACTATCTGGCCACCCGGGAGGACATCTATGTGAATCCCGGATTGATCCGGAAGTACGGGTTGCGAAGGGGGGATCGGGTGGGCGGGGAGATCCGCTCGCCGAGGCAGAAGGAGCACTACTTTTCGCTGGCGACGGTGGAGACGGTCAGCGGGGAGGACGTGAACAAGCGGAAACCCCCGATTCATTTCGATAACTTAACGCCGCTGTTTCCGAATCGGCGGCTGATGCTGGAGAGCGAAAAGCTGAAAGACATGGCGATGCGGGCCTTTGACCTGATCAGCCCGATCGGTTTCGGGCAGCGGGGTCTGATCGTGGCGCCTCCCCGGACCGGAAAGACGGTCCTGATGCAGAAAATTGCCAATGCGATCACGGCGAACAATCCGAAGGCGCATCTAATCGTGCTTTTGATCGATGAGAGGCCTGAGGAGGTAACGGATATGGCAAGATCCGTTCAAGGCGAGGTGATCAGCTCCACCTTCGATGAGCCGCCGGACCGGCATGTGCACATCGCGGAGATGGTGATCGAGCGGGCGAAACGCCTCGCGGAGCAGGGAACGGACGTGGTGATCCTGCTGGACAGCATCACCCGGCTGGCCCGGGCCTACAACACGATGCAACCCCACAGCGGCAAGATCCTCTCGGGGGGGGTGGATGCGAACGCCCTCCACAAGCCGAAGCGGTTTTTCGGTGCGGCCCGAAATCTGGAGGAGCGGGGGAGCCTGACGATCATCGCAACGGCGCTGGTGGACACGGGAAGCAAGATGGACGAGGTGATCTTCGAGGAGTTCAAGGGGACGGGAAACATGGAGATTCACCTGGATCGCGCCCTGGTGGACAAGCGGATCTATCCCGCCATCAACATTCCCAAGTCGGGAACCCGGAAAGAGGAGCTTCTCTATCACGCGGACGAGATGCCCCGGATCCATATTCTGCGAAGGGCCTTGTCCTCCTTGCCGCCGGTGGAGGCGATGGAGCTGCTTTTGGGCCGCCTCAAGAAGACCAAAAACAACGTGGAATTCCTGTTGGCGATGAACCTGAAGGAGTAGGGCTCCTTTCCCGGAAGATGAAAGTCCTGGTCACGGGCGGAGCCGGCTATATCGGTTCGGTTTGCGTCGAGGAGCTGCTTGGGGCGGGGCACAGCGTGGTGGTTTGGGACAATTTAAGCGAGGGGCATCGAGCCGCGGTTCACCCGAAGGCCCATTTTCTGCAGGGGGACCTGGCGGAGCGGGATCTCCTTCATCGGGCGCTGGCGGAGCAACGGCCCGATGCGGTGATTCATTTTGCGGGGAAGGCCCTGGTGCCGGAGAGCATGAGGGATCCCTCCGTTTATTACCGGGTGAATGTGTCCGGAGGGGTGAATCTTTTGGATGCCATGGTGGCCTCCGGGTGTCGCAAGATCATCTTTTCCTCCACCTGCGCGACCTACGGGTTGCCGGAGAAGGTGCCGATGGATGAGCAGACCCCCCAAAAGCCGATCAATCCGTATGGACACTCCAAGTTGGTGTTTGAACAGATTTTGTCCTGGTACGCGCAGGTGCACGGGATCCTTCCCACGGCGTTGCGCTATTTCAACGCCTCGGGAGCCACGGAGGAGAGGGGGGAGCATCACCGGGTGGAAACGCATCTGATCCCCAATGTGCTGTTGACGGCGCTGGGTCAAAGGGAGGTGGTGGATGTGTTTGGGGAGAACCACGCCACGCCGGACGGGACATGCATCCGGGATTATGTCCATGTGAGGGATCTGGCCTCGGCCCACATCCTGGCGCTGGAACGGGAGAAGCCGGGATTTTTCAATGTGGGCACGGGGAACGGGTTTTCCGTGAAACAGGTGATTGAAACGGCCAAGAAAGTGACGCAGCGGCCGATCCCGACCCGCGGCCAGCCCGCCAGGGCGGGGGATCCTCCGGCTTTGGTGGCTGGATCCCACAAGTTGCAGAGGGAGCTGGGCTGGAAAGCGAAGCATTCGGGGTTGGAGGAGATTTTAACCAGTGCATGGAATTGGCATCGGGCCCACCCCCAAGGGTATGTTGATTAGGAAGACCTACGGATGAAAAAACCTCTAACCGTTTCCGTGGAGCATTTTTACACGCAACACGCCGCGCGGCTGCAGTTGAAGCTCGTCGCAGGACAGGAGGGGATGGGGCGGTTGATCCGCGAAGGCGCGGTGAATCGCCTGGGCATGGCTTTGACGGGATTCATTAAATACTTCGCCTTTCGCCGCGTTCAGCTGATTGGCAAGAGCGAGATCAGCTATTTTTTGTCCCTGGATTCGGACACCCGGCAGGCCCGGATCCGGGCGATCCTGGACCGGAAAATTCCATGCATAGTGTTCAGCCGGAACAACCGGCCGCCGGCGATCATTTTAAAGGAGGCGGAGAAGGCGAAGGTTCCGATCTTCATCTCCCCGATACCCACGCCGAGGCTGGTCAATCTGATCACCCTGTGTCTGGAGGAGGATTTTGCCCCCACGACGAGCGAACACGGGAGCATGGTGGACATCATGGGGGTTGGGGTTTTGATCCGGGGGGAAAGCGGGGTGGGCAAGAGTGAGTGTGCCTTGGGTCTGGTGGAACGGGGCTACTCCCTGGTGGCGGATGACATTACCCGGCTGCGACTTTTGGAGGGGCGGGAGTTGATGGCGACCTCGGCCGAGGTGACGAGGACATTCATGGAGGTGCGGGGGATCGGGATTATCAATGTGGCGGCAATTTTTGGGGGGCGGGCGATCCGAACGGAAAAGAGGCTGGATCTGGTGGTCACGTTGGCGGAGTGGGACCAGGTGGGCGACATTGAGCGCACGGGGTTGGACCAGCAGTTTTATGAAATCCTGGGATTGAAGATTCCCCACGTGAGGATTCCGATCCGACCGGGGCGGGACCTGGCGGGGTTGGTGCAGGTGGCGGCGTTGGATCAGAAGATGAAGACCATGGGGCAGTTTTCGGCGCTGGAATTCAACGAGAAGTTGATGAGCCGGCTGAAGCTGAAGGAGGGGTGAGATGAGCTCATCCGGAGGGGCATCCGTGACCAAGGAGGTCTCGATCCAAAACCGGCTCGGGTTGCACGCCCGTCCCGCCGCCATGTTCGTCCGGGAGGCAAACCGTCACGCGTGCGAGATTTTTGTGGAGAAAGACGGGGAGACGATCAACGGGAAAAGCATCATGGGACTGATGATGCTGGCGGCGGGGATGGGCTCGAAAATCAGCCTGCGAGCGACGGGACCCGGGGCAGAAACCGCCATCCAATCGTTACTTGAATTGATTGAAAGAAAGTTCGACGAGGAGTAGGGAAAAGGGAGATAGTTCTCCCTCCGTGACTGCTCCCGACCGTTCTTCCTCCGTCGCCGGCTCCGAACTTCGCCTTGCCGGGATTCCCGCATCTCCGGGAGTGGTGAGCGGGCGGTTGGCCATTTTTTCGCACGAGGAGATACGGGTCCGTCCCACGCCGATCCAGGACAGCCAAATTCCCGACGAGCTTCGGCGTTTGGAGTCGGCGCTGCTCAAGACAAGGCAGCAGATTCAAGGAATTAAGGATCATCTGGCCCAATCCTTGGGGGAGGGGCAAACGGAGATCTTTGAGGCGCACCTTCTCGTGGCGGGGGACAGCACCATCGCCGCGGCGGTGCGCCGGCAGTTGGAGCTGCGCAAGGTGTGTGTGGAGCATGTCTACCAGCATGTGATTCACGCCTACGCCCAAAGCATGAGGGACATGGAGGATCCCTACCTCCGGGAGAGGGCGGCGGACATTTTGGATGTGGGCCGGCGGGTGGTGTACAACCTGCTCGGGCGACGACTGGCGGATCTCTACTCGCTGGATTCCCCCAGCATTCTTCTGGCGCACGACCTGACTCCCTCGGACACGGCCCTTCTGAACCGACAGCTGGCCCTGGGATTTGCCACGGAGGTGGGAAGCACGACATCCCACACGGCGATCATGGCGCGCTCCCTGAACATTCCCGCCGTGGTCGGCCTGCACAGTGTCCTGGCCAAGTGCGAACTCGGGGCGCCGGTCATCCTCGACGGCTATGCGGGGCTGCTGATCGTCTATCCGACGGAGCAGACCCGGTACGAGTACGGGCAGATCGAAAAACGCCGTTTGGCGGTGGAGCAGAGCCTGGAGGTTTTGCGGGACACCCCGGCGACGACCAGGGATGGGAAGCGGTTGGTGCTTTCGGCCAACGTGGAGTTGCCGGAGGATCTCCCGTTGATCGTGGAGAGTGGGGCGGAGGGAATCGGCCTTTATCGGACGGAGTTTCTGTTTCTGAACCGCGTGCACTTTCCCAGCGAAGAGGAGCAGATGAACATTTACCAGCAGGTGGTGCAGGCTTCGCGTCCGCACCTTGCGATCATCCGAACGCTGGATCTGGGGGGAGACAAACTCCCCTCCCATCAGGGGTTGGACCCGGAGGTGAACCCCTTTTTGGGATGGAGGGCGATCCGATACTGCCTGGAGAAGCCGGATCTCTTCAAAACCCAGCTCCGGGCGATCTGTCGCTCGAACCCCGGGGGGAAAGTCCGCGTGATGTTTCCGATGATCGCCACGAGGGAGGAGTTGGTTGCGGCGCTGGCCTTGCTGGCAGAGGCGAGGGCGGAGCTGAAAGCCGCGGGCACTCCCGCGGCGGTGGAGGTGGAGGCGGGGGCGATGATCGAGGTCCCCTCGGCCGCGATGATCGTGGATCGGCTGGCCCCGCTGGTGCAGTTTTTCAGCATCGGAACGAACGATTTGACCCAGTACACCCTGGCGGCGGATCGGACGAATGAGCGGGTCGCTTCCCTTTACCAGCCGACGCACCCGGCGGTGCTGATGCTCATCCAGAAGGTGGTGGAGGCGGCGCACAAGCATGGGATTTGGGTGGGGGTTTGCGGCGAGATGGCGGGAGATGTTTTGATGACGCCGGTTTTGTTGGGATTGGGTGTGGATGAGATGAGCATGGGCTCGGTGGCGGTCCCGCGTGTGAAGAAAGCGGTGCAGAGCCTCGAGTATGCGGAGTGCCAGGCGGTGGCCGCACGTCTTCTCGAGATGGATTCGGGGGAGGAGAGCCGAAAGATCCTGGTCGAGCTGACCCAGCGGGCCTATCCGGAGCTGGTGAGTTAGAGGGATTTCTTTCTGCTTCGGGAGTCCCGTCCCGACGCAACCCTTTCAAGGGAAGCCGGATTCGGCTAGGGTTTGGACCGATGAGCCAAGATCTCGCCCCGTTGCTGGCTGCGCGACGACAAAAGCTGGAGGAGGTGCGGCGTTTGGGGGTGGATCCTTTTGGAGCGGCTTTTCCCGGAACGGAATCGACAGGGGAGATCCGGGGGCGTTGGGAGGAGGGACGGAGCGTGCGGATGGCGGGCCGGATCGTTTCCCATCGGGACATGGGAAAAAGCCAGTTTTTGCACCTGCAGGATCGAGCGGGGCGATTGCAGATCTATGTCCAGAAACCGGCTTTGCCGGAAAGGGAGTTGGCGGTGTTTCAACTGCTCGATTTGGGGGATATTGTGGGGGTGGAGGGGACCCTTTTCACCACCAAGGCGGGGGAACCCTCGGTCCGGGTGGAACATTTGACCCTCCTGAGCAAGTCGCTCCTTCCGTTGCCGGACAAGTGGCATGGGTTGGTGGATGTGGAGACGCGGCATCGCCAAAGGCACCTCGACCTGATTTCCAACGAGGCTTCCCGCAAGGCCTTGGATTTGCGGATTAGGCTGGTCCGTTTTCTGAGGGATTTTCTGCACGGAAAGGGATTCACGGAGGTGGAGACGCCGATGATGCAGACGGTCGCAGGGGGGGCTGCGGCGGAACCTTTCCAAACCCGACATCACGCGATGGGGATGGATCTGTTTCTGCGGATCGCCCCCGAGCTTTATCTCAAGCGGCTGCTGGTGGGGGGAATGGAAAAGGTGTTTGAGATCAACCGGAACTTCAGGAACGAGGGAATTTCCAGAAAGCACAATCCCGAGTTCACCATGCTGGAGGCGTACTGGGCGTACTCGGATTTCGAGGGGATGGCGGGCCTCGTGGAGGAGATGATTATCGGGGCGGCACGGGAATTGACGGGAGGATTGCAGGTCCGCCAAAGCGACGGGTCGGTGATCGATTTCACCGGTCCTTGGCCGCGAAAAAAGTACCGGGATGCGGTGATGGAGGTGGCGGGCGCGGAGTGGTTCCAGCTTTCCCGCGAGGGGATGGAGACCAAGGCAAAGGCCCTGGGGCTGGAGTTGGAGCCGAAACTGGCCGCGGCGGAGATCACGCACAAGGTGTTTGAGAAGAAAGTGGAGGGGCAAGCGGTCAATCCCGTCTTTATCACCCATCTCCCCGCGGAGTTAGTGCCGTTGGCGAAATTAAACCGTGAGGATCCGACGGTGGTGGATGTTTTTGAGCTGCTTCTGGGGCGGCAGGAGGTTTCCCCCGGCTATTCGGAGTTGAACGATCCCATCCTGCAGGCGGAGCGTTTTCGCAAGCAGGTCGGAGAGCATACCCAAAAGGTGGATGAGGATTTTCTGGAGGCGTTGCAAAGCGGAATGCCGCCTGCGGGCGGGATGGGACTTGGGGTCGACCGGCTGGCGATGCTGCTTTCGGGGTCGGATTCGATCCGTGAGGTGATTTTCTTTCCGCTGTTGCGCCCGCGAGAGACGCCGGCGTGAGGCAGAGCGGTTTCGGGCTGGCCCGGGGGCCGCTGCTCAACGCCTTCCTTTTTCAGGTTTTCAACACCAGCTCCTTTTACCTGATCATGGGGTTGCCCATGATGCTGTACTTCAAAAAACTGGGGGCCTCGGCCACGGTTTTGGGGGTGGTGGCGGCCCTGGGGGCGCTGATGAACATCTTTCAGATTCCTGCAGCCAAGTTTGTCGAGCGGATCGGGTATCGGACCTTTGTGCTACGCGGTTGGGCCAGCCGGAGCCTGCTGATCGGTGGCGTCGCCTTGGTGGTGGGACTGCCGTTGCCGATGGACAACGCCTCGCGCCAGATTCTGGTCCTCTTCATTTTATTTCTTTTCAACATCGCAAGGGGGATATCCCTCAGCGGGTACCTGCCGTGGATCAGCGCGATTGTGCCTGAGTCGGTCCGGGGACGTTTTCTGACCATGGATCAAGCGGCCTCCCAATCCGCCCTGCTGCTCACCGTTGCCCTGAGCGCGTTGTTTCTCGATCATGTGAACAGCCCGCAGGCTTTCGGACTCCTGTTCGGGGCGAGCTTGCTCCTTGCGGGTCTTTCTCTCCTGTATTTGAGGAGGATCCCGGACACCCCCACCCAGCCTGTTGCCGTCGAGGGGACGGAGCCTGTGCCTTGGGGGGCGATGCTCGCGCATCCACCTTTTCTTCGGCTGGTGATTTTTCATGCGATCATGATGTTGGCTTTGTCGGGGGGCGGATTGATCTTCATCCCGTTTGCGAGAGACCAACTGGGATGCACGGATTCCCAATTCATGATCCTGCAGCTGATTTGGGGTTTGTTCTTTGTGCTGACGTCGTTGGCGACGGGAAAAATGTTGGATCGGGCCGGAAGCCGTCCTGTCCTGAGTCTGGCGGCTTTTATCTTTGG
>RFMG01000159.1 GCA_009927835.1 Verrucomicrobiota bacterium | reverse complement strand
TTGATGTTGGTCAGCCGGAGCCGGGACGGAGAGCTGATCACGCAGATCATGAATCGCTTTGGCATCGATGGGGTGCGGGGATCGACGTCGAAGGGCGGGGCGGATGCGTTAAGGGAGATGATCCGGGAACTGGAGAAAGAGGGGGCACGGGATATTGGAATCACCCCGGACGGGCCGCGGGGGCCCAGGGGAAAAGTGCAGGACGGGGTTTTGGTGGTGGCGGCGGCGAGCGGGCTTCCGATCACCCCCGTGACAACAAGGGTGAGCTGGAAGTGGCAGCTGCCTTCGTGGGACCGTTTTCAGATCCCGATTCCGGGGGCGGAGTGTTGTTTGGTGGTGGGGCCGAGCGTTCCCCCGCCTCCCTCCAAGGATCCGGAAAAGTTCGGTCCAACCCGGGCGCGGCTGGAGGAGGTTCTTGGCGATTAGGGGGACGGGAGTTTGCTTTTTTCGACTTGTGCAGTGGGCACGGGAGGAAGTTTCACACGGACGAGCGAGAAGATCGTGCCTGCAGTCGTTAACGCGGCCAACCAGGCGAGCAGGGAGAGAAAAGTCGGAACGCGGAACGTCCACTTGGTGAGGGGGACGACCACGAAGAGAAGGCTGAGGAGGAGGCCGGCAGAGAGAAGAGTGGTCCGACCGGGCCAGGGAGTGTGGTGAACTCGTTGGGCAATCCATTGGGACAGGGAGTCGACCCCGGCGAGGGTCGGGGAAGGGATCGACGGAAGGAGATAAAGTTCAACGGCGGCGGGTCCCGCGGCGAGGAGGAGAAGCCCGAGCGTGGCCCCGACGCAAAGAAGGGCGGGCTTGGCATTTTCCGATCCGAAAAAGCGAAGAAGAATTCCAAGGACGAGGATCAGGGAGAGGGCACCCGAGCCGATTTCAAGCCAGAAGCGGGCCGCATCGGGATGGCCGGGTACAAATTCGCGGAACAGGTTGAGGGCGACGGAGGCGAGGGAGAGGAGTCCTTGCACGGAGCTTACAATTCGATCGGAGGGTCGGGGTGTCAACCCTGCCGGAAGATCCAGAGGGTGGAGGGCATGCGTTGCGTGGGAATATCCGCAGGCTGAAATCCGGGCATCAAGCGGGCGGGAACGCCTTCCCGTCGGAGCAGACCTTGGGCGAGGGAGTGAAGATTGGCGGGGGTGGTCTCCGACTGATGGATGGAGAGAAGAAGCGAACCGCCCGGGGAAAGCAGGGGCAGACAGGCGAGCAGAAGGGGTTCGAGTTCGCGTTGGATGCGGAAGGCTCGCCCGCGACCGCCGTGGGCAAACGTGGGTGGATCGAGAATGATCGCATCAAAGGTTTCACCCCGGCGAGCCAAGCGGGGCAGGACGCGACGGACATCCTCCGTCCAGAAGCGGTGGGCGGATCCGCCCAGCTGGTTCAGCTGGTAATTTTTTTTTCCGCGGGCGAGGGACCGGGACGAGGAGTCGACATTCAGGGTCTCGGCCCCGAAAGAGCCGGCGCAAACCCCGAAGGCACACGTGTGTGCGAAAAGGTTGAGGAGGCGGTTGGGGCGGATCGATTTCAGGTGAAGACGGTTTTCGCGCTGATCGGGAAAAAGTCCGGGGGCGACTCCGGGGGTGAGGTCGATTTCGTAGCGCAATCCAAGCTCCGTCACCTCTCCTTGGAAACCGTCCCCGTGGAGAAAGGTTGCGGCGGACTTCGACTCCTCCTGGATCAGGATCCGTTCCGGCCGCCAGGATAAGGAGAGGGGAGGGACGGGGGGTGGGGTGGGCAGGGGGGTGGAGCTGATCCAGCGGAGGGCGTTGCCCCAACGTTCCGCGCGGAGTTCCGGGCCGTAGGCGGCGAGAAACGCATCGGTGCCGGACGCGAGGATCTGTTCCCAAACTTTTGGGGAGAGCCAGCGGGGGTCTTGGGCGGGAGATTTGCCTCGTGGGGTGGGCATGGTTAATTTTCAGTTATGGAGTGCACCTTCTGTCCAGGCAACCAGGCGACCTGTCATTTAAGCAAGCTTGTGAACGCCAAGTCGATCGATGTGCACGTTTGCGAAAAGTGCATCCCCCAGCTGGCCCAAAAGGATCTGGTGGATTTCGACATCTGGGGGGCGGTTTCCAAATTGGCGGCGAGCAAGGGGAAGGAGGATCCCGCCGCAGCGGTGGAAAACGAGATCAAGGAGATCTCGGCCAAATCCCTTTTGATTCCGACCCCCACTCCGGCGGCTTCCAACAAGTGCCCGACATGCGGGTTCACCTCGGAGGACGTGCGAAAAACGGGAAGGCTGGGTTGCGGTGATTGCTACGTGATTTTCGCAAACTTGTTGCAGGATGTGTTGAACGATTGCCAGAAGGGAACCCGCCATGCGGGCAAGGTCCCCAAAAGCCTGCGGAAGCCGAGCAAGAGGCGGCTGCAGGAGGATCTGACCCGAGCCGTCGGGAAAGAGCAGTTCGAGGAGGCGGCCCGGATCCGGGACGAGTTGGGAAAGATCGGGGAGGAAGGTTGAGATTTCGAAATTCGGATTTCGAAATTCGAATTTATTTTTCGAGGACGGAGCCGATGGCGCGGTAGCGCTCTTGCCGGGTCTCGACAAGGCGGGCGGCGGAGAGCTGGTTGAGCTCGGCCAGATGGTGGGCGATCCGTTCCATGGTGGTCCGGATCGTGGTCGTCCAGTCACGGTGGGCGCCCCCTGTGGGTTCGGGTATGACCTCATCCACCAGGCCGAGTTGAAGCAGGTCTTTGGAGGAGATCCGGAGAGCCTCGGTTGCCTGGGGTGCGAAAGCGCGGTCTTTCCAAAGGATGCTGGCGCAGCCTTCGGGGGAGATGACGGAGTAGTAGGCGTTTTCCAGGATGAGAACACGGTTGGCAACGCCGATGCCGAGCGCGCCTCCGCTTCCGCCCTCCCCGATGACAACGGCGATAATGGGGACACGGAAGTTGAACATCTCGCGAATATTGACGGCGATGGCCTCGGCGACGTGACGCTCCTCGCTGGCGACGCCCGGGAATGCCCCCGGGGTGTCGATCAGGGTCACGATGGGCAGGCGAAAGCGGTCGGCCAGCCGCATCAGTCGCAGGGCTTTCCGATACCCCTCGGGGTGGGCACAGCCGAAATTGCGGCGAAGGTTTTCTTTGGTATCGCGCCCTTTTTGGTGTCCAAGAAAGACGACCCGCTGCTGGTGGAGGGTGGCCAAACCACCGATCAGGGCCCGGTCTTCGCCAAAGGTGCGGTCTCCCCCGAGCTCGAAGACATCGGTTGCCCCCTGCTGGAGGTAGTCGAGGAGGTAGGGGCGTTGGGGGTGACGGACGATCTGGATCCGCTGCCAGGGGGTGAGGTTTCCGTACACCTCGCGACGCGCCTCGGTCCATTTTTTCTGGAGGGCGGCGATTTCCGATTCGGCACCGAGTTTCTGCCTGCCGGAAAGTTTGCGAAGCTCCTCAATCCGCTTCTCCATCTCGGCAAGCGGCTTTTCGAACTCGAGGGGCGCGATGGGTTTGGCTTCCGACATGGACGAACGGCTGATCCTAAACGATGCGGGAAGGGGGGGCAACGTCGGGGGAGCGGGAAATAGTTGGCGGGAGGCAGTCGGGGGAGCGCAAGATAAGGGGATGAAACGTGGGATCGCAGGAATTTTGGCTTTTTTCAGCCTTTGGGCACTGCTGACCTCCGTGCTGGCCTGGCCGGTGGCCCTGGTTGTGGAGGCGGCGGCACCCGGGGTTTTCCCCTTTTCCAGGGTTTTTGGAAGGGTGGAGTTGGGTGTGGCTCTGGCCTTGGCGGCAGGTCTTTTGAGGTTTTGGGGAGAGGATCCCAGACCCTGGGTGGATGGGAGGGGGTGGAGGAAGGAGTTGGGAAGGGCGGCGGTCTGGGCGGGGTTGGGGTTGGGGATGGTGGGGTTGGTGGCGGTGGGGCAGGTGGGGTTGGGGGTGAGGAGTTGGGGGGGATGGCCCGGGGTGGGGGAGGTGCTCGGGGCGGTGGCGGTGGGAGTGGGGGTGGGAAGCCTGGAGGAGTTTTTCTTCCGGGGGGTTTTGGGGTTGGCGTGGTGGAGGGCGATGGGGAACCGAAGGTTGGGTTCTTTGATTTTTATCGGGGCGCTGATTTTTGGCGCGGCTCATTTCATCCGACCCCAGCCCGGACCCGGGTTGGAGGCGGGCTGGCTGGCGGGCTTTCAGGCTTGGGGACGATTGGAGCTGTGGGCGGGAACGGGCCACCTATGGAAGTTGGCCGGGCTGATTTTGAGCGGACTTATTTTGGGGCGGGTGGTGTTGAACCAGGGGACGCTGGCGGGGGCGATCGGTCTGCACGCGGGTTGGGTGGCGGGTCTGCGTTGGGCGGAGAGTGCCTGGCCTGTGGTTCCGCAGGCGGTGGGGGGATGGTGGGGGCCCTCGTTGGAGGAGGGGCCTCTGCCTTTTCTTCTTCTGCTGGCGGTGGCGTTGTTTCTTTGGGGGCGTCCGATCCGTGCGAATTTGGATTGAGGCGATCCGGGGTTTGATTTTTCCCGTGGGACGTCCGCCCCGTCCGTGGGTTCGGTTGGAGGCTCCGTTTTGCGCCCGCTGTGCCGACCCCTTTGCGCGTCACGCCCCCGGGGAATTTCTGTGCGGCAACTGCGCGGGCCGGACCTGGGCTTTGACGAGGGTGCGCGCCGCCTATCGTGCCGTCGGAACGGTGAGGGAAACGGTGCTTCGGTTCAAATACCAGAGGGAGTATCCGCTGCGGCCGTGGCTGGGGCGATGGATGAGGGACGGGTTCCGACAGTATTACCGGAACGAGGCGTGGGATGCACTGGTTCCGATTCCCCCTGCATCCCGAAAGGCGGAACGAGCGCGGGTTCAACCAGAGCACGGAGATCGCGTCGTGGCTTGGGGCGAGGGAGGGGTTGAGGGTGGAGGAGGGGTTGATCCGGGTGAGGCCGACGCCGCCCCAAGCGAGATTGCGGAGATCGGAGCGGCTGCGAAACCTGCGCGGAGCGCTGGCTCTTGCCCCTGGGTTTGACCCCCGGGGACGGCGATTGCTACTCTGTGATGACGTGTTCACAACCGGTGCCACTGCGGATGCTTGTGCAAGGGTCCTGAAAAAAGCTGGAGCCGAAGAGGTGGCGGCTCTCACGGTGGCCCGGGGATAGGAACTCCGTATGGCGGTTTTTGAAAGACGCAAATATGAGCCCCGCAAAGAGGCGAAGCCCCGGGCCCGGGGTGTGCCGAGCGGGCTGTGGACGAAGTGTTCCGGTTGCGGGGAGGTGATCTACAACCAGGTCCTCAAGAAAAGCCACCAGGTGTGTCCCAAGTGCGAGTATCATTTTCCCCTGGGGGCCCGGGAGAGGCTGGTTTTGATATGTGACGGGGGAAAGTTCCAGGAGCATGACGCAAAGATGGAGGCGGTGGACGTTTTACAGTTCAAGGGGGTCACGAGTTATGCGAGCAAACTCAAGGCGAACCGGAAAAAAACGGGCCTGCCCGACGCGATGGTGAGCGGCACGGGCAAGATCGGGGGGCGGGAGGTTTCCCTGGGGGCGATGGAGTTTGCTTTTCTGGGTGGAAGCATGGGGGTGGTGGTGGGGGAGAAGGTGACAAGGACGATCGAGCGGGGTTTGGCAAAAAAAATGCCGGTGATTATCTTTTCCGCATCCGGCGGGGCGAGGATGTACGAGGGAATGTTCAGTTTGATGCAGATGGCGAAAACGAGCGGTGCGTTGGCCAAATTGGGGGCGGCGGGTCTGCCGTTCATTTCGGTTCTGACCAATCCGACGATGGCGGGGGTGATGGCGAGTTTTGCGTCGCTGGGGGACATGATTTTGGCGGAACCCAGGGCGATGATCGGTTTTGCGGGGGCCCGGGTGATTCGGGAGACCACCCAGCAGGAGTTGCCCAAGGAGTTTCAAACCTCCGAATTTCTGCACGAGCACGGTTTGATCGACATGATCGTTTCCCGTTCCGAAATGAAGGAGACCCTGGCCCGTCTCCTCCGCTACCTCTGAACAGTCCAGGGCCCGGCGAGCGACTGGAGCGGGTCTGTGCCGCCGGAATCCGGCCCGGGCTGGGACGGATGCGGAGGCTTCTGGGAAAGCTGGGTCATCCCGAGACGGGTCTGAACTTCATCCATCTGGCAGGAACCAACGGAAAGGGCTCCACCGCGGCGGCCCTGGACGCGATCCTGCGGGAGGGGGGTTTTTTTTCGGCGCTCTACACCTCCCCGCATCTGGTGGATTTTCGCGAGCGTTTTCGCGTGGGCGGAGTTCAGGTGGGGGAAAAGGTTTTGCGAACAAATTTGGCACGGCTGATTCGGATCCTGGGCGGGATGCCGCTGCGGCAGCGGCCCACATTCTTTGAGGCGAGCACGGCACTCGCGTTGACGATGTTCCGGGAGGCCCGGGTGGACTTTGTTGTTTGGGAAACGGGACTGGGGGGAAGGTTGGATGCCACCAACGTCGTCCTGCCTGAGTTGTGCGTCCTGACCTCGCTGGGGCGGGACCATGAGGCGATACTGGGGAAGGGGTGGCGCAGGATCGGGGCGGAGAAGATGGGAATTCTCAAGAGGGGGATCCCCGTCTTTTCGGCCCGTTGGCCTGCGGTTGCGCAGAGAGGCCTGGCACGGAGGGCAAAGCGGTTGGGTTGTCCATGGAAAGTCGTCCCGCCTTTGGGAAAAAGCAGCGACACCCTGCCGTTGGCGGGAAGACACCAGCGGCAAAATCTGGCGTTGGCTGTGGCGGCGGCCCGATACCTCGGCCTGCCCGACCGGATCATCGCCCGCGGCTTGTCGAAGACCGTCTGGCCGGGGCGGTTCAGCATTCTTCGGGGCCGACCCAGCCTGGTTCTGGACGGGGCGCACAACACCGAGGGGGTCCGGGCGGCCCTTCAGACCTGGAGGGAGGTGTACGGGGCTTTTCCCGGCCGTTTCATTTTTGGTTGTCTGAGGGACAAGCCGGCGGAGGAGATGCTGCGGATCATCCGCAGGACGGGCGCGGAAATCTGGGGGGTGGAGTTGAGGGACGTGCGGGCCGCCGACCCGCTGTCGTGGAAAATCCACCCGGCACAACTTTTCCGTGACGTTCCGGAGGCTTTGCGTGCGAATCGAAAAAAACCCGAGCCGAGGGGAACCTTGATTTTGGGGTCCCTTGTGCTGGTGGGGGAAGTTCTGCAGGCGATGGGGGTACGGAGGTGGTGATCCGGGGAGGGCGGGGCGGACATTAGCCGGACTTGGGTTTCGGTTTTCGCCGTCTTATAGGCTTCGACGGATTTTGACACTTGGCAGGGATGGGCGCATTTTGAAAGTCGAACCCGAAAGGGTTCCTCCTCCCATGAAATCCATCCTTCTTTCGATGCTCCGATCCTCCATTGGAAGGAAGTGGATTGTGGCCGTCACGGGGATTTTGATGATCGGGTTTATCGTCGTTCACATGACGGGAAATCTGCAGATGTTTGCGGGCACGCCGGACAAAATCAATTTATACGCGCACCTTTTGCACTCCCATCCGCTGGTCCTTGGGGTTTTCGTGTCGGCTTGCTTGCGGTGACCGCCCTTCACATCTGGGGAACCCTCTCCTTGGCACGGGAAAATCGGAGGGCGAAGCCTGTCGCGTACGCGGTGGCAGGAAGGGGATCGCGGCTGAAAGTGACATGGACGAGTGTGACGATGGTGATCAGCGGCACGGTCATCCTGGGTTTTGTGATTTTCCATCTTCTTCATTTCACCGCCCAGGTGGTGGACCGCTCCTACGCCTCGATGGAGACGGCGGTGGGCGGCGTGGGGATGCACGATGTGTACCGGATGGTGGTGAAAGGGTTCTCCAATCCCTGGATCAGCGGCTTCTATCTGGTTGCCATGGCCCTGCTTTTTTCCCATCTGAAGCACGGAGCGGCGAGTGTCTTTCAGACGTTCGGTTTGCGGGACCGGCAGCTGGTGCAGGTGATCGGGGTGGGGGCATGGATCCTGGCCTTGGCGCTTTTTGTTGGGTTTAGCTCCATTCCTGTCGGGGTGATGCTGGGTTGGATACGGCCATGAAGCTGGATCCGAGAATTCCGGAGGGGCCGCTGGCGCAGAAGTGGACGCGGTTCAAATCGAATGTCCGGCTTGTGAACCCTGCCAACAAGCGGAAGTACGAGGTGATCGTCGTCGGCACGGGGCTGGCGGGGGCGTCCGCCGCCGCAAGTTTGGCGGAGCTGGGATACCGCGTGAAATCGTTCTGCTTTCAGGACAGCCCGCGGCGGGCCCACTCGATCGCCGCGCAGGGAGGAATCAACGCGGCGAAAAATTACCAGAACGACGGGGATTCGGTGCGACGCCTTTTCCAGGACACGATCAAGGGCGGGGATTTCCGCTCGCGGGAGGCGAATGTGTATCGGTTGGCCGAGGTGAGCGTCAACATCATCGACCAGTGTGTGGCCCAAGGGGTGCCTTTTGCGCGGGAGTACGGGGGGATGTTGGCGAACCGTTCGTTTGGCGGGGCCCAGGTTTCGAGAACGTTCTATGCGCGGGGAGCGACGGGGCAGCAGCTCCTTTTGGGGGCGTACTCGGCGTTGAGCCGTCAGATCGGGTTGGGCCGCGTCAGGATGTTTCCGCGGCACGAGATGTTGGATCTGGTGGTGGATGAGGGAATGGCCCAGGGCATCATCACGCGAAATCTTGTGACGGGGGAGCTGAAGGCGCATGAGGC
>RFMG01000204.1 GCA_009927835.1 Verrucomicrobiota bacterium | reverse complement strand
CCTGAAATGATAGTTTAACCTCGGGCCTGTGACAAGCCAGCCCGCTCCTTGGCCTCCCTCATCACCTCGTCCAACATCCTCTCCGTCAGCCTTCCCGTGAACGTGTTTTGCTGGCTGACGTGATAGGAGCCCAGCAGCCAGCGCCCCCCCTGAACCGGAACCACACTCCCGTGGGAAAACTTCGGTTTCGGCCTCAACCCAAAAAAACGCACCACCGCATCAAACCCAAATCCCCCCAGGGCCAGATACACCTTCGCTCCCGATAGCCCCCTCATCTCCCGCTCCAGGAAAATCCCGCACGTGTCCCGCTCTCCCGGACTCGGCCGGTTGTCCGGAGGAGCGCATTTCACCGCCGCAGTGACCCAAACGTTCCTCAACTTGAGCCCGTCGTTCCGACCCAAACTCTCTTTTTGATTTGCCAAACCCGCCCTCCACAAGGCTCGGTACAGCCACTTGCCGGACTCGTCCCCCGTGAACATTCGCCCCGTCCGATTCGCCCCATGCGCCCCCGGCGCCAACCCCACCACCACAATCCTGGCTTGGGGATCTCCCCAACCGGGAACCGCTTTTCCCCAGTACGTCTCCCCCGCGTAGGCCGCCCTCTTATCCTTCGCCACTTTCTCCCGCCAACGGACCAGCCTCGGACATCGCCTGCAACCCACGATCTCCCGACGCAGGCATTCGGCCCACCCCATCCCTACCCCCGGGCCCGGGGTGGGATCCGGCAGGAGGTCCGACCCATCCAACGCGAGAGCCTTTGCCGGTTGGCTGCAACCATCGCATAACCCACCCCCGCCAGAGGCAAAACGGGAGGAAAGAGGATGAGTTTTCCCAACCAAGCCCAGCCGGGCAAAAAGGTAAGACAGTACCCCGATGCCCGCGCCTTCGCCCGCAACACCCCGTCCTCCCCCAACGCCTGAATCCCCTTGTCCGCCAGCGTCCGGTCCACCATCGGGAAAAGTCGCATCGCCTCATCATCCTGGTACGCCACGGGATCAAACGTCCCGGGGCGCGCCCTTCGCAACATCCACTCCACACTGCTCTGGCAAAAGCCGCAGTCCGCATCATAAAAAAGGGTGACCAAGGCCATCCCCTTACCCTAGCCCGATTCCATTCCACGCCAACCCACTTGCTTTCCCGTCTCTGCACGACAAGATAACGGGGTGCTGAAACCCGATCCGTCCCGGCTTGGCTCCCGACTCTTTCGCCTGATCGCCAAAGGCGAGATCGTCACCTACGGCTACGTCGCCGTTCTCCTGCTGGTCATCTCAGGCGCAATCTCCATCTATCTCGTTCAGTTCATCCTGACCGCCATGCTCAACCATCAACCCTTCTTTTCCACCCTCATCTCGGTCATCAACGAGGTCCTTCTCATCCTCATTGTCATGGAGATCCTGCGCACGGTGACCCGGCTCCTGGTTTCCCCCGCCCACGATGTGAGTATCGCGGATCTTGTCCCCTTTCTGGTTATCGCGGGAATTAGCGTGACCCGGCGGATCCTCACCATTGGTGCGGGCCTCTCCGTCCAGGAGACCGAGGGCCACAATCTCGATTCGATGAAATTCACCCAATCGATGACGGAGCTGCTCGTCAGCGGGGTCATCATTGTGCTCGTCAGCGTCTCCCTCTGGTTGATCCACCGCAAGGCACCCGCCAAGGCCGTTTAGCGCCCGATTCTATCGCTCTTCGGGCAGGTAGATCGAGTCCGGGAAGTTTCCTCTCAGCCGCTCCCCCGGGGGTCCCTGGGTGACCGACTCCACCAGATACTTTCCTCCAACAAAGCATCCCTTCCACGATTGGCCGAATCCGCCAAAGCTCTCCTCGTTGTCCCCGCGCGAGCGCACTTTGTTGTGCCCAAATTTGAAACACCGCAGATCCATCGAAACCTGCTTGGCCAAATGTGCGTCATCCGTCGCCAAGCTGGAGACCAGGTTGCCGTTGGACACGTTCATTTCCGCCACCAGCTGATCCACGCTGTCCACCACCGCAACCGAGTCCACGGGGCCGAACGGCTCGCCGTGGTACAACTTGCAGTTCCGCGGGAGGCTTAACAAAGCCACGGGAGCCAGATAGGCGGAGATATCCTGGGAGGGCTGAAACAGGGACTCGTCCAAGGTTCCCTCGTACAACGCCACGGCCCCGCCCGCCACCGCCTCCGTCACCTGAACGCGCAGCTCCTCCACCTTCCGGCTGTTGATCAAGGGCCCGTAGTCCAACGCAGGCAACGGATCCTCCGCCTTGTCCACCAACAGGGGATGCCCGCACTTCAAGCCCTGAACCACGGACAGATACATCTCCAGAAATTTGGGGAAAAGGGACCGTTGGACGACAAACCGCGGGTACGCCGTGCAGCGTTGCTTGCCGAACTCAAAGCCCTTCTTGATCTGCGCCGCCAGATTTTTCCAGTCCGAATACTCCCAGACTCCGTAACAGTTCACCCCGTCCATCTCCAGCATGTAGCGCTTGGATCGGTCATAAAACGCGGCGGCGATCTCCCGCCCGTTGTTTTTTCCGCCGACAAAGGCCAGGCATGAGATCGCGTCGTTCCGGACCAGGGCCTCGCTCAACTCCCCACCCGAGCCGCTGACCAAACTCACCGGCAAACCCCGCCGGCGGGCCAGCGCCATCGCCAAGGTCACGGCGTGGATTCCCCCGTCCGTCGGGGTCTTGGCGATGACCGAATTTCCCGCCAGACACTGGACGAGGACGGCGTGCACCAGAACCGATAGCGGATAGTTCCAGGA
>RFMG01000100.1 GCA_009927835.1 Verrucomicrobiota bacterium | reverse complement strand
TGGCCGAGGCCGGGCCTAGGCCCGGCCTCGATCGTGGGGCGGGTCGACATCGCCTTTTGAGCGCTATCCCTTAGATTAGGGTGTGGCAAAAAAAGGCCCGCAAAAGTCCCGTAAAGGTCACCCCAGGCTCGTGATATTTCTCAAGGAGCTTGCGTGCATCATTTTGATGACGGCCTGTGTGGCTATTCCTTCGGCGTATGCCAAGGCTCACCGGAGCAGTTATGCCCAGGGGGTGAAGCGGGATTCTCATGGGCATATCGCCCGGAGCGAAGAGGCCAAGAAGCAGTTTGAGAAGCAGACCGGCTATCCCCATGGAAGGCCGGGGTATGTGGTGGATCACATCGTGCCCCTGAAAAGAGGGGGCGCAGACGCACCCTATAATATGCAGTGGCAGACCAAGGCGGCCGCCAAGGCCAAGGACCGCTGGGAATAGGGAAGTTGCCCTAGCCCCGTAAATGTCCCAGGGGTGTCGGATAGGATAACGGTGGATTTATGGGATTCCGTTTTTACAAAGGTCTGAGGCTTCTCCCCGGGGTTCGGGTCAATTTTTCCAAAAGGGGCGCCTCGCTGTCGCTGGGTGGACGAGGACTTTCCGTCAATCTCTCCCCCTCCGGGGTGCGGACCACGGTGGGAGTGCCGGGAAGTGGAGTGTCGTATCGATCCCCCACGTTGAAGTGGGACGGGGGGGTGAGCGGTGGACGTTCGGCAACTCCAAGGGGCAGAAAAGAAAAACGGCGCACGATTCTTCCCGATCCCACCAGATATCCGCAGATCGATGAGCGGTGCCAGCGGCTGATCACCGAGCAGCCGGCGCACTGGGAGTGGACGTTGGCCTACCGGTTGTTGACCCTTCGCTTTGCCGTGGTCCGTCAGGATTGGGAAAACGTCACCCGTGGCGGGGAAGCGCCCCGCCATCCCCGTGGGATGCGTGACGCTCTCTCCTGGAATCGCATGCAACTGGACAATCTGCAGGCCATCGTCCATCGCCTATCCGGTTTTGGTGATGAGCGGGTGATCAACGAGGCCTTTGGGCCACCCGGGGTGAAGGGAAACCCGGAAAAAATTGTGGCCTGGGTGGATTCGATCTGCGGCGACATGGCGGCTTGTGTGGATTGGGAAAGGGAGACCCAGACCCTTCGTTGGTTTCCGGAGGGAGGGCCGCTGCTGAGCGCCATGAATGGCTGGACCCTGTGCATCCTGAAACCCTTCTTTGAGATGCTGGCGAGTCTGGAAAAACAGCTGGCCGTGGTGGAGCAGACCAAACGATTGGATCTTTTTGTGAAGATCGACGACTTTCACGGGGACCAAGCGGTGAAGGTCCTGCAAAAAATGTCCAATCGGGTGTGGAGCCCATTTCCCGATAATGGCGAGGCGAAGGTGGACACAGGAGGGCCGGGAGATGGGGAGCCGCCGAGGCTGGAGTTTGGCGGAGGGGGAGGGGGTGGAGACGGGGAAAAGGGACCCAAGGTGTTTTTCGATGACGGGCAGGTGAGGGTGACGGAGCATCTGGTGACGATTGGTCCGCCTTGGAACAAGGCGTTTGCGGTTTCGGAGATCCGGTCGGTCACGCATGGGGAGAATCGGTCGGGTTCGTTTCTGCGGGGTTCGACGCGGAGCCTGGGGTGGCTCTTCATTGGCTTGGGGGTTTTATCCGGTGTGGCCGGGGTGTGGGTGGGGGTTATCTTTTGTCTTTTGATGGGGTTGGGGCTGATTTTTCCAAACTTCAAGCGGGAGGCTCCCTACAGCGTGAACATCTGCACCGGCGGTTTTTGGGAGACGGAGTATCTGAGCAGTCAATCGCTGGAGTGGTGTGAGGCGGTGGCCTCGGCAGTACAGCAGGCGATGTCGTACAAGCCCGAGCCGCCCTCGAACGAGGGGGGACAGTTCATCCCCGGGCCGCAAAGCAGGCTGAGGAATTAGGAGGGGGGAGTTAAGAGCGGGCGATAGAATTCACTTGACGCAGCAGGGGCTTGTTTTGAGATACAGAGATGACATTGACGGCCATCCTGACGCAAGAGAAAGACGGTGGTTATGTTGCCCTGAATCCCGAGACGGGCACGACTACCCAGGGAGACACGCTGGCGGAGGCTTTGGCGAATCTGAAGGAGGCTACGGAGCTATATTTGGAGGAGTTCCCCCTGGTGGGCAGTTCTCCTTCCCTGATGACCACCTTTGAAGTGGCGCATGCCTAAGCTGCCACGGGTCAGCGGGAAGGATTTGGTCGAGGGGCTGAAAAAACTGGGATTTGAAATCGCCCGGCAAAAAGGGAGTCACGTGGTCCTGAAAAAAGGGGCATCGGGATGTGTGGTTCCGTTGCACCGCGAAGTGCGCACGGGGCACTGCATGGGATCCTGAAGCAAGCGGGTGTTTCCAAAGAGGAATTTATCAAGAGCTTGTAGAACAGTGAGGAAGGTGGCCCTCCTTCGTCCCGCGGTTGCGGGACTACGGAGGGTTTTAGGTGGAAGGTGGCCCTCCTTCGCTCCGAACCTCGCGGACTCGGGCGGAGCTTC
>RFMG01000199.1 GCA_009927835.1 Verrucomicrobiota bacterium | reverse complement strand
TCGCCGCCACAGCCGTTACGGCGGAGGTCGGGGCGGACCCCGCCGCGAAAGCCGCCCGAGCCAGAAGGGCGGTTTCTGGGGCTTCATCAAAAAACTATTCGGAATGGGAGGCGGTTCGAACGCCTCGGCTTCCAGCCAACCCCGCCACCGCAACGGCCGATCGGACGCACCCCGGACTCCCCGAGCCCGGACGGCGCCCCCGATGGAGGTGCTGACGCCGCGTTTGTACATCGGCAACCTCTCCTACGATGCATCGGAGAGCGATGTTTTCGACCACCTGAGCAAGATCGCAGCGGTCAAGAATGTGGAGGTGGTGAGGGAGGGCGGCGGCAACTCCAAGGGATTTGGTTTTGCCGAGATGCAAACCCTGGAAGGCGCGCAGGAGGTCGCGAAAAAACTCCATGACACCGATTTCATGGGGCGGCTCCTGATCGTGAACGGGGCGAAATCCACCGGCGAGCGGTTCAGCGGCGGCGGACGGCAAGACACGCGTCCCCCACGGGAGGAGCGGTCGGAGCGGGGCTCGGACTTTGATTACGAGCGCGGACCGCGGAACCCCAGTTTCGACTAACTCGGACCGTCAAGGATTGGCGAGAGCGCGCCGGGTCTTCTTCGCGGAGGCCCGGCCGCTTTCGGCCAACCATCGGTTGATTGCAGCCAGGTAGGCGCGGGCACTTGATTCAATCACATCGGTCGCGGCAGAGCGTCCCGCGACGGCCTCACTCTTGGCCTTGAAACGGACACTCAAACTCACCTCCCCCACCGCGTCCTTGCCCTCGGTGACAGCCCGGACCTGATATTCGGTCAGGTGACCCTCGAGGCCGGTGATCTGGTCGATCGTTTTCATGACGGCGTCCACGGCACCATCGCCGGTTCCAATGGCAAAATGGTTTTGCTTGGCGCAACGCAATGTCACCTCCGCCACAGGTTTTTCGCCCGTACCCGTATGGACGAAAAGACCGAGCAGGGAGTAGGTCTCGCGGGGATTCTGGATGTGAGCACCCACCAGGGAGACAAGATCATCATCATAGATGAACTTTTTCCGGTCGCCGATTTCCTTGCAGCGGGAGAAGATGGCCTGGAGTTCGGCGGGTCGCAGAGAGTAGCCGAGGTGCTTGAGGCGGGAGGCGACGGCGGCGCGGCCGCTGTGCTTGGTCAGAGGGAGCTCGGTTTTTCCCCAGCCGACAATTTGGGGATCGATGATCTCATACGTTTCCCGCTTTTTGAGGATTCCGTCCTGGTGAATGCCGGAGCTGTGGGCGAAGGCGTTGAGACCCACGATCGCCTTGTTTCTGGGGATCGGGAAGCCGCAGGCGCCGGACACGAGCCTGGAGGTGCGCACCAGCTCACGGCTATGGATTCCGCTCGTCACGCGGGGATAGCAGTCGGCCCGGGTGCGCAGGGCCATCACGATCTCCTCCAACGCGGCATTCCCCGCACGTTCCCCGATGCCGTTCAGGGTGCATTCCACCTGCCGCGCGCCGGCCTGCACCGCGGCGAGGGAGTTGGCCACGGCCAGCCCCAGGTCGTTGTGGCAGTGGGTGCTGAAAATGACGTTGGTTGCGCCGTGAGCGAGGGAGAGAACCTCGGAAAACATCCGGCCGTACTCCTCGGGAGTGGCATAGCCGGTGGTGTCGGGCAAATTGATGGTGGTCGCGCCGGCTTGAATGGCGGCCTCCACGACCTCAACGAGGAAATCGATCTCGGTGCGGGAGGCGTCCTCGGGGGAAAATTCGACATTCGGGGTGAATTTGCGGGCGCGGCGGATGCCATCGATGGCAAGGCGAAGAATTTCCTTCCGCGCTTTTCCCAGTTTGAACTCCCGATGAATCTTGCTGGTGCCGAGAAAAACGTGGATCCGCCCCTTTTTGCCGGCGGGTTTCACAGCGGCTCCCGCTGCGTCGATGTCCGCATGGACGCAACGGGCGAGGCCACAGATGACGGGACCGCGGACGGTTGCAGCGATCTCTCGAACCGACTCGAAGTCTCCGCGGCTGGCGATGGGGAATCCCGCCTCGATGATATCGACGCCCAGGCGGGCGAGCTGGCGGGCGACCGCCAGCTTTTGGGGCTGGGTCATCGCTGCCCCCGGGCACTGCTCCCCGTCGCGAAGGGTGGTGTCGAAGATGTAGATTTTGTCCGCGGAACCCATCCCCTCAGCTTACGGCAAATGTGCGCAAAACGCACCTGCGAAGGTGGAGAGTACGGGGTGGATCGGAGGAGGGTTGGACCCAGCCGTTAGTAGGCGGCCTGAGCACCCTTGAGATTGCGGCGTCGGATCCAGGGCATGAGGCCGCGGAGGCGGGCTCCGGTTTTCTCGATGGGGTGTTTCTCCCCTTTTTTCAGAAGGGCATGGTACCGCTTCATCCCGGTGCGGCTCTCCCGGATCCATTCGCGGGCGAATGCACCGTTGCGGATCTGGCGGAGAACCGCCTCCATCGACCGCTTGGTCCGGGCATCGACGACGCGGGGACCGCGGGTGACATCGCCGTACTTGGCGGTTTCGGAAATGGAGAAGCGCATGCCCGCGATGCCCGATTCGTTGATCAGGTCGACAATCAGCTTCAACTCATGAAGAACCTCGAAGTAGGCGACTTCCGGCTGGTATCCTGCCTTGAGGAGGACCTCGAAGCCCGCCTGGATCAGGGCGGAGGTGCCGCCGCAGAGCACGGCCTGTTCGCCGAAAAGGTCGGTTTCCGTCTCCTCCTGGAAGGTGGTTTGAAGGAGGCCTGCACGGGTGGCACCGATTCCGCGGGCCCAGGCCATCGCGATGGCGCGGGCCTGGCCGGACGGGTTTTGTTGGACGGCGAAGAGAGCCGGCACGCCACGCCCCTCCTGATACTGGCGGCGGACGATATGCCCGGGTCCTTTCGGCGCGACAAGGATGACGTCGACATTTTTGGGGGGCCTGACGGTTTTGTAGTGAATGGCGAAGCCGTGGCTGAAGAGGAGGCACTGGCCCTTGCGGAGATTCGGGGCGATGTCTTTCTCGTATACCGAGGGGATTTTGAGGTCGGGTACGGCGACAAAAATGACGTCGGCACCCCGGACCGCCTCGGCGGTGGGAAGAACCTTGAATCCGTGCTTCTTGGCGACGGCGATCGATTTGCTGCCACGGTAGAGGCCGATGGTGACCTTGATCCCGCTGTTTTTCAGGTTCAGGGCGTGGGCATGGCCCTGGGAGCCGAAACCGATGACCGCAACACGGCGGCGTTGGAGTGGGGTGAGGCTTGCGTCACGGTCGGTGTAGATGCGGGCGGGCATGGTTGTTTCTCCGTTAGGGTTTGGGGTGGGGGAAGATCAGCGACGGGGGAGGGCAATGCGGCCGGTCCGGCTCAGTTCGAGGATGCCGAACGGTTTCATCAGTTGCAGGAACTTGTCGATTTTGCTTTCGTCCCCGGTGACCTCGATCGAAAGGCTGGTGGACTGGACGTCGACAATCTTCGCCCGAAAGATATCGCAAATCTGCATGACCTCCGGGCGGGTGGAGGATGTGGCCTTCACGCGCAACAAAATCAGCTCCCGATCGATGACGTCCCCGTCCTTGAAATCGTGGACCTCGAGGACATCGACCAGTTTGTTCAGCTGTTTGACGACCTGCTCCAAAACCTGGTCGTTTCCGACGACCACGAGGGTCATGCGGGAGACTTTGTCGTTCTGGGTCGGGCCGACGTTGAGGGTGTCGATATTGAAGCCGCGGCCGCTGAAAAGGCCTGCAATGCGGGTGAGGACGCCGAAGCGGTTCTGGACTACAACAGAGATGGTATGTCGCATAGAAAAGAGAAGGTGTTGAACTTCAAACGGTAGCGACGGGTGCGCTCTTGGGTCAAGCGGAAGGGAGGGGCGGGTCAGGAGAGGGAGGCGCGGAGGCGGGCGAGCTCGTGGGCTTGGTGATCGAGCTGTTCGCGGGCTTTGGCAAGGTCGGTCTCAAGCTGCTTGATCCTCAGTCGAAGCGCGGAGTCGAAGGCGGGGCTCGAAACAAAGGGCGTGGGCGTTTCCGGGGCTTCCTCCAGCTTGATGGTCCTGCTTTTGAGTCGGGCAGCGCGTCGACGACGCATTTCCTCGATAAATTCGTTCACCGTGTAGGTCTCTTTGGTTCGGACATGGGTCACCAGCTCGGAGCCGCCCAGTTGGCCGCTTTGGAGAAACTCGGCCACGGTGCCGGCTGTGGTGGGACCGTAACGCGGGCCATCGAGCGGCTCGACCCACCAGAGCATCTCCAGTCCGACAACGTCGGGAGCCTTGGTCCAAGGCCCCTCGTCCACCTGTACGAGGTCGTCGGGTGCGATCAGGGATTGGTTGGCGAGTGCTTTCAGGTGATCGAGATCCATCGGGCCAAGGACTCTGCCCGTCTGGACTTTTTGCAGCCGGTAAAGCGAGGCGAGGGGACTCATGATATTTTACTTTGCGGGCAGCAAAAGTTTTTGGCCGACCTTGAGAGGGGCACCTTTGGCAAGCTGGTTGGCCTCACGAATCGATTCGGCGGTGAGTTTGAGCTGATACTGGGAGTTGTAAGCCTGCGCGATGGAGCTGAGGGTGTCTCCTTTTGCGACAACGTGCTCGTAGCCCTCCTTCTCCGTGGTCTTCGCGGCGGCTGGTTTTTCGGCCGGCTTGGCTTTTTCACGCTCTTTCCGTTCGGCGAGCATTTTGGAGACCTCCTCGAGAAGCGCGGCGCGTTCCGCCGAGGATTTGGCGGCAGCGTTGGCCAAGCTCTCCTTGAGCGATTGGGACTGTTGGCGGAGTTCGGTGAGCAGCTGTTCAAGTGCGGTGACGCGGCTCTGGATTTGATCGACCTGTTGATCGACCCGGTCCACCTGATCGGCGGCCTTGAGGATCTTGCGCCGCTCCATTTCGGCATCCTCGGATGCAGCGGGGTTTCCGGACTGGGCCTGGCTGCTGCAAGGGGAGACGAGAAAGAGAATTGCCCCAAGGGGGAGGAGGAGGCGCATGGGTCTATTTCACTCCGCGGCTTTCTGCCCGACAAGCTTTTCAAACTCTTTTTCCGACAAGACGCGAACTTGGAGCGAGCGGGCTTTTTCGAGCTTGGAACCGGCATCCTCGCCCGCGAGGAGATAGTCGGTTTTCGGGCTGACGGAGCCACTGACCGAGCCGCCGAGGGATTGGATCCTGCGGATGAACTCCTCCCGAGGGGCGGAAAGAGTGCCCGTGAGGACAAACTTCTTTCCGGAAAAGACCCCGCCCCGTTCGGCCAGTTCCGACGGAAGAGCCGTAAAGTTGAGGCCTGCTTTTTTTAAGGCGGTCAGGAGGCGGCGTGTGGACGCGTCGTGAAAAAAAGTGGCGATCTCCTCTGCCACTTTGGGACCAACGTCGTTCACCAGGGTGAGTTCGGAAAGGGAGGCCTCCGCCAGACGATCCAGGGATCGGAAGTGGCGGGCTAGGGTTTCGGAGAGGACGGCGCCGACCTGGGGGATCCCAAGGGCGAAGATCAGGCGACCGAGAGAGCGCCGGCGGCTGGCGTCGATCCCTGCGAGCAGATTGGCGGCGGATTTTTCCCCCATGCGGTCCAGGGCGGCCAGTTTTTCGCCGGTCAACCCGTAGATCTGGTCGAGGTGTTGCAGAAGCCCCGCATCGACCAGTTGGGCGGCCATGACCTCGCCGAGCCCCTCGATGTCCATGGCCCCACGGTGGGCAAAGTGTTGGAGGCGACGTTTGAGTTGGCCCACGCAGTCGCGCGACGTGCAGCGCAGAAAGGCGTCCTCCTTGATCAGGGGGCCCTGACAAACGGGGCAGTGTCGTGGCGGACGGATCGGCTTGGATTGTGCCGGGCGTTGGGAGAGGTTTACGGAAATGACGGCGGGAATCACCTCGCCCGCTTTTTCGACCCTGACGAGGTCGCCGACGCGAATATCTTTGCGGGCGATTTCCTCGAAGTTATGCAGGGTGGCACGGGAGACGGTGGAGCCGCTCAGGAGAACGGGGGCAAGTTCCGCCACGGGGGTGATGACGCCCGTTCGTCCGACCTGGAAGGTGACGTCGAGCAGGCGGGTCTCCGACTGCTCCGCCGCATACTTGTAGGCGATGGCCCAGCGGGGGGCTTTGTCGGTCTGGCCAAGGGTCTTTTGTTGATCGAAGCGGTTGACCTTGATGACAGCACCGTCGGTGGCGAAGGAAAACCGGGTCCGGGCCTGGTTCAGTTCCCGGATGGCATGGAGAACCTCGGCGGTGCCGCGAACATGCCGGAACCAGTCGTGACCGGGCAGACCCCAATCCAAAATTTGGCGGTGAAGCTGGTCCTGGGTTTTCAACGGGAGGCCGGGGGCGTCGCCGAGGCCGTACAGGACGACGGCCAGGGGGCGTTTGGCGACCTCGCGGGAATCCAGGAGTTTGAGCGTGCCTGCGGCGGCGTTGCGGGGATTGGCGAAAGGAGGCTCCCCTTTTTTCTCCCGGCTTTGGTTCAGGGCGGCAAAGGCGGGTTCGGGCAGATACACCTCGCCGCGAAACTCGATCCGTGGGGGGAGTCGGGGGACGGAGAGGGGAAGGTTGCGGATGGTCTTGATGTTTTCGGTGATATCATCCCCGCGCTCCCCGTCCCCGCGGGTGAGCCCTTGGGTGAGGCGGCCCTGCTCGTAGCGGAGGCTGACCGCGAGGCCGTCGACCTTGGGCTCGACTGCGAATTCCGCGGCCTGCCCGTGGAGATTCTTTTCGACCCGGTCCAGAAAGTCCTGAAGCTCCTCCTCGCTGTACGTGTTGTTGAGGCTTTGCATCCGGACCGCGTGGGCGACGGTTCGAAAGGAGTCGAGGGGGGCACCCCCGACCTTGCGTGTGGGGGAATTTTCGTCCGCCAACTTGGGATGGGAGGTTTCCAGATCGAGGAGTTCGCGGTAGAGGCGGTCGTAGGCGGCATCGGAAATTTCAGGGCGGGCCTCGATGTAGTAAAGGTGGTCGTGGCGACGGACCTCTTCGAGCAGACGGGCGTAGCGTTGGGCGGGTGTGGGGCTCACCGGCGGCGTCGGAGGGCGAGGCCGAGGGAGACCCCAAGAATGTCGGCGAACCAGTCCCGGACGGAAACATCGCGACCGGGCGAGAGGCGCTGACTCTGTTCGTCCAGGGCACCCATGAGGGAGCCGGTCATTCCAAGGGCAGCGGAGGGGTAGGGAAGGCCGCCCAGCAGATATCCCAGGAAGGTGTAGATGGAGAGGTGCATCACCTTGTCGTTCGGCAAAGGAATGAAGCTGTCGATCGTTTGGATGCGGGAGGCGGGCAGGGCGGAAACGCTGAGGATGAGGGAATAGAAGGCCAGGACGGGGATGAGGTTTTTCCATGGCAGCTTTCCCATAAGGAAGGCATTTTGGGGGCAGAGTGAAGCAGGGCAACGTGAAAGAATTGGGCCCGATCCTCGGGATCGAGGGAGGAGGGACGAAAACGTCATGGGTTTTGATGGAAGGGGATGGGCGAAGGTTGGCGGAGGGGTCGGAGCGGGGATCGAACTTGATGCTGGTGGGGGCGGAGGGGCTGAGGGGGGTGATGCAAAGGGTGGCCAAGAAATTGCCGGTCGCGCCGAAAGGGATCGGGGCGGGTTTTGCAGGGGCGCGGGGAAAACCGGAGCTCGCGATGGCCAGCGGGGTGTTGCGGCAGGTGTGGCCGAAAGCGGAGAGAGTGAGGGTGGGGCAGGACACCGACACGGCGCTGGCTGCAGCGTGGGGAGCGGAGGACGGGTTTCTGGTGATTGCGGGAACGGGGAGCAATGTGATCGGACGCAGGGCTGGAAGAAGGCACTCGGTCGGCGGGCATGGACATTTGTTGGGGGATGCGGGTAGCGGGTATGACCTGGTGCAGCGCGCGATGAAGGAGGTGTTTCGTTTCCGGGACCGGGAGGGGAAACCGCCGAAGTTGGCGGCAGCGCTGCTTGCCCACGCGGGGGCTGCGGATTTGGACCGCCTGGTGCGGGAGGTTTATCGACAAAGGGAGAAGGGCTGGCTGGCGGGATTTGCCCCGGTGGTTTTACGGGCGGCGGAAAAGGGAGATCGATGTGCGGAGGGGGCGGTGCATGCGGCGGCGGGGGAGTTGGCGGAGCGGTCGGCGGAGTTGGCGCGCCGGATGGGGGTGAGGCGACCCCGGTGGGCGTTGACGGGAGGACTCTTTCAGAACGCTTTCTATCGCGGGTTGTTCACTCGGGCGCTGCGAAAGAGATGCCCCGAGGGAACCGTGGTGCTGCTGCGAACTCCCGGAGAGGTGGGAGCGGTTCGGATGGTGGAGCCGGTTCTGGCTCTGGAGGAGAGCCAGGTGCGCCGGGAGGCTCGGGTCAAGGTGGAGGATTTGCCAACGGAGAGGGCGAATCCAAGGTCCCGGGGGTCGCATAAAAAATCGGTGGTGCAGTTGGTGCGAAGTTTTGTGGAGGAGGAGGCGTTTACCGTTCGGGCGTTACATGGGGCACATCGGGAGATTGGCCGTGCCGCCGAGATTGTTTCCCGCGCCCTTCGAAAGGGAGGGCGGCTGATCTATGTGGGCGCGGGGACCAGCGGAAGATTGGGAGTGCTGGATGCGAGCGAGATGCCCCCGACTTTCCACTCCCCCCCGGAGCAGGTGCAGGCGATTTTGGCAGGCGGGCCGGAGGCGATTTTCCGGGCGCAGGAGGGGGCGGAGGATGACGCGGACGCCGGGGCGCGTTCCGTGGAGGAGCGCGGAATCGGGAGAAGGGATGTTTTGGTGGGGCTGACGGCGAGCGGAAGGACTCCGTTTGTGCACGGGGCGCTTTTGCGAGGGCGCAAAAACGGGGCCTCCACAATCCTCGTGACGGCACACCCGAGGTGGAAACCGGAGCGGGGCGGAATTCGGCCGGACGCGGTGGTCCGGTTGGATGTGGGGCCGGAGCTGATTGCGGGATCGACACGGCTGAAGGCGGGAACGGCGACCAAGATGGTCTGCAATATTCTCAGCTCGGTCGCCATGATCCGGTTGGGGAGGGTGTATGACAATCTGATGGTTCACGTGGTGCCCTCGAATGAAAAGTTGAAGGCACGGGCCATCCGGTTGGTCCAGATGTTGACAAAAGTCGGGGCCGAGGAGGCCGAACGAGCCTTGTTCGATGCGGGCGGCAAAGTGGTGGCGGCGGTCCAAACGTTAAAGGGAAAGAGGAAAACGAGGTCGAAATCCGTCTTGCGGGGGAAAAGGGCAGAGGGATGATCGCGACGATGAGATTTGGGGTCCTGATGGGTTGGTGGATGGCTTGCTGCGGCGTCTGGGCGGCCGAGGCGGATCTGGCGGGACTTTGGAAAAACACGACGGCGGGAATTTCCCAGTCCACGATCATCGTTTCGCAGGAGGGGGCGTTCCTGCATGTGGCCGGGTACGGGGTTTGGGCGGGCGGAGGGGCGGGAGTTTGGCACGGGAAGGGAAAGATTGAGGGGGCGAGGGTGAAGTTGCCGCTGACCTACACCCATCTGCCAAAGCCGGGGTTTGATGCGAACGTGGAGCTGGACCTGCAGATTTCCAACGATGCGAAAAGCCTGGAGGGAACCTGGAAAAATAGTCTGGGTAGAAAAGGGCCGGTGAAGTTCATCAAAGTGCCGGCGGAGGCAGCCCCGAAGGTCTCCGATTCGGCCGAGGTTCCTGCGGGAGAGGGACCCGAAGGGGACGGGGAGAAAAAAGCGGCGGCCCCTTAGACGCCGTGAACCCTGCCCCAGTGGACGTCGAGCTGGCGACTGAGGCAAAGTTTGAGGGCACGGAGGAGGCAGGAGGCCTCCAGTTTCTGCCCGCGGGCGATGATGCTTGGCAAAGATTCATTTGGCCGAAGCCGGAGCGCGTCCTGGCAAAGGATTGGGCCCTGGTCCAGGTCGGGGGTGACGAAGTGTGCGGTCACGCCGACGATTTTCACCCCCTTGTCGTAGGCTTGGCGGTAGGCGGAGGCGCCGGGAAAGGAGGGAAGCAGGGAGGGATGGATATTTAAAATCCTGTTTTTCCAGGGCCAGACGAAGTCCGGGGAAAGAATTTTCATGAAGCGGGCGAGGACGACCAGATCGACGGAAGCTTTCTCCAGATGGGACTGAAGGGAGGCTTCCGCTTTGGCCCGGTCGCGGTAGGGGATCAGGGCAAAGGGAAGGCGGTATCGCCGCGCGAGGGAGTGAAGTTGGGGGTGATTTCCGGCGACCAGGACTGGTTCGGCGGCGAGGGCACGGGATTTCCAGGCCCGAAGGATGGCCTCCGCCGCATGCGTCTCCTTGGAGACGAGGATGGCAAGGCGCTTTCGGGCTCTTGTTGCATCCGAGAGGCGCAGGGTGAGGTTCATGCGAAGTTGGCGTGCGAGCGAGATCAGCTGGGTGCGGATCTTTTTCTCCTCGAGTTTTGCGCCGGGCCACGAGGCAAGGAGGGTCATGCGGAATTTGCCCCGGGCGACCTGCTCCTCCAGGGATTCAATATTGGCGCCCATCCGGAACAGCTGTTGCGTCACGGCGGCGATGGCGCCTGTCCGATCCGGACCGACCAAACCGATGGTGACAAAGGAGCGGTTGGCCATGTTAGCCGGCCCTCAGGGTGCAGGAGGCGCGGGGGGTTTCGTGCAGGGTGATTTCCGAGAGGCCCGGCAGGAGGGGACTCAGTTTTTTCCAGAACCACCCGCACATGACTTCCAGGGTCGGGTTTTCCAGTCCTGCGACATCGTTCAGGCACGAGTGATCCAACGTCGTAAGAATGGGCCGGACCGCCTCGGCGATTTTTGCATGGTCGTAAAGCAGGCCCGATTTTGGATCGGCTGAACCCGAGACACAGATCTCCAGGGAAAAGCTGTGGCCGTGGAGTTGGCGACACTTGTGACCTTCCGGGAAGGAGGGGAGGTGTTGTGCGGCCTCGAAATCGAATTTCCGGCGGAGGGTGATCAGCATGGGTTCTTTTTAGGGGGAGATGGATGCAGGGGCAACCGGCGGCGTGAGCCAGCGGTGGAGAATCTTCTCCAGACACGCACCCCACAGGGCCAGGCCTGCGACCAGGATCATTAGACAGGGAAGGGCGACGGTGGCGGGTTGACCCTGAAGGAAAGAGGCAAAGTGAATGGCGTAGGGCTGGTGCACGAGATAGATTCCATAGGAAAACGATCCGGCCAGGGCCAGAAGGGAGCCGAGAATGGGAACCTTGGCCCAAAATCCGGAGGCTCCCGCGACAACGAGGAAGCAGGCAACGCCGGTCAGGAAATCGACGAAGACGTAGCCGCGGGGAAGCTGGTAGACGAGCAAGGCGAAGGGATAGAGGCACAGTCCGGCGAGAAATCCGCGTCCTTGCAGCAGCCACCGCTCCCATCGATCCGGGTGTTGGGCGTATCCTCCTCCGAGGACCATTCCGAATGCGAATTCCGGCAGACGACTCAGGCCGCAACCTCCCAGAACCCATTGGCCGCTGACGGGGTGGAGGTAGAGAAGAAAAACGCGGGTGAGAAACCCGACAGCCAAGGTGGCGGCAAGGAAGCGGGCGGGACCCCAGCGCAGATAGGCCCAGATAAGAAAAGGGAAAAGGGCGAACAGCTGAAGGATCAGGCAAAAGTACCACCATGCGGCGTTGAGATAGAAAAAATTGTAGTCGATGGAAAGAAAACGGAGACCCGTCAGGCTGACGAGGAATCGCCCATCCACCGGTTCCAGGCGGGCTTCCCCAGGGCTGAGGAGATAGACAAGGTGAGCGAGCCAGTACATGGGGTAGAGCCGGGCGAGGCGACTCACAATCCACGAACCCCACGAGACCTTCCCCCTTGTTGAGATCGTCCGCATGGCGGACTGGGCAAGAACAAAGCCGGAGGCGACCAGAAAAAGACCCACCGCGTGAAAGCCGAGCTGGGAAAGTCCGATGCCGAACGTCCGCGCGAGGGATAGGAAAATGGAATAGGGGGTGGTCCACAGTTCGGGCTGCGCAACGTTTTGAAAAAATCCGGGCTCGATCGGGGAAGGAGGTTTCATCCAACAGGTGAAAGAGTGGAAATAGACGACCCAGAGAATGGCCCAACCTTTTGTGACATCGAGCCACGCCATCCTCCCTTGTGCCATTTTCCGAGGCTAAGAGGAAAAGGGGATTAGGCTAGATCGGAACGGAGCTGATCGAGGAGGACACGCATGCGGGGTTGATGAACGTTCTCGGGAACCAAACCGATGAGGCAGACGGCGAGAGCCAGATGGTTTTCCGGGTCGGCAAAAGCGATGGAGGATCGGGCCCCGCCGTGTCCGTAGCTTTGGTCCGATGAGGCGGTGCCGAAACCGTACGGAACGGTGGAGGATCCGTACCGATTGCCGTCGAGAATGATTCCCAGGCCGAAATCGACGATATGGCCAAAGGTCATGTCGACTTCCCCCTCCCGCCAGCGGCGGGTCATTGTTTCGAGGGAGGGGGAGTCGAGCACTGTTTTCCCCGTCACGGGGGAGATGCCGTCGCAAAGAAGGGTTTGGTAGAGGAGGGCCAGATCGGCAGCCGGGCCGCAAAGGCCTCCGCCGGGTCCGTGAGACGGGGGTGAGGGGAGCCACTGGTCCCCGCGTTTTTCAGTCATCGGGACATCGGGATGGTGGTCTGTGTTTGCAAAAAACATAGCCGACGCACCTGCAGGCTGGAGAACGTGTTGATGGAGGAAATCAGCCCAGGGCTGGTCGGTCTGACGGGAGATCCATTGGCCCAGAAGCCACCAACCGCCCCGGGGATCGTAGGCCGCTTGGCCCGGGCGCAGGGAAAAGTCTTGGGGTCGGCTGCCGGAAAGGATTCCGAAAATTTCTTTTTCCGAGCCGTCGATGGGGAGGTTGGGGAAACGCAACCCCGTGCGATGGGTCAGAATCGTCTCCAGCGTCAAGGTGCCGGCATAACTTTTTCGGAGTTCGGGGAAGGTTTTTTCCATCGCGAGGGAAAAGAGGCCCGGGTCACGGGCCAAGATTTGAAGAACTCCGATGGCGGTGACCGGTTTCCCTGCCGAGTACCAGGGAACCGATGATGAGGAGGAGGAGACGGATCCGCCGTGCAGGGAGAAAAATTGGCCCGAAGTGTAGCCGGCAAGGGAGTAGCCGGCCCAGCGATTGTCCCGAAGGCCAGCTTCCAGAAGGAGGCGGGTGGGGGAAAGGTCAGGCGTCGGGCTCAAGCGGCAGATCGCCCGGCTCGTGGCGGAGGGCGACGTGGGTCACTCCCGGAAAGGATTCGCGAAGAGCCTGGTTGACGCGGTTTTCGATCTCGAACACCTGGCGGGCGGTGAGCTGATCGGCCACCTGGATGTGAAGATCGATGTGGATGTCGTTTTGCATCCCGTGGGAGCGGATGGCATGGGCTCCCCGGACCCCCTCGACCTTTTCGGCGACGGAGCGGATGAGGGCGGGGTCGAGGCGGGTGGCATCGGATACGACTTTCACGCCCTCCAGGAAAATTTCGTAAATTGCGCGGCCGAGAAAGAGAACGATGCCGATCGCCAGGAGGGGATCGAGCCAGGGGATGCCGAACGCTCCGCTGCCCAGCGAGGCAATGGCGAGCACGGAGGAGTAGACGTCGGTGCGGGTGTGGGCCGCATCGGCGAGGAGGAGGGGGCTGGAGACCTCAAGGCCGGCACGTTTTTCCCAGTTGGAGAGGAGAGTGTTGATGAGAATGCCGAACCCCAGAAGGATGACGGCAAGCCAGGTGAAGTGCGGGGCGGGGGCTTGATGGAGGAGGCGGGAGACAGCGGCACCCAGAATTTCCCACGCGCTGAGAAAAAGAAGGCCCGCGACGACAATGGTCGTGAGGATTTCAAATTTGCGATGACCGTAGGGATGTTCGGGGTCGGGCGGGCGGGCGGCCGCCGTGATGCCGATCAGGGCGATCACGCTTGCAGCCCCGTCGAGAAGAGAGTGCACCGCATCCGACAGAACGCCGAGGCTTCCGAGGCGCCACCCGATGACAAATTTCAGGCCGGCGAGGAGGACGTTGCAGGCGAGGGCGGTCAGGAGAACGCGCCGAATGCGTGCGGCACGAGTGGCCTCGCTCACGATCGGCGGTCGGCGGCCCCGCCCGCCCGGGGGGCAAGATACGAGGCCAATCCATGGCCCAGCGGCGGGGTATGGAAGCCGAGGAGTTGGCGAGCGGGCTGGGAGTCTCCGACTTGGCCCTCCTCGAGCATGAGAATCTGATCGGTGGTGAGCGGGGGGCAGGGAAGAAGCCGTTCGGCAAGGGCAGCTGCCAGGCGGCAAAGGCCCAAGGGAACAGGAAACAGAACGGGTTTTTTTCGGGTGAACCAAAGCCACGGCAAAGTGGCGAAAATCACGTCGGGCGAATTTTGCACCCATGTGGGTTGGAGGCCAAGGACCCGTGCGATTTCCAGCGCCAGATCCCGCAGGGTGGTGGATGGCCCGCATAGATCGAAAGTTTGGCCAACGGCCGGGGCTTGGCCGAGGGAGCGGACGACCGTTTCCGCAACGGCAGTGACGGCAACCGGGCAGAGCGTGACATCGGAGCCGCCGGGGAGAGGAAGAAAACCGCCCAAGAGCCACGAGAATGGGGGGCGAAGGAGTTTGGCCAGCTGGGTGGTGGAGGCGTCGCCTTTTCCGTAGATGAGGGAGGGGCGGAAGATGGTGGCGGCCAGACCGCTGGTGCGGACAATTTCCTCGGCTCCCCATTTTGTTTGATGGTAGCGGGAGGCGGCGTGGGGGCGTGTGCCGAGGGCGCTGATGTGGAGGAGGCGAGGAACGGCGGCGGCGCGGGCGGCCGCCACCACATCGGCGGTCCCCTGAAGATGAACGCGGGAGAACGTCTGCGGGCCATGTTCCCGGATGATCCCGACGGTGTGGATGACCGCTTGGGCATTTTTGAAGGCGTGGCGGAGGGAGGCGGGTTGGGTGATGTCAGCAGGGAAAAATTCAACGTCGGAGGGAAGATCGGCGGAGGGGGTGCGTGCAAGGGCGCGGACGGCAAGTCCCTCGGCCCGAAGCGCACGGCAAATTTCGCGCCCGACAAAACCGGTCCCGCCTGTTACGACAATCATATGCCCCCGATGCTGGAAGAGGTGGTCATCAACACCCGAAGTCATACCGAATTTGTGCCCCTAGCACAAATCCTGGCAGAGACGGCTGCACGACGTGGTTGGAAGGACGGGTTGCTGCACATCGTGGTGCCCCACACCACGGCGGGTATCACGATTCAGGAGGGGGCGGACCCGGATGTGCGGCGCGACATGGCGGTGGCCCTGGAGAGGGCGGTGCCTTGGGAAAGTCGGGAGTATCGGCATGGGGAGGGAAACACGGCGGCACATGTGAAGGCGGCGATGGTGGGAAACCACCTGGCGTGGCCGATCGAAAAAGGGGAGTTGAAGTTCGGCACGTGGCAGATGATCTACTTTTGCGAGTTTGACGGACCGCGGGAGCGAAAGGTCTGGGTGGGGTTCCACCCCTTGGCGGGCGGGCCTCAATCCAGGATTTCGTGAATCGATGCCGCGGGGAAAAGTTTCCCCGGGCACTCGGTCGGCCTGGTGTTGATTTCGCGGTGGAGACGGAACTTGAGGCGGGGGGAGGGTTGAAGTTGGCGGAGGGTATGGACCAGCTCGATCAGGGCGGCGGTTTGGCGGGGGTCGGGCTGATGGTGACTGAAGTCACCGACGAGACAGATGCCGATGGCGATTTCATTCAAGCTTTCGCTCGCGAGATGCCCTCCCTGGATTTGCTTGATCCAGCGCTGGCCAACCTCGATCTGGCCATCTCCGGAGTCGGATCCGTTGCCGATGACGAAGTGGTATGCCATGCCGTTCTCCATTCCACGCTCTTTGTGATAGGCATCGAAGATGCGGGCATTCCCGCCCCCCGTGCCGCTGTGGTGGACGACGATGTATTCCCAGCGACGGAGATGGTCCTTTGCGGAATCGATCTGGGCTTGGACAGGGGGAACGAACACCAGTTTCGGTGCGGGCGGAGCTGGAGGGGGGGTGTTGGCTGTGGGTGGTTTTGACTTGGGGGCGGGATTTTTCCCTTTCGATTCCGAGGGAGCCTGGGTTCGCAGAAGATCGCCCGGGTGCAGGGTATCACCGCGCAGGGAGTTCCATTTCCGAAGGTTCTCGATGGAGACCCCTTGGTCCCGGGATACTTTCGCCAACGTGTCCCCTTTTTTGATCTTCACCCAATCCGGCTTTGTTGAAGAAGCTTTCGGGGAGGGGGAGTCGGCCGGTGACGGCGTCAATGAGGGAGTGGAAAGAGTTTTGGCGGAGGGGAGTTGAACGATGTCCCCGGCGTGAAGCCGCTGGGGGTTGAGCCCGGGGTTTTCACGAAGCAGGGCCTCCACCGAGGTATCGTGACTTTTGGCGATCTGATACAGGGTTTCCCCTTTTTGGACGGTGTACGATGCGGCGAAAACGAAGCTTGAGCCAAACAGGAGGATGTTGAGGGCGGTCCGGAGGATCCGATCGAATCGCATCCTTCTGCGTTAGCGGTTCGGAGGAGGATCGCCGACCCATTTTGTCAGCGAGGCGGGGCGGGTCGTGGCTTGGCTAGGGACCTCCGTGGAGGTAGAACGGAAAACCTGCGGCAGTGTAGCTCAGCCTGGTAGAGCAAGGGACTCATAAGCCTTGGGTCGGGGGTTCAAATCCCTCCACTGCCATGTTTCCGCCCCGATCCGGAGCCTCGCCGAACCGGACAATCCACGCTAAGATGGAGTGATGATTTCCCAGACTGTTCTGCTCGCACTTTTTGTCGCGGGGATGGCGGGGGGAGTCGTTGCCCTTCCCATGCGCAGTCGGAGCGCCAAAACCTCCTGGCTATGTTTGGGCGGGACTTTTGCGGGAGGGGCTTTTTTGGCCACGGCCCTTTTTGAGTTGGGGCCTGAGTCCCTCAAAACCTTGGGAGTTTTGCCCGGGTTGGCAATGATGGTGGGGGGGGTGGGTTTCCTCTTCTGGCTGGATCGGCAAGGAGAGCATGCCCATGCAGAGATGCACGGGTGCCATCCCCACGGCGGTTCCGGCACGGTCGCGAAGCCTTACATCTTGGGTGGAATGTTGGGCCTCCACTCCGTGCTGGAGGGATTGGCCCTGGGCTCCGTGCCAGCGGGTGCGTCACAGGAGGCGCTGGCGTTGGCGATTCTTTTCCACAAGGCGACCGACACCTTTGCCTTGGCGGTGACCCTCGGGAGGCACGGATTGTCGGCCGGAAAGATTTTTGTGGCGACGATTTTCTTAAGTTTGGCCAGTCCCGCGGGGGCTTGGATGGCGTCCAAGGTGGATTTGGAAGGGTGGGAGATGATCCACGGGGTGCTGGCCGCGGCGACGTGTGGGACGTTCCTTTATTTGGCGTGGTTTGATCTGTTGGTTCCGGAGCTGAAGGAGAGGGAGGGGCGGCTTTGGAAGAGCGTGTCGGCGGCCCTCGGTTTTGTGCTGGTCGCTTGGGCGGTTTTTTCAGGCCGCGGAGGTTAGCGAACGGAGGACGCCGCAAAGACGCGGCGAATCACCTCCTCGACAGGCATCGCCTCGATCCGGATGTCCTCCAGGCCCGGCAGATCAATCGCGCGGCGGCTGACGGCGGTGGCATGGGCAAGAGAAACCCGCAGGCGCAGGGTGGCGGCGTCCTTCCCGATCACCTCCCCCCAATCGGAGCCCCGGAGATCGGGAGGCGGACCGCTGAAGCGCAGAACGATCTCCTTACGGTCGGAGAAGTCGCGGACGATCTGTTCCCACGAACCGTCATGGATGACCCGTCCGTGATCGATGATGATCACCCGTCGGCAAAGGCTTTCGATGTCCTGCAGATAGTGGCTGGTGAGAATGGTCGTGATCTTTTCCTCCGCGACCAGATGGCGAAGAAAGTCACGCACCCGGTGTTGCGAGACCACGTCGAGGCCCAGCGTGGGTTCGTCGAGAAAGAGGACTTGCGGTTTGTGCAAAAGGGCGGCGATCAGCTCCATTTTCATTCGCTCCCCGAGGGAAAGCTCGCGAACGGGTTGATCCAGAAGAGAGCGGACCTCCAGCAAAGCGGAGAGATGATCGATCGTGCGTGCTGCCTCCGAGGGATCGACCCGGTAGATGGCCCGATTCAGGGCGAAACTTTCCCGTGCTGGCAGATCCCAGACCAGCTGGTTCTTTTGTCCCAGGAGGAGGGAAATCTTCCGGCGAAATGACTCCTCCCGCTGCCAGGGAGTGTGGCCCAGAACGGTGGCGCTCCCCCCGCTGGGCTGAAGCAACCCCGCGAGCATTTTCAGGGTTGTGGTCTTTCCCGCCCCGTTCGGTCCAAGGAATCCGACCAGCTCGCCCGGTGCGATCTCGAGGTCGACCCCGGCGACGGCGTTCACCTCCTCGTACCGGCGATGAAAAAGTCCCCGGATGGCGCCCCCGAATCCCGGACTCTTTTGAAAGACCCGGTACACTTTGCGCAGGCCGCGGCTGAGAATGGCTGGCGCCATGGTCAGAGAAGCATCGCGGCCACAGCGTCGGCACGGAGGCGGCCCCTGGGAGTGAGAAGGAATTTTCCCTCCCATCGGCGGCCCCAACCTTTCTCGACCAGCTCGGAAAGGCAATCCTCCCGTCCTGCCAGTGCCTCCTCAGGAAGGCCCGCGCTCGTGCGCAGCCCCAGGAGGATACGCTCCGCCCTCCGCTCCCGGGGGCCGCAAACCTCCTCCTCCTCGTGGGCGGGATGGGGACCAATCTCCGCGGAGCGGGCGTACTGCGCCGTGTCGCGGACATTCCGCCAGCGGCGGCCCGAGACGGTGGAAACCGCTCCCGGCCCCAGACCGAGGTAATCCTCCCCCGACCAGATGGCCTGATGGTGCCGGCACTCTTTGCCGGGTTTGGCAAAATTGGAAATTTCGTAGGCGGAGAACCCGTGGGCCTCCAGAATTCTTTGGGTGAGCAGGAAAAGAACCGATTCGGTGTCGGGATCGGGGTGCCACTCCCCCTGCTCAATCCGGCGGATCAGCTCCGTTCCCGCCTCGGGGGTGATCACATAAGCGGAGAGATGATCCGGGCGATGGGCACACGCTTCCTCCAGCGTGGAGTGCCACTCGGAAGGTCCCTGGTCGGGAAGACCGTAGATGAGATCGAGATTGAGTTGGGGAATGGCCGCCTGCCGCGCGACGGCTACGGCCGAGGCGATGGCGGATCGGTCGTGACGACGACCGAGCCAAGCAAGATCGGCAGGTCGAAAGGCCTGGACCCCGAGACTGAGACGGGTGACCCCTGCCTCGCGAAGGAGGGTGGCCTTGGTGAGACTGAAGCCGTCCGGATTGGCCTCGACCGTCCACTCCTCGGATTGGCCCCAGGGGGCGATCTCCAGCAGCTCTTGCAGGAGCGACGGGGAGAGCGCGGTGGGGGTGCCGCCGCCAAAAAAAATCCGGCGCGGGTGGATCGAGAACTCGGCATTTGCCCACGCCCACTCGGCCTGCAAGCCGCGCAAAAAGTCACGCATGCGGTTTCCTGCCAGCCGTTCTTTGGGAAAATCACAGTACGGGCACAGGTGGGTGCAGAAGGGAACGTGAACGTAGAGATTTTCCACCCGCGTTTTCATGTCTCAGCGACCGAACAGATCGGCTTGCCGGGGCGCTTGCGCCTCCAGGCGGGCCTCCGCCTCGCGGGTGAAGCGTTTGAATTCGAGTCGCCGAAACAGCTCCACTTGCCGGGACGGATCGGGACGGAGGCCAAGCTCCCCGATGGGACGAGGGAGTGGAATCGAGGTGCGGAGTTCCACCATCTTCCGGTTCCGGCGGACGATTCCGGCGGAGGCCTGTAAAAGGGGGCGAAACCGCTCGGGCAGGATGGCGGGCGCGGCGGCCAAAACTTTCTCCGCGGTGCCATGCTGAAGAATCCACTTGGCGGCGGTTTTCGGGCCGACTCCGGGCACCCCCGGAAAATTGTCTGCCGAGTCTCCCGTGAGGGCGAGAAGCTCGGGCACTTTCTCCGCGGGTACGCCCCACTTGGTTTCCACTTCCGGTGGACCCAGAAGGGCGAAGCCCTGGGATTGCGGCTGATAGATTTTGCAGCCTCGCGCGACGAGAACCATCAGGTCCTTGTCGTTGGTCGCCACGACACAGGATTTGGCATCCGCCACCTGCACATAGCTGGCGATCAGATCATCCGCCTCCTCCTGGTCGACCGAAAGAACGGGCCAACCCAACGCGACGGCCACCTCATGCAAAAGGGGAAACTGTTGTTCGAGGGCAACGGGAGTCTCTTTGCGGTTGGCCTTGTAGTCGGGGTGGGTGGCGAGACGTTCCGCGGGAATTCCCCCGTCAAAAATCACGGCCCCATGGGTCGGGCGCAAATCCTCGGCCATCCGCAAAAGAGCGGAGGCAAAACCGTAAGCGGCGTTGGTGGGCTCCCCCTTCGAATTCGTGAGGGAGGCGATGGCGTAAAAGCTGCGGTAGGCGTAGTAGTGTCCGTCGACAAAGACCATGCTCACTTCCTGGCGGCTTTCGGTTCGGGCGGAGGCTTGGCGGAGAGTTCGGGGGGTTGGAGGCGCCACTCCATTCGGGGGCCCTTGGAGACCTCCAGACGGAGGCGAAGCCGGGCGGATTGTCCCTTGAGGGATTTTTCAGCTGCACGAAGCAGCAGGTCACTTCGTTCCTGGGCAACCTCCCAGGCATCGTTCCCCGGTTCGGCGCGGGCGATCAGTTCGAGAGTCCAGTCCGGATCCGCGGTGGCCAGGGTTGGGGCGAGGGAACCAAAGGCGACAAAACCCGGATTGCCCGAGGGGAGGCTGACTCCGGGCAGGATTCGGATGGCTCCCTCGGTTTTTTCGAGTGCGGCCCAGGCGGGCAATTTCGCAGAGGCCAGTTTTTCGGCCACGGCAACGATCGATTTTCCGGGCTTGGCCTCCTCCGCGACCAGGGAGCTTTTGGACCTTTCGTCCGGAGGGCGGGCGCTGGCTTGCTCCAGCTTTTTTCGTGCGGCATCCAGCTCGGTTTTTCGTTGAAGGTAGGCGGTGCGGATTTGCTCGGTGGACGAGGACAGGGTCTGCAGGCGGTGCATGGCCTGGCGGAGGTCCTCGTGGGATTCGGCCTGATCGGTAGCGAGTTGTCGTTCCCGCATGGTCCAGCCTGCGGCGAGCAGGGAGGCGAGGCCGAACATGGCGGCGGCGACCCATCGATCCCAAGGGGTTCGGGACGCGGGGGAAGGGGGGATCTCCATCGGAAAAGAGTATGGAGAATCAGGGGTTGGCTCAAGTCACCCCTCGCGTCTTGCCTGCGAGGGATTGTGCTTCATCCTCGGGGGATGTTCAGCCGGGCAGCACTTCTTTTTTTGGGCATCCTGGGGGGAGCCTGTGCCGCATTGTGGGCGGTGGAGGACAAACCGTTTCTGTTTTCCCCTTTGGCGGAGCCGCCGGAGTGGCGCTTGCTGGATCCGTACCAGGGGACGATCACGCGGCGGGAGTTCGAGCAGCGGGTTCGCCGGATTTTTGACCCCTGGGGAGGTTTGGGAAAGTATCTGACGACCGACGACGAGGGTGTGAGACTTTTTCGTGATGTTGCAAAAACGGAGCCGCTGTTTCAGCTGCGATGGGCGGGCGCGGAGGGGAGCCAGGAGCAGGGACCCGCACCGCTCTTTTTTCCGGATCCGGAAAAACCGCTGCAGGGCCAAGTCATCTGCCTGGATCCAGGACACATTGGGGGGGACTGGGCGGATATTGAGGAGCGGACTTTTCGGATCGGCCAGGACCGGCCCGTGGTCGAGGGGGAGTTGAATCTGAAAACGTGCCGGATTCTGGCGGAGAGGCTCGCATCCGCGGGGGCGAAAGTTGTTTGGACGCACGATGGATTTTCTCCCACGACGGCCCTGCGGCCCAACGATCTGTATCCCGAGGCGATCGAGTATCTCCTCCAGGATTCCAATGGACGGCGCGCGCCGAGGTATTCGTTGAACGGTTTGATCCGGTGGAACGCGGAGTTGCTGTTTTACCGCTCGGCGGAGATCCAGGCCCGGGCGCGGCGCGTGAACGAGGAGCTGCATCCTGACTTCACCATTTGCCTTCACTACAACGCGGCCCCGTGGGGAGGTTCGGGACGTCCCGGCTTGACCACCAAGAGCCGGGTGGTGCTTTTTTCACACGGGGCGTACACCGCGAGCGAGCTGGTGTACGACGACCAAAAGTTTCATCTTTTCCGCAAGCTTTTGGAGAATTGCACCCCGGAGGAGTTGGACCTCGGGGCGGCGATTGGGCAGCAGTTTCAGAAAAAGTGGGGGATTGCGCCGGAAAATTACGAGGGATCGGGCTATGCTTCCGCCTCGGGGGCGAGTCCCTACGTTTGGCACCGCAACCTGATTGCCAACCGGCTTTTCCGGGGGCCCGTGATCTTTGTCGAGGGTCCTTATATGAATGATCGGACCACGTATGGATGGATTCAGGCGGGCGAATACGAGGGGACGCGAAATATCGGAGGCAGGGATCGCCAGAATATCTTTCGCGAGTACGCCGACCGGGTGGCAGACGGGGTGATCGAGCGCTTTCGGACGCATGCGGCCCGTTCCACGACATTCACAAATTATTCCCCATGAGGTTTCTTCCCCCTTGCACGTCGGGTGTCACGAGGCAGAACAGCATTATGAAAACATTGTTAAGACTCGGTTTGGTGGTTTCCGCTTTTCCCGCACTCGTTCTTGCGGATCTTCGCCTCCCTCCCAAGCCCACGATGATGGAAAAGTTGGGACGCGGGGTTGCCAACGTCACCCTTTCCGTATCCGAGCTTTTTGATTCGCCCTACATCGCCACGCAAGAGGGGGGCGGCACGTATGGGGACACCTTTGGGTTCACCCAAGGGTTATCCCGAATGATCATGGACACCGGGGTGGGCACCCTGGAGATCGCAACATTCTTCATTCCGACGAAATCGATGAAGATGCCGGCCCACGATACCGGGCAGGTGGAGGAGTATCCGCCGGCCGATCTGAAAGACAACTGGTACTGAAACCTGCGGCGGTTTTGTCGGCTGAGCCGATCGAGCTGACAATCTCCGAAATCGCCTATGGGGGCGAGGGTGTGGCTCGCCATGAGGGACAGGTGATCTTCGTTCCCTTCACTGCGCCGGGCGAAAAAGTAAGAATCGTTATCACCGAAGCGCATAAAACCTACTCGCGAGGACGCCTGCTGGAGGTGATCCAGCCCTCTGCCGACCGGGTGGTGCCTCCCTGCTTTCTCTTCGGGCAGTGTGGCGGATGCGCCACGCAACATCTGGCGTATCCGGCGGAAGTCGGGGCGAAAGTCGGCCAAATCGAATCGGCTCTGAAGAGGATCGGAAAGGTGGAAAATCCTGTGATTCGCCCTGCGTTGACGGGACCGGAGTACGGGTATAGGAATCGGATTACGGTTCACAATCAGGACGGGCGGGTCGGGTTTTTGGCAACGGATGGCCGCACCTTGGTGGATGTCCCCCGATGTCTTTTGGCAGCGGACGATGTGAACCAGAAACTGGCGGTCCTGCGGGAGCGACCCCGACCCCGGCCTCACTATTCGATTCGGGCGGATGAGGTTCGGGGGGAGGCATTTTATCAGGCGAACCGTCCTCTGGGTAAGATGTTGCGGGAGCAGGTGGTGGCCGCCGTGCCCGAGGGTGTTGAAACGGTTTTGGAGGGATATGCAGGCACGGGATTCTTCAGCGGGCCTTTGTCGCAACGCGGCATACGGGTGGTGGCGGTGGAGTCGAGTGCGGCGGCGGCGCCGGTTTTTAGGAGGGAGGCACCGGGTGCGGAGTTGCTGGAGGGTCGATTTGAGGAACGGTTTGAGGAGGGGTTGGCCAAGCTGGGGCAGGGGCGCTCCTTTTGCCTGATCAATCCTCCTCGAGGCGGACTGAGTCCGGATGCGCGTCGGCTAATGGATCGGCCGTTGCCCTTCGAGGGGATTCTTTATTTGTCGTGTGACCCGCCGGCCTTGGCGAGGGATCTGCGAGGGTGGTCGAATCACTGGAGGCCGGAGTGGTTTCAGCCGATCGACCTATTTCCGCGAACAGCTCACGTGGAGTGTCTGGTTCTCCTAAGATCTTCGGCTTTGTCCCCAAGCCATTCACCCATGGGCCCGGGAGGCGGTTGACCGCGGGGTCAGGGTTGGTAACTGCAAGAGTATGCGATGGTCTCTTCCGATGTGTGGCTTGGCTCTGGGGTTGGGGTCGTTGCATGCCATGCCGCCGAGCGACTACTTCACGCCGCCAGAAACAATGTACTCGTTCGCTGATTTTTGGGTGGTCAGGCCGTTGGATCTTGCGGTGTTACCCCTGACCGCGACCACCTGGGTGGTGAGTCTTCCCGTCACGGCGGCCTCCGGAACCGCGGACCAGGCTTACGATCAGATGATACGTCAATTAACCCAGCACATGACCAAGCGTCCACTGGGGCAGTTTTGGGACTGGGAAAACCGGGATCAGTCGCGGCCCGTTGTGATCAAGTTTAGCGATGGTTACTCGATGGCCGATCTCTCTCCCGAGCAGGAGAGAAAGTATCGCAAAGCATTGCAGGACCATGAGGAGCGGATTTTGGCAATCGAGAGAGCCGAGGAGGTTCCTGAGAAAGACCGGGAGGCGTTGGCGCGGGGGGAGGAGCGCCGTTGGGAAAATATAATCCGGCTGCTGCTTTCCCTTTAGGGTTTTTTCGATTCCAGTCGCGTCAAGCGGTCGCGAAGATCATTCAGTTCCTGCCGCAACCCGCGCAAAACCTGGCTCACACTGTCGGCAAGATGTTCGAAGGAGGTCGCGGCCTCTTGGGTCGGGGAGGGGGAGGAGATGCCGTGGGATTGGAGCCACCCTTGGGCGGCCTGCTCGAGGATTTCCGGGGCCAGATGCGGGATCGGCTTGCTGGGCCGAAGACGAGATTTTTTGGCCTTCGCCATGGGCTCAACCGCCCACGAGACGCCGGGCCTCGTCGGCCAGGGCGGTGGTGAGGTACCGTTCTCCGGTGCTGCAACCGATGGTGACGATCAACTTCCCCTTGTTCTCGGGCCGTTTTGCGACCTCCGTCGCCACGTGAACATTTGCGCCGGTGGAGATGCCCACGAGCATGCCCTCTTCCTTGCAGATGCGGCGGGCCATGGCGAAGGCGTCGTCATTGCTCACCGTGATCACCTCATCCACGATGTCGAGGTGGAGATTGTCCGGGACGAAGCCCGCACCCGTGCCCTGAATTTTGTGGGGCCCGGGTTTGACCGGTTGCCCCGCGCGGGTCTGGGTGATGACGGGGGAGTCCTTGGGCTCGACGGCGATGGAGCGGAAAGTTTTTTTGCGGCCCTTGATGACTTCGGAAACGCCGGTGATCGTTCCGCCGGTGCCGACGGCAGAGATAAAAATATCCACTTTGCCGTCCGTATCCGACCAGATCTCCTCGGCTGTGGTCTTGCGATGGATGGCAGGATTGGCGGGATTCTTGAACTGTTGGGGAATGAAGGAGCCGGGGATTTCCTTGGCAAGGGCTTCGGCTCGGGCGATGGCCCCCTTCATGCCATCGGCGGCGGGAGTGAGCTCCAGTTTGGCGCCGAGGAGGGCGAGGAGCGTCCTGCGCTCGAGGCTCATACTTTCCGGCATCGTGAGGATAAGTTTGTATCCTTTGGAGGCGGCGACAAAGGCGAGGGCGATGCCGGTGTTGCCTGAGGTGGGCTCGAGGATGGTCGTTTGGGGGGTGATTTTTCCCTCTTTTTCGCCGGCCTCAATCATGGCCGCGCCGATTCGGTCCTTCACGCTGCCCAGCGGGTTGAAGAATTCGCACTTCACGGCCACGGTTGCGGGCAGACCCGCGCCGATCCGGTGCAGTTTGACCAAAGGGGTTTTGCCGATGGTCCCAAGGATATTTTCGTGGATGGGCACTGGGCATAAGAGTGAGAGAAAAGCGAATAAACCTCAAGCTTGGGAAAATCTGTACCCTAGACCTCTGACCCCGTAATTCGAAAACAGCCCCGCAAAGCATTTAAAATCAATAACTTACAAGACCTCTGACCCCACAGAAGTCATTCATGTGCAATGGTTTATGTGGCGATTTTTCAGGGGGTGAAATTGGGCTGAGTCCCGGGAAGAATAGAATATCAGCGGGCCATCAAGCGACGGTAGAGGTCGGCGACGCGTTGGGCTTGGACTGGCTGGGAAGCCTGTGATGCAACGCGGGTGTGAGCGGCGGTTCGCTCGTCATGTGTAAGGCCCGGATTTTCCGAAAACGCCACCATCGCTTGTGCCAAAGCTCCGGCATCCCCTGCCCGAACCAGCTGGCCGAGCTTGCCGATCGACCACGCCTCGGGAATTCCGTCCAGTTCGGAAGCCAGAACTGGTCGACCACAAGCGTGGGCTTCGAGAACAACCGAGGGAAAAGCCTCCGTGGCAATTTGGGGGTGCACGAGGCAGTCGATGGCGTGGTGAAGAGATACAGGGTCGGGTTGTTGGCCGATGAGTCGGGCGCGGTCCTCCAAACCGAGGTGGTGAATGTCATCGCGGAGGAGCGCCTCCATCGTGCCCGACCCTGCCAGAAGAAAGCGGGCGTGGGGGAGACGACGAACCATCATTTGGGCCGCTTTGAGAAAAACCCGTTGCCCTTTTCCAACGGGGAGATCGAATCCGCCCACCACCCCAAAGACGAGCTCGTTCTTATTCAAGCTGAGCCGATGCCGGGCGGCGGAGGCGAAGGAGGAGTCCATCGGCCGAAACAGGGCCGTGTCGATTCCGGTATGGATGACGTGGAGCTTTTGGGGAGCAATCGTGCAGGATGGGCGATGATGTCGCTCTGCGACGGGAGAGGCCGGGTCGTCGTGCCCCTGGAGGAGAACCTGCGCGACAAAGGAGGAGACGGCGATAACAGCGTCGGCTTTCGCAAAGAGATGTTTGCGGCTGACCGGGGAGCGCGGACTTTTGGCGAGGTGTCGCGAGAAGATGACAAGGGGACGGGGCTCGACCAGGCGGGAAGCGAGAAGAGCCGTCCAGTAGTCGTCGCCATGATGGGCGTGGAGAATCCGGGGTTTTGTGCGCCGCAGAACCCCCGCGAGGGTGAAAATCTGGTGCGGGCGAAAACGGGGAAGCGGGTGAAAGCCAAACTTTTGAGCCGAGGGGGAGAGCGGAGCATCGATCGGTCCCGCCACTTCGATCGTCCAGCCCAGATGGGAGAGGCCCCGGGAAAGAGCGAGGCTCTGTGTATCGGTCCCGCCTCCCTGCAGTCGCGAGTTGAGTTGAAGGACCCGGGCGGTGAGGGGAGAAGAAGACATTATGTTGATCCTAGAGTTGCAAAGTGGGGTATGACGAGCGGGGACAGGAAGCAAGGCGATCGGATTCGGGGATGCAATTTCAGAAGCGAACATTAATCCCGAACTGGACCGAGTTGGAGAGGGGTACGCCCGCCTGAAGTCCCGCGTAGGAAGGGTTGATCAGGCCGAGAAGTTTGTAGGCGACATCGAAGTCCACGGCATCGGAAACCTGCCAGATGAATCCCGAGCCGACGGAGAAAGCGGGGGAGTAAGCTTCTTCAAACTGGTCGGAGGTTTGGGTGTTGTCGACCTGTGTGATTTGGAGTTGGGAGTAGGCAAAACCAAAGCCAGTTGAGAGGTAAGGTTTCCAGCGGCCTTGACCGGGCCAGCGAAAAACGGATGAAAGAAGGACAGGAACCTGGATGTAGCGGCCGGTCAAACTCAGGCCCCCGCCACCAATCACCTCTGTTCCTCCGTCGAGAGTGAGGGTGCCGTTCCCATTCAGATGATCCAGGCCGTTGTAAAGGATGCCTCCGGAAAGTTCGAGACCCAGCCAGTCGGTGAAATTAAAGCCAGGGCTGACATCAAAACGAACCCCGGGGTTGATGGAAAGGGACGGGTTGGCCAACGTGCCGGTGATTCCCGGCAGAACTGCGCCGGTCAGCGTTTGGGAGCTCTCCAGGTTGTTCACGAATCCGAACCCCAAGTCGGTGCGGACGTAGGGGCCGAGGCACTCGGAATTTTGCTCCACCACAAACTCCTTTTCGGAAAATTTATAGGTCATCGACCAGTTGGCGCCGGCGGTGAGGTTCGTGAAGTCGCCGGTTTCGGCAATGCGGCTTGTGCTGTCGCTTTTCGAGTAGTTGAAATTCAGGCCCGAGGAGAGTTCTGGGGTTAACTGAAAGTTGAGTCCCAAGCCGAGGGTATACTGCTGATCCAAACGACGATAAAAGCCATTGGCAGTACCGGTGTAGGTTCCCTGATCGTTATAGTCAGCCGTCGCTGGCGCGTTCGAGGCATCGGTGTAGTAGGCAAGGCGATAGGAGGCAAAAGGGGTGAGACTAATTTTGTCGGTGCAGTTGAGGATATAAGTGCCTGTCAGGTTGTTGTCGGTTCTGGTGAAGTAGGAGGGGTTGGAAAAAACATAAGAGGCCCGCCAGCTGAGAGAAACGGCTTGGGTGTCGGTGAAGGGGTGAAAGTAGTTCGCGGAGTAGGCAGCGGCAATTTCATTCAGGAAATTGGTATCGGCCTCTCCTGCCACAGGGTATCTTTCCTCAGGAGTGTTTAAGAAAAAATAACCGTTCACATCCACCGAAAGGCCCACGGTCAATTCATCCGAGATCTGTTTGTTGGCGCGAAAAAAGATGTTCGCGAGAAGAAAATCTTGAGCCAAGCCGATGTCATAGGTTCCGGCGCTGTTGTTGGTTTGTGAAGGCTCCTCTTGGCTGAAGTAGTTAAAAAAGGAAGCCCGGACACCCACCTCGGGAAAGAACTTGTCGTACCCAGGCATCGTCTGGAACGTGGGTGCCCACGCACCCTCGATGGAGGAGATCGTTTGCCAGGCGGCCACGACGTTTTGCGAGTTCTTGGCGTAGTTTGCGTTCGATAGCCAGCTGAAGGACTGGTCCATGTGAAGGCGCGCAAACGGAAGGTCTGGGATATCCCTTACGAGCTGGAGGGAGCCAAGGTCTTCCGAAACAGCCGTCGCCTCGACGGGTGTTTTATCGGCAGGCTTCTCTTGTAGCGCCATCTTCCTTTGCCTCTCACGCTCCTGCTGAGCCTGGCTATCGATTACCGCCTGTTGAGATACGGCACTGGGGAGGGTTTGCGCGAACAGGGTTGGTTGGCCCATCAGTAAGAAAGCCGACAAAAGAGCCCAGCGGCCCGATCTGCTACCGTGCGCTCGCTTGTTTTGAAAATTGAAAGAATCCACCACCTACACCGACTAGCAAAACCCTTTATTTACACAATCTATAGTAAGGATCGTAGAGAATAACAATATATAGTATATCGAGTTAAAATCTATCTATATAACTTGTGCATGCAGAAGATGCGTTTTTTAACGGAATCGACCAAGGGTTTTGGACTTATGACTTGGGCATGGTCCCCCCAGCTGAGGATCCATCTTTCAACCTCCTCAAGAGCCCCAAGGGTCATCTCAATTTCGATTCCGCCTCCTTTGATCTCCCTGATTTTTTGGGTGGGATGCCAGTCCCGCTCCCTGACCAGTCGGGCGGAAAAGGAGTCGAAGCGGATTCTGACGTGATATTTTCCGGTTCCCGCAAAAACACCAAACCCCCCCTTCAGCTCCTTGGCCGCCGAGAAACCGCGTGGCCGTTCGAACGTCTTCTTTGTGACTTGGGGTGCACGTATACGAGGCAAGGCGAAGGTGCGGATCTGCCCCCGTTGGGGATCATGGGCGAGCAGGTACCAGGCGTTGTCGATGTTCGCCAGATGGTAGGGATGGACATGGCGTGTCTCAGGGGTGGAGGCTCTCAGGGGTTGATAGGAAAATGAGATCTCTTGGCGTTGGACGATCGCTCTGGCCAACAGGCGAAAAACCTCCAAGTCGGCGGCGGACGCGCCAGTCACACGGAAGGAGTAGTCGGAGCCCCACTCCCCCAGGTCAAAGCTGACCGTTTCCTTCAGGGCGCCCGTGAGCTTTTGAAACGCACTGCCCAGCGTTTTCTCGAAGGGAGTACCCCGATATTGGGCCAAAACTTTCTGGGCGACAAAGAGGGCCAGGATTTCCCCCTCACTGACCTGGAGCAGGGGGAAGGCCTCGACCTTTTCGGTGTAGCGGAAGGTGTAGCGGGCGGGGTCGTACTCGATGGGGAGGTTCAGACGGTCCCGCATGAAATCAAGGTCGCGCTGGATGGTCTTGTAGGAAACCTCGAAATCTTTCCCCAGCTGCTGGCAGTTCACGGGTTGTTCGCCGGAAAGCATGTCGTGCAGGCGGTGCATCCGTTCCAAAGGAGGGCGGCTATGACCCCCCGGTTGGGGCAAAACTTTTTTCTTCATAGGACTCTTTATGTCCTACCCCATCAGGCAAGCTGGTGCAAGAAAAAAGGAGGAATCGAAATATGGAAACTTTGGTTCAGTGCAGATCCTGCGGGGAGGACAACAACCGGGCGGACTGGGAAGCCGCCGGGTCGTGTTGTGCCCACTGCGGGGAAACAACCGGAGGAACAATCGGTCGCGGGCTGGATGCGCTGGTGGCGTTACGGCGACGGCTGGAACTGGAGCTGGTCTGGCGACCGGTTGCGTCCCATGCGTAGCCCGCTTGGACTACTTGCGGCAGTGGCGGGGGCCGGATGCACAGGAGTCTCGCTCGGCAGCGCTTGGATGGTGCCGGAGCTCTCCATTCTGGCTGCGGTGGCAGCCGCCTTTTGGTGGCAAATTGCGCGGGTCGCTTAGTTAAACCCCAAAAGGGTCTCTTTTTGTGGCCACCCTTGTAAGGCATACAATTTTCTCGGCGCCC
>RFMG01000002.1 GCA_009927835.1 Verrucomicrobiota bacterium | reverse complement strand
CTGGGGATTTGCGCTGATTTCCCTGGGGGTGCTCGGGCCGATGCTTGGGTGTGTGCGTTATGTTTGGAGCGAAGCGGCGGAGGCGAGTCCATCCGTAGGATATCTTCTGGCTGCGACGCTTTTGGGGGTCCTCCTGGGCGCGGGCTGGGTATGGAAAATCAGAAAGGGAGATGCGCTAGCGAAAGTGGGATGGGTGGCGGCAGTTGCCATCCTTTTATGGCACGGGGCCAGCGGGGAGATGGAGCGGATCAACGATCTTTTGGGAAGGCAGGCGAGTGTTCGGTCGCTGGCCCGATTGGTTGAGAAACATCAGCCGGAGCGGGTTTTTATCTATCGGGCCCGGGCGGCAGGTTTGCTTTTCGTGACGGATCGAAACGTGTGGATCAGTCGAGCGGATGCGGACGTTGTCGTGAAACCGTCGATTGAGGCGGAGGGTCGTCTATTTGAGAAGCCAGGTGATTTGAAGCAAGGATTGACGGCAGGTCAAAAAGTGGAGGGAATCACCTTGAGGCAAGTGTTTCGGGAAGAGTTTGAGGGCAAAGGGTGGGAGATTTTGGGACGAGCGGGGGAATTCTATCTCATCCGTGGTTATGGGGCGGGTCGATAAAAGCTATTGGAAGATCCAGGTTGCTGGATCGTTACGCTTCAGCAAATTGAAGCGGTGTGGTTGACCTTTTTTCCAGCACGCCGATCCGTATTCAAAGGATTGATTGATTCTGCAGCGGTGCTGAGGCGAAGGTTAAGTGAGGATAATTTTAGCGGAGTAAGAGGTGAGTTTTTTGTCATGCGTAATGAGGGTTAGGGATTCCTCCAGTGCCTGAGCCAGCAGGAGCCGATCGAAGGGATCCTGGTGGTGGATGGGAAGGTGACGGAGCCTGGCTCCGTGGCGATATTCGAGTGGGAGAGTGCGAAATCCGCGTTTTTCAATCTCCTGCTCGAGGTTATTGGGGGCTTGGAGCTTTCCCAAGGTCTGCTTGATCGATATTTCCACTGCGGAGATGGCGCTGATAAAGACTGGATAAAGGGGATTCACAATGAGATCACGGATTTTCGATCGGATGCGATCCGGGTTGGACAAGGCCCAAAGGAAGACGTGGGTATCGAGGAGGTAGCTCAAACAGGTGAACCCAGGAAAAGGTTTTGAATGCGCTTATCTTCGGCATCGAAATCTTTGGCGATGCGAATCTTTTGATGGAGCCCACCCAACCGGCGGGGAATGGAGGTGGGAAGATAGGCGGTCAAGCGAACCATAGGTTTCCCGTGTTTGCTTA
>RFMG01000101.1 GCA_009927835.1 Verrucomicrobiota bacterium | reverse complement strand
CCCTACTTCGTCCCACTGGCGCGGGACTTCGAAGGGCTAGGAGAGGACAGGGTTTCCTACATCCCGGAGGGGAAAAACGGATGGCGCGGGGGTAGGTCTGATGGGGCGCAATCCCTCCCTGTCCGACCCTACTTCGTCCCACTGGCGCGGGACTTCGAAGGGTTAGAAGGACAGGGATATTTACTCACGTAAAGGTCGTAAGGGATTCTTTTTATTAACCTTGGAGTACGTGGCGGCCGTGGCGTGAGGTTTTGGAATTTACCCCTCCCAAACAAATTCAACCGGCTTTGCGATTTTCGGATCGAGGCTGTGATGCACCGGACAGCCCAGCGCGGCCGCCTCAAGAAGTTTTCTTTGCGGGTGACTGCCCGGAAGTGGGATGGTGACTTTCGATTTGAGCGACACGATTCTGCGGGGCGTATCCGTGCTCATCTCCTTGGAGGTTTCAATCGTCATCCCCTCCAAAGTGATGGAGTGCCTCTTGGCCGCGATCCCCATGATGGTCGCCATACAAGCGGCGAGAGCCGTTGCCACAAGATCGGTTGGGGAAAAAGATTCGCCTCTTCCCTCATTGTCCACGGGGGCATCGGTGGCCAGCTTGGTTCCGGAAGGGCCATGAACAGCCTCACAGTGCAGCTGCCCCTCGTAACGGACTGAGATTTTAACCAAGGGAACGAATCAATGCTGACCTGCGCCGGGACTGCGGGCCCAGGCTCCCGCCACGCCCAGAAGAAACATGATCCCAGATCCTGCTGCGGCCCCCAGCAACACCTTCAGCAGCTCCAGCGTCATCGCGCGACGCTGATTCTCGAGCGCACGCTCCGTCCCAATCTTGAGCTGGGCTTTCTGCGTATCCGTTTGCTGGGTGAGCTTGGTCATGAATTCCGGGCCTTTCAAGGTGGTCCGGTTTTGCTGGTTGAAATTGTTGACGACCGTCTGGAGCTCCGTTGCGTCGAGGGTTTTGACGCGATCCACCGTGGTCTCGAGCTGGCGCATCTGAGCCTGACTTTGGGCGGTGATCTGCTGCTCGGCGACGGTGATCAAGCGGTTGCCCGTGATGAGCGAGGCCCCAATCACGAGAAGAAATCCGACCGCATACACAAAGGGCACAAAGGAAAGGAGCCGCATGACCGTCCTCTCGATCGGGAGCGGCATGACCCGCGGAAAGGCAAGGAGAACTCCCAAGGCAAGAAGAGGGACGGGAGTCCGATCCACCAAGCCGCTGCTGAAACGAAACGCCTGGAGGGCACCTCCGAAAGGATTGGCCAAAAGTTGGAAGATCAAGTCGATTGCAGCAAAGGCCAGAAGACCGTAGCCAACGACGCGGATAACCTGCGGTGTGGGAGAGTTCGCTTTCATGGAAAAGACCCTGCCGAAAGGGATATTTTTGTCGAGACCTAGCTATCCGAAGGGGCTGGCCTGCGCATAACTTGTTATCCATGAACACCCTTCATAGTTTTTATCCCTCACAAATAAATGTCCGCATCTTTTCTGGATTTGGGTAGTCTAATCCCATAGATGCTTTCCTCCCTCGCATCGACGGACTGGGACCGTAACAAGGCCGGCATTCTCCTGCAACGAGCAGGTTTTGGGGGGACTCCTGATGAGGTGAGTGCGTTGGCCAACCTGTCCCCCGCCGAAGCGGCCGATTTTCTGCTGGGCTCTGCCAAACTCCTACCGCCTGATCCTCCCGCCTTTTTGCAAGAGGGCGGAATCGTGGATTCCTTGAAAGCCGAACGTGGCAAAATGAGCTCTCTTCCCGACGCCGCCAAGGCGGATGCGAGGAAAGAGTTCTTCAAGTATCTTCGGGCGACCCAAGGGCGTCAGATGACGGAGTTGAGGGGCTGGTGGCTCAAGCAGATGGCGGAACCTGCAAGAGCCGCGCGGGAAAAACTTACCCTCTTTCTGCACGGGCACTTTGCCACCAGTTTTGAGAAGGTTCGCAGTCCATTTCTTTTGTATCAGCAAAACAGCCTGTTCCGGGAAAAGGGGTACGGGTCGTGGTCGGATCTGGTTTTGGGCGTTGCTCAAGACCCGGCCATGTTGATCTATCTCGATGGGGCAAAAAGCCGTGCGGAGGCACCGAATGAAAATTTTGCCCGGGAACTTTTTGAACTCTTCACCCTTGGAGAGGGAAATTATACGGAAAAGGACATCCAGGAAAGTGCGCGCGCTTTCACCGGCTGGGGGATTGGAACGGTGTACGCAAAAGGTGCCCTCCAGCGCGGCTCTGTTCCCTCCTTCAAAAACCAGCCCAAATGGCATGACGCGGGATCGAAGACAATTTTCGGGGCGACCGGAAACTTCGACGGCACAGATGTGATTCGCTTGACCCTCGCCCAGGCCGCAGCCCCGAGATGGATCACCCAGAAGCTCTGGAAATTTTATGCCGGCTGGCCTGCTCCCGAGCCCCTGCTGGCGGAGTTGGTCAAGGAGTGGCAGTCCCTCAAGGGGGAAATCCGCCCCTTTCTGATGGCGATGTGGACGAATCCGAATTTTTACGACCCTGACCGTGCGGCCGACAGGGTGAAATCTCCGACCGAGTGGCTGGTCGGACTCTGTCGACAGATCGGACGCCCCCTGCCTGCCCCCGCGATCTGTGCCAACATGGTCAGCCAGCTTGGACAAAATCTTTTCGAGCCCCCGAATGTAAAGGGGTGGGACGGCGGAATCGCATGGATCAACACCGCCAGCATCACCCGCCGGTATGAGTACGGTTCCTGGCTGGTGGACGGAACCCAAGGGCTGCAAAAACTTTCCAGCCTGAACATGGCGAAACTAGCCGCTGAAAGCGGCCTGCTGAAGATGTCCCCGCCGGAGATCACCCCCGAGGGGATGGTCGCCAGCCACGGCCCCCAAGAAATGGATCCCGCCGAGAAGCGCGCCTCGATGGAAAAAATGAAGGAGACGATGGCCTTGCCCCCTGCTCCCGTCGCCGGACTTGTGGCAGCGGAAGAGAGGCAAAGCCCGGAAAAGCTTTTCGAGGTCTTGTCCGCCCGTTTCCTTTGCGGGGAGACGATTTCGCAGGATTTGCGGACTCGCTTCCAACAGGCAGCCGGGGAGAAGGTTCCGTTTACCGATGCGGCTGTGCGAAAGATGATTTTGGCCATGGTGCAAAGCCCGCTCTACCAAGTGACATGAAAGGATCCCCATGAAGACCCACGAACTCAAAACCCGAAGGGAATTTTTACGAACCGGCCTGCTGGGGGGCTCCCTGTCGTGGACGCTGCCCACGTTTCTAAGCCGGACGATGGAGTCCCTTCACGCGCAGGCTGACGGGGCCCTGGTGCAAGGGGTGACGGGGCGGGACGGGAATATCCTCGTGGTTCTCCAGTTGGCAGGAGGAAACGATGGCCTGAACACCGTCATTCCCATCGGGAACGACGAGTATAGAAAAGCCCGGCCCACCCTCGGCGTTGCCGAGGCCTCGATCCTCAAGCTCGATCCGGCGACCGGACTCCACCCCTCCCTTTCCGGGTTGGCCTCGGCTTATCAGGAGGGAAATCTGGCGATCGTTCAGGGGGTCGGCTATCCGAACCCCAACCGCTCCCATTTCCGCTCGACGGAAATCTGGGCGACGGCGGTGGATTCGGACAAATCCTCCACGACGGGATGGATCGGCCGGTATTTCGACAACGCCTGCTCGGGTTGCGATGCATCCGTAGGAATTGCCATGGCCTCCCAACTGCCCCAATCCTTTGCCGCCACCACTCCAAAAGGAGTCCTCTATCAGGGGGGCGGGGGGGCAAAAAAGAACCCCGCAAAAAAAAGGATGGTGAATGCCGGGGATCCGGACAGCTCGATGACGGGAATGGAGGAGACGGGGGATGACGGGGAGGCGGGCGGATCCATCGGCATGCTCAACGGCCCGGGGAACCTGGGACATCTCTCCGCCCTTGATTTTCTCGAGCGGACCGAGATGGATGCGAAAGTCAGCCAGCAGGAAATTTCCAAAGCCTCCGCCAAGGCGAAAAACGCCGTCCCCTATCCCGGATCCCGCCTCGGCCAAAATTTTGCCATGGTCTCCCGTCTGATTGCGGGAGGCATGCCCACGCGGATCTACTATCTATCCCTCGGCGGCTTTGACACTCACACCCAGCAGGCGGGGGCCCACGAAAGATTGCTGAAGGAGATGGGAGATGCCGTGGCGGCCTTTTTGGCCGATCTCAAGGCCCAGGGAAATCTGGGAAGAGTCACGCTAATGACCTTTAGTGAGTTCGGCCGACGGGTAAAGGAGAACGCCAGCGGCGGAACCGATCACGGGGCCGCAGCCCCCCTCTTTCTCGCCGGTGGCGGGGTGAAGGCGGGTCTGCTGGGCCAGATGCCCTCCCTCGCTCCCAAGGACCTGTTTGACGGGGACGTGAAGTACAACACCGACTTCCGATCGGTCTACGCAACAGTTTTAGAAAAGCATTTGGGGGTAAAGTCTGCCCCAATACTCAAAAAGGATTTCCCCATGATTCAGGCGTACGGGTAGGAGCGGCGACGAGCCACTCAAAGCTTCTGCACGACCTTGATCCCAACTGCGGCCGGGTCATAGACCCGGCCCTACCCAACGTCCAAGCTCGATCCCTAGGTAGGGCCCGATCTACGCATCGGGCCGCCGTCGTCAGCTCCCCGCTTGCAACCCCTCAACTGCGGTCGGGTCGTAGACCCGACCCTACCAAGTGTCTGGCCTTAGGTCTCACGCCGTACACTGAGAAGCTAGCCTTACCGGACCGTGCTTTTTCAGGGCCATCCCGCT
>RFMG01000003.1 GCA_009927835.1 Verrucomicrobiota bacterium | reverse complement strand
GGGGATGCGGCTGTGGTGAAGATTCACAATCGGTTTGCGAAGAAAAAGATTCGGAAGGGGGATTTGAGGGTGAGGGGGAAGTTTCGGGCTCCGCCCGCAGAGGTGAGGCGGGCCCTGGCGTTGGCGGAAAAGAATATTGCGGATTTTGCGAAGGCAACGCGGCCCGTGGGTTGGAGAAAGAGGAATGCGCAGGGGGCCATCACGGGGGAGAATTTTCCCGCGTTGGGTCGGGTGGGTGTGTACGTGCCCGGGGGAACGGCTCCGCTTGTTTCCACGGCCCTGATGACGGTTGTGTTGGCGAGGGTGGCGGGGGTGAAGGAGATCGTGGCTTGTACGCCAGGGCCGGTGAATCCCGTTTTGGGGTGGGCGCTGCAGAGGGCGGGTGTGACGGAGATTTACCAGGTGGGGGGCGCGCAGGCAGTGGCCGCGATGGCTTTTGGGACGGAAACGGTGCGGCCTGTGGAGAAGATTTGCGGTCCGGGAAGCGCATGGGTGGTGGAGGCGAAACGGCAGGTGTTTGGAATGGTGGGAGTGGATCTGTTGCCCGGGCCGAGTGAAATTGCGGTCCTTGCGGATGAGACGGCCCGGCCCGAGTGGGTGGCGGCGGATCTGGTGGCGCAAGCGGAGCACGGGCCCGGAAGCCAGATTTTCATGCTGACCCCGTCGATGAAGGTGTTGGGGAAGGTGCTGGCGCATGTGTTGAGTCAGAGTTCCCGTCAAGCCAGGGCGAAGTACCTGCGGGATGTTTTGCGAAAGGGAGCCACGCTGGTGTGGACAAAGGATTTGGCCCAGGCGGTGGAGTTGGCGGAGGCGATCGCGCCCGAGCATCTTTCGTTGCAGTGTCGCGGCGCAAAAAAGATTGCGGAGAAGATACGTTGCGCAGGCGGAGTCTTTATTGGAAACCATTCGGCGGTGGCTTTGGGGGATTACGTGGCGGGGCCAAGTCACACGTTGCCGACGGGCGGGGCGGGACGGGCCTTTGCGGGTTTACGGGTGGAGGATTTTGTTAAAAGGGTAAGCGTGGTGGAGTATGGATCGGGTGCGGTGAGGAAATCGGCGAAGGCCACGGGGATTTTGGCGAGGCTTGAACGGCTCGACGCGCACGCCGATTCGGTCGAGACTCGGCTTTCATGAGCAAAGGCAAACGGCAGGGAAAGAAGTTTCGCAGGACCAGTGAGACGCAGATTGCGGTCACCCTGGGTTTGGACGGCAAGGGGGGGGCGAAGGTCAAAACGGGAATTCCCTTTTTCGATCACATGCTCAATCTTTTCGCGAGGCACGG
>RFMG01000151.1 GCA_009927835.1 Verrucomicrobiota bacterium | reverse complement strand
CGAGCGATCTGTTCGCCCCGATTTTTTCCGAGATCGAGAGGATGTCGGGCAAGAGGTACGGGGCGCGGGTGCCGAAGAAGCGGGAAGAGGTGAGCGAGGAGGAGATGAACGACTGTATTTTTCGGGTCTTGGCGGATCATGTGAGAACCTCTCTTTTTCCATTGCCGACGGGATTGTGCCAGGAAACGAGGGTCGGAACTATGTGTTGAGGAGAATCCTGCGACGGGCGGTGATGTTTGGGCGGCGGTTCCAGTTGCCGGACGGGTTTCTCTCGGAACTGGTGACTCCCCTGATCCGAACGATGGGTGATGCTTTCCCTGAACTGAAGGGCGGGAGAAAGAGATTCGGGCGGTTCTTTCGGCGGAGGAGGCCTCGTTCTCGAAAACGTTGGAGAGGGGTTTGGCGATGTTTGAGAAGTTATTAGCGGGATCGAGCAAGGGGATTCAGGGTGAGGATGCCTTTACGCTTTATGACACGTATGGGTTTCCGTTGGATCTGACCCAGCTGCTGGCGAGGGAAAGGGGAGTGGAGGTGGATGGGGCTGGATTTGAAAAGGCGATGGAGGCTCAGCGTTCGCGGGCACGGCAGTCGCAAAATAAGACGACGATCAAGGTGGTGGATGAGGCGGGACCGGATTTCCCAACGGTTTTTACCGGGTATGAGAAGACGGAGGAGCTGAAGGTCGAGAAAGTTGCAGCTGAGGAGTTGAAAGAGGTGGGGCCGGCTGGTGCGAGGGGTCGGGTATTCCTGGGGCAGACACCGTTTTACGGGGAGATGGGGGGACAGGTGGGGGACACGGGTTGGATTGAGTGGGATGGAAAGAGGGTGAAGGTGGTGGCGACGATTCGTGGGGCGGGGGGAGTGCCGGTGCATCTGACGGAGAGCGTCGTGGAGGTAAAAGGGCCGGTGAAGGTGACTCTGGATACGGAGAGACGGGGACGGATTGAGGGTCATCACAGTGCGACCCATCTTTTGCACTGGGCGTTGAGGAGTGTGTTAGGGGAGGGAGTGAGGCAGAAGGGATCGTATGTGGGACCGGATCGGCTTCGCTTTGATTTTTCCCATCCTGAAGGCGATGAGTCAGGAGGAGTTGGCGAAGGTGGAGTCTCAGGTGAACGAGAAGGTGAAGGCCGATGTGGCGGTGCGGTGGGGGGAGAGGCCGTATGCCGAGGTGAAGGATGATCCGACGATTCTGCAGTTTTTCGGGGACAAATATGGAACGACCGTGCGGGTGGTGGATATCGGTGGTTTTTCAAAAGAGCTGTGCGGGGGGACCCATGTGCGATCGACCGGCAAGATCGGGGCGATTCGGGTGATCGCGGAGTCTGCCATAGCGGCTGGGGTGAGGAGGATTGAGGCGGTTTCGGGAGCGGCGTTGGCCGATTGGTGTCGGGAGGAGATGAAAAAGCAGCGGGAGAGGTGGGAGGGGCTGGCTAAACGGAACGCAGGAATCATCCCACTTTCCCATGAAAGTGGGACGATTTCGCCCGAGCAGGCATGGGATCTGGTGAAAAGGCGGGAGGGAGAGCTGGTTCAGGCTGAGGAGGTGATACGGGAGGAGG
>RFMG01000236.1 GCA_009927835.1 Verrucomicrobiota bacterium | reverse complement strand
CGAGCCGGCGGGAATCGCCGTCGCCGGCACTTCCCGCAAAAGCCGTGTCTGCTCTCCCGGCCTCACAGGTGGATCACTTCATCCTTTCGAAAAAGAACATCTCCACTTCCCCATGGTGCTTGATCGGCATGGCTCCCCTTGCCTGTACCTCGATCCTGTCTCCCATGAGGTCGCGGAACTCCTTGGAAAGGTTGATCCGGCCCGGCTCTGATCCCTGCTGGACGCGCGCGGCAACATTCACCGTGTCCCCCCAAATATCGTAGGCCATCCGCTTGACGCCCACCACGCCGGCAACCAGGGGGCCGGTATGGATCCCAAGGCGGATGTTCCAGTACTTTTTTCCCGCCGCCTCGACCTCCGCCTTCCGCTTTTGGACAAACCCCAGGATCTCCTGCGCAAACTTGAGCATTTTCATTCCCGCCTCCACCGGATCCCCCTGCAACCCCGCCACACACAGGTACCCGTCCCCGATCGTCTTTAACTTTTCCACCCCGGAGCGGGCGCTCAGACCGTCAAACAGGCAAAAGGCTCGGTTCAACTCCTCCACCAGATCGGAGGGGCTGTAGCTGGCCGCCACCGAGGTGAAATCGCTGAAATCAGAGAACATCACCGTCGCCTTCTCATGCCCCACCGCCTTGACCTTCCCGTTCGCCCGCAACTCGTGGGCGACGTTTCCGGGAAAAATGTTCGTGAGGAGAAACTCCGAGTTCTGTTTCTCGGCGGAAAGATCCGCCACCGCTTTCTCCAACGCCTGCCCTTTTTTCTCCAACTCCTCCTTCGCTTTCAGGGTCTCAATCTGCATTTGGATCTTGTCCAGCAGGGTGAACTCCCGCTCCACCAACTTTCCAATCTGCCCCAGCATCGTGAGGTCATGCTCCCCGAACTCCCTCGCCTCGTGGTCCGCCAGGCAGAGGGTTCCGACCTTGTGCCCGGAGGGCCCCCGCAGGGGTTGTCCCACATAGAAGCGGATGAACGGCTCCCCCAACACCATCGGGTTCGCCGCAAATCGGTAATCCTGCAGGGCGTCCGGCACCACCATCGCCTTATCCTCCAGAATTGCATGACCACAAAACGAAACGCTGCGCGACGTCTCATTCGCCTCTATCCCCACCTTGGACTTGAACCACTGCCGATCCTTGTCCACCAGGGCGATGTAGGCGATCGGGACGCGAAACAGAAGCTGAGCCAGCTGGACGATCCTGTCGAAGCGCTCCTCTTGGGGGGAATCGATCAGCTTTAAATCATCGAGGGCAGCCTGCCGCTCCGCCTCATTCATGGGAATGGCGGGAATGACACAAGCCTGCGCGGAAGGATTCATGATCGGAAAGGTAGAATCGGGAGAGGCTTGGTTCGGGACAAGGTTAATTCCCCAACCCCTGAAGGGCCCTCACATCCAGGATCTCATCCTCGGGCAAAACGTGATCTCCCGACCGTTTCACGGCGGCCGCCTGCTTTGCCTCTCCTCCGCGGGTTCTCATGGAGAGAAACTTCGTCGCCACAAGTGCGCGTGCCGCCTCCCCGATCTCCCTGTCCGGCAACCTCGCGATCACCTCCTCAAAAAAGCCGTGGGCCAAAAGTTGGGCTCCCGTCCGCGGATCGATGCCCCGCGCCATCAGGTAAAAAAGTTGATCCCGATCGATCTGTCCCGTCGTGGCCCCGTGCGTGCACCTCACGTCATCATTCAAAATCTCCAGCCCGGGCATCGAGTCCGCCTCCGCCTCCGGATTCAGCAACAGGTTCCGGTTGTTCTGGTACGCGTCGGTCTTCGCCGCCCCGGGAGCCACCCGGATCAGCCCCTTGAAAATCGATTTCGAACGGTCATCCAGCGCGTTTTTGTAGAGAAGATCACTCCACGTGTTCGGCACGTCATGACACTGCAACGTCCTCTGGTCAAACTCCTGCCGGTCACAACCGACCGACAGGCCCAGCATCTCGCTCCGCGCTCCCTCACCGACCATCGTGCTGCGGCTCTCCTGCCTGGCGTAGGCGGCTCCCAGGTTGACGAACAAACTTCTGGCCTCCCCGTTCCTCTCCACCCTGGTGGAGTTGAGCTGAAAACTTGTCACGCCCGACCCCCACGTTTGAAAACAGACCAGATCCACCTTCGCCCCCGCACCCACCAGCAGGTCGGTGACCCCACACGCCAACCCTCGCCCGTTCCCTTGCGTGGAGCCCAAGTGGTCCACCACCGTCACCTTCGCATTCTCCCCCGCCACGATCAACGTGTGGGGAAAAACGGCCGACGCATCCCCATCCAGCCAGTGATGGGTGATCAGGGGGTGCTTTACCTCCACACCCTTCGGCACATGAATCAACACCCCCGCCGACGCATGGGCGGCGTGCAGGGCGGCGAACTTCTGCGCCCCCAGATCCACCGGGTGCGCCATGAAGTGCTTCTCGAGCAGGCCGGGATGCCTCTCCAAAGCCCCGGCAAGGGATTCGAAAACCACACCCTGCTTTGCCAACTCCTCTCCTCCCTCAATGTGGAGAAGCCGGTCATTGGAAAAGACCGCTTTCGCCGCATGGGAAAAGGAAGCCGAGCTGCGTTTGAGCAACGCCTCCTTGGACGTGCTGCCTTTTTGACCCGGGCGGAAATCCCCCAGCTGGATCGCATCGATGGTGGCGAACCGCCAATCCTCCTCATTTCGCCTCGGCATCGGCAGGGCCTGGAACTTCTTCCAAGCCGCCGCCTTCCTCTCCTCCCACCAGGCCGGCCCGGTCAAGCCGCTTGGATTCAGGGGAGTCTGCCCCGATCGATCCGCCATGCTGCGACCTCAGGCGCCGTTGTTGCCGATCGCCTCAACCGGACACCCCTCCATCGCCTCCTTGGCAAGCTTCTGCTCCTCGGGTGTTTCCGGTTGTTTGTAGACGAAAGAGTAGCCGCCGTCGTCGTTGCGCTTGAAGCTGGCCGGCGCCGTTTCGCGGCACAGGTCGCAGTCAATGCACTGGTTGTCAACGTAGTAGGCTCCCGCGATGTTTTCAGGGTAGCGGTTGGCGGTATCGGCCATGGTCAGGATTCTCCTATTCGATGGTTTCTTTTTTTAACCGACCGACCCCTCCATCTCGAGGTCGATCAGCCGTTTCAACTCCACACTATACTCCATCGGAAACTGGCGAACGAGGTCATTGACGAACCCGTTCACGCTCAGACTCATCGCCTGCCCCTCCGTCAACCCCCTCTGCTGCATGTAAAAAATCTGCTCCGCACTCACCTTTGACACGCTCGCCTCATGCTGAACCGAATTTCCCTCCCCCCGGGTCACGATGGCGGGATACGTGTCGGTCCGCGACTCCGTGTTGATCAGCAGCGCATCGCACTCGGTGTTGTTCTTGCAGCCCTTCAAATGCCGCGGGATGTGCACCAGCCCCCGGTAGGTGGCCCGACCCGACCCGATCGAAATCGATTTTGAAATAATGTTCGAGGTCGTCTCGTCCGCCGCGTGGATCATCTTCGCGCCGGTGTCCTGATGCTGGCCGCTGTTGGCCAACGCGATCGAGAGGACCTCCCCCCGCGCTTTGCGTCCTTTGAGGATGACCCCGGGATACTTCATCGTAAGACGGGACCCGATGTTGCAGTCGATCCACTTGATCTCCGACTCCTCATGGGCCAATCCACGCTTGGTCACCAGGTTGAAGACGTTCGGGCTCCAGTTCTGCACGGTGATGTACTGCAGCTTCGCTCCCTTCATCGCGACCAACTCCACCACCGCGCTATGCAGCGTGACCGAATCAAACTTGGGAGCCGTGCAGCCCTCCATGTAGGTTAGCTCCGCCCCCTCGTCCACGATGATCAAGGTCCGCTCAAACTGGCCGAAGTTTTCCGCATTGATCCGGAAATAAGCCTGCAGGGGATGCTTCACCTTCACGCCCTTGGGCACGTAGATAAAGGATCCACCCGAAAACACCGCGCTGTTCAGGGCGGAGAACTTGTTGTCCGCCGTCGGAATCACCTTCCCAAACCACTTTCGAAAGATCTCAGGATGGTCCTTCAGTCCTTCCCGGCTTCCCACAAAGATCACCCCCTGCTCCGCCACGGCTTTTTTGATGTTCGAGTAGGCCGCCTCGCTGTCGAACTGCGCCTCCACTCCCGCTAGGAAGGCCCGCTCTTTCTCGGGAATTCCCAGCCGCTCGAAGGTTCGTTTCACGTCGTCCGGCACCTCATCCCAGGTCCTCTTCGGCTTCGCCCCCTTGGAGAGGTAGTAGCGGAAATCATCGAAATGAATGTTTTCCAGATCCTTGCTGGCCCAGTGGGTCGGCAGCGGCTTGTCCTTGAAAACTTTCAGGGCTTTCTTTCGAAACTCCCGGACCCAATCAGGATCCTCTTTTGCTTCGCAAATGTAATCGATCGTCTTCTCCGTCAACCCCGTCCCCGCATCAAAGGCGTAATCCTCAGGGTAGGAAAAGTTCCCCTCATCCTGGTCGATCTTCAGGTCCGGTTTTTCCAGCGTGTTGGTTTCACTCATACGATCTCCTCAGGCCGCCACCAGGTTTTCCACCCAGTCGTATCCTTTCTTTTCCATCTCCAAAGCGAGCTCTTTCGGACCGCTCTTCACGATCCGGCCGTCCACCATCACATGCACCACGTCCGGCACGATGTAATCCAGCAAACGCTGATAGTGGGTGATCACCAAAATCCCCATCTTCGGCCCGCGCAGGCTGTTCACCCCGTGGGCGACAATCTTGAGTGCATCGATGTCCAAACCCGAGTCGGTTTCATCCAGCACCGCATATTTGGGCTCCAACATGGCCATCTGCAGAATCTCGTTCTTCTTCTTTTCCCCTCCCGAAAAACCGTCATTCACGGCCCGGGAAGTGAACGACCGATCGATCTTTAAGAGATCCATCTTTTGGTAGAGCTCGTTGTAATACTCGACCGCATCGATCTCCTGACCCTCGGGACGACGGGCATTCAGCGCCGCCCTCATGAAGTTGGCAATCGTCACCCCTGGAATCTCACTCGGATACTGGAAGGCGAGGAAAAGGCCCTCCCGTGCCCGCACGTCCGGCTCCAGACCCAGGATCGTATTCCCGTCCAACAGAACATCCCCCCCCGTGACCTCGTAGTCAGGATGCCCCGCCATCACCTTGGCCAGCGTGCTCTTGCCCGAACCGTTCTTACCCATGATCGCATGCACCTCCCCTTTCGGAACGGAGAGATTCAGACCGTGCAGGATTTCGGTCCCGCCGATCGCCGCCTTCAACCCGCGGATCTCGAGACAGCTTTTCATTTTGTTTTTTCCTTCGCCAGGTGCCCGCGGAAGACCAGCTCCACCGAATCGGCGGAATACTCGCCCGGCAACACCTTCGCCAAATCCTTCATCATCCCTTCGGGCACCGGCACGTCATAAACCCGACCCGTATCCCGGCAGTGAAAATGGGCATGCGGGGCAAGGTTGGGACAGTAACGGGTGGGCTCACGCTCGATGTTCACCTGCTTCACCAGCCCGCTGGAGACGAGGGTTTCGAGACAATTATAGACCGTGGCCATGGAAATCGTCGGCATGCGGGACTTCGTACGGGCGTAAACCTCATCCGCCGTCGGGTGATCCCGCTGGTCCAATAGGACTCCGAAAACGGTCTCCCGCTGGGGGGTGGCCCGCTGGCCGGAATGATCCAAAGCCATCGCCAACGTCTCCTTATCTTCTTGTCCAAGCAATCTCATGAGAACCACTATACTGAATTAGAATAATTCTAAGTCAAATCCCCCCTACCACATTTTTGGGGAAGCGCCTGGGCCCGCCCGCAATAACTGAAAAAATATTTGATTTATATGATAACGATGGTAGTCATCATATATGCGGACGATTATTGAACTGTCGGCAGAGCAGGTCCAAGGCCTCAGCGGCTACTGCGAGCAAAAAGGTATCTCCCGCGCCCGAGCTATCCGGGAGGCCGTCACGGAACTCCTCAAGGAAAAGGGTGCCTCGGAACGGCAACGCGGTTTCGGCCTCTGGAAGGGCAAAAAAATCAAAAGCCGCGAATGGGTCGACTTGATCCGCGGAGAGTGGAATCCGGTTTGAGGGCGATTCTCGACAGCGACGTCCTCATCGATTTTCTCCAAGGCCAAACCAAAGCGGAGCAGGAACTGCGTCGCTACGCCGATTGGGAAATCAGCGTCGTCACCTGGATGGAAGTGCTCAGCGGCTCAGAGGGGCAGGAAGAAGAAAAGGAGTGCCGCCGTTTTCTGGACTCGCTGAAAGTCCACCCTCTCTCCACCGCCGTGGCCGAAGAGGCCGTGCAGCTGAGAAAAAAGCTCCGCCTGCGCCTGCCCGACGCCGTAATCTGGGCCACTGCCCGCACCGAGGGTTGCCTGCTTGTCACCCGCAACCACCGGCACTTTCCCAAGGACGAGCCCGGCATCCGCATCCCCTACGACTTGGGCTGAGGGTTGGTGACTTAACCCTGGTAGATCGCTTTTGATAATCCCCCTACGTCAGGGGCGATACACCTCCTCGCGGAGCAAGAGGAAAGGGTTGGCGGGGGCAGGTTTGAGGGGACCAAACCTTATGCGAGCGCAGAGACCGCAGGGATTTTTTTCAATTTCCGCTTTCAGAATTTTTTTGCTCTTCACCTTAATCCTAATCCTAACCGACACTTCTCAGCTGCTTTTCGCCCTTTGTCGATCCAGCCACACCTTACAAATCCCCTTCATCCGGGAGAGAATATAGTAGGTGGTCTG